>JALZDN010000119.1 GCA_030862525.1 Actinomycetota bacterium | reverse complement strand
GGCCCGGGACCGGCTCACCGCGCTGGTCGAGCGGTCCGGGATCCTGGTGTTCGCGTCGCACTCCGACGAGTTTCTCGTTGAGTTGTGCACCTCGGCGTTGTGGCTGGACCACGGGGAGATTCGGGAGAAGGGTGACCTGCGCAAGGTGCTGTCGCACTACAAGGGCAAGGACCCCTTTGAAAGCCTCAGCAAGGAAACCCTCGACCGCATCGGAGCAACACAATGACCACCTACACCGCATTCAGCGGGCTCAGCGTGGTTATCCGGCCGGCTCTTGCCACGCTGCGCCTGCTGAATGCGATGGGTGATAGATGAGCATGGTGATCGCCGTGGTGGTGACGCGGCATCGACGGGACCTGCTGGCCAAGTCGCTGGCGGTGCTCGCCGAGCAGACTCGGCCGCCGGACCATCTGGTGGTGGTTGACAACGGGCCGGACGATCCCGCTGAGGGGGTCGTCGAGGACTGCCAGATCCCGTCCACCTATCTGCCCTCGCTGCGCAACCTCGGGGGCGCCGGCGGGTTCGCGCTAGGCATGCTGCACGCCCTGGCGCTGGGCGCGGATTGGGTATGGCTGGCTGACGACGACGGGCGTCCGGCGGACGTCCGGGTGCTGCAAACCCTGCTCGAAGAAGCAAAGCGCCGGAACCTCGCGGTGATCTCCCCGGTGGTGGTCAACATCGACGACCCGGAACAGCTGGCGTTTCCGCTGCGCCGGGGCCTGACCTGGAAGCGGCAGCGCAGTGAGCTGGGAAACGATTTCCTGCCCGGTATCGCCAGCTTCTTCAACGGCGCGCTGTTCAGCGCCGACGCGCTGGACGTCGTCGGCGTCCCGGACTACCGGCTGTTCGTTCGGGGCGACGAGGTGGAGCTGCACCGCCGGGTGGTCCGCGCCGGACTGCGGTTCGGCACGACGTTGCGCGCCTCCTACGCCCATCCCGACGGCTCAGCGGAGTTCAAGCCGATGCTGCGCGGGCACTTCCACGCTCAAGACCCCGCCGACGAGATCAAGCGGTACTACACCTACCGCAATCGCGGTTACCTGCTGTCCCAGCCCGGGATGCGCCTGATCGGGATGCTGGAGGTATTCCGGTTCGGGTTGTACTTCCTGGGCACCAAACGCGACCCGCGGGCCTTCCAGCAGTGGCTGCAGCTGCTCCGTCAGGGCCGCGCGGAGCGCTTCTATCGGTACTGACACCGGTACTGACACCGGGGCCCGGGACGGGGTGCCACGCCACTGGTCCCATTGGACTAGCCTCCTGCGCGTGCTGACCTCCAGGCACACCGATACCTCGCGCGGCCGGCCCGGCAGTAGCGACGAGGCCACTGGGCACTCCCCTGGCCGCCACAGTCGCCACCGAGGAGGCGCCCGCTCTCACCGTCGGCGACGTTTCGCCGCCGCAGTGTTCGGCGTGCTCGGCGTGCTCCTCGCGATCGCAGTGCCGCTACTGCCCATAGTCCAGGGCACCACGACCATCACCTGGCCCGGCCCTGGGCCCCTTGCCCCGGTCAACGCGCCGCTGGTCACCTTTCAGCCGCAGAGCCTGACCGCCACGATTCCCTGTGCGGCAGCAACCTCAGCCGACGCGCGGTCGGCGCAGCCGGCACCTCTGCTGGCTACTACTCCGCCGGGCTCAACCGACGGTGCGGCAGTGGCAATGGTCCTGCAGGTGGCGGACGGGAAGCTGACTCTGATCAGCCGCGGCCAGGCGCTGGGCACATTTGCCTTAGGCACACTCCCCTTGGGCACCATCCCGGTGTCCTCGGAGGAGTGTCTGATCAAAATCGCCTCCGACGCCACCGGCACCATGGCCTCGGCTGGCCGTACCCAGTTCGTCACGGTCGACCAGGACGTCCGGCCGCAAGTGACCGGCATCTATTCGGTTCTCGATGACAAGATCGACCCGGTCAAGGGCCTGGCGGTGCAGATCACCCCAGACACCCGCTTCCAGTCCACCCCACATCCGATCAAACTCGCCGCGATGGTGCTCGCCGTGCTGGCAGTGTTGACCAGCCTGGTACTGCTGCATCAGATGGACGGGCGGATCGGTCGCCGGACCCCGCGGTTGCTGCCGTCCCGCTGGTGGCGCCCCACCGGGCGCGACGCCACGGTTCTCACGGTGCTGGCCGTGTGGGTCGTCATCGGGGGGATCACCTCCGACGACGGCTACATCCTCACGATGATCCGCACCAGCTCCGACATGGGGTACGTCGGCAACTACTACCGATGGTTCAACGTCCCCGAGGCACCCTTCGGCTGGCCCTACGAACTGTACGCGTGGTGGGCGCAGATCAGCACGACCCCACCGTGGCTGCGGTTGCCCTCCTTCGTCATGGGTGGGGTCAGCTGGATGCTGATCAGCCGAGAGGTGATGCCGCGGCTAGGTCGGGAGGTCCGCCGCAGTGCCGCCGCCGGATGGGCCGCCGCCGCGGTGTTCCTGGCCTTCTGGCTGCCCTACAACAACGGGTTGCGGCTGGAGCCGGTGACGGCGATCGGCTCGTTGCTCGCGCTGTGTGCGGTGGAGCGTGCGGTGGCCACCCGCCGGCTGTTGCCGCTGGCGCTCGGCCTGCTCGCCGCCGCCTTCACCGTCGCCGCAACGCCGACCGGCTTCATCGCGATCGCACCATTCCTGGTGGCGGTGCGGCCGCTGGTGCGGCTGCTGCGCCAGCACGCGTCCGTCTCCGGTTGGCCCGCCGTGATCGCACCGATATTCGGGGCCGGTCTGCTGGTTCTCGTGGTGATCTTTGCCGACCAGACGCTGGCCGGGGTGCTGGAAGCCACCCGGATTCGCGTCGCTATCGGGCCCAGCCTGTCCTGGTTCCAGGAGGCCAACCGCTACCAGGAGCTATTCAGCGATAAACCGGACGGGGCGCTGGCCCGCCGCTTCCCGGTGCTGCTGTTGCTGCTATGCCTGGGAACCAGCCTGGTGGTGCTGTTGCGCCGGGGTGGCATCCCGGGGGCCGGCCTGGGTCCAAGCCGGCGACTGATCGCCACCGCGGCGCTGTCGTTGGCGCTGCTGGCGCTGACTCCGACCAAGTGGACGCACCACTTCGGGGCGCTCGCCTCGATCGGTGCCGCGCTGGCCGCGCTCACCGCGCTGGCGACCAGCACTAGCGTGCTGCGCTCGGCGCGCAACCGGTGGTGGTTCCTTTCCGGCTTGCTGGTGATCTTGGCGTTGTCGGCCACCGGGCCCAACGCGCCCTGGTACGTCTCCCAGTACGGGGTGCCCTGGTACGACATCCCCCCGTCGATCGATGGCTTCCAAGCGAGCACGTTACTGATCGTGGCGGCCGCGCTGGCCGGATTGCTCGCGATGATCGAGGGGTTGCGGCATGAACCGGGCGCACCGCCACCACCCCCACCGGACCGAGGCAGCGGGCGGCGGGCGTTGCGCAGTGGGTCGGCCCCGCTGGCGGTGTTCTGCGGGTTGCTGGTGTTCGCTGAGATCGGCGCGATGGTCAAGGCAATGCACAAGCAGCGCGACGGCTACAGCATGGCCGCGTCCAACGTCGCCCATATCACCGGACACAGTTGCAATCTCACCGACGCGGTCCTGGTCGAGCCCGACCGGCGCGCCGGCGCGTTGCGCCCGGTGAGCGGAACGCTGCTCGCAGACATCCCGCTGCGGCGTGGTTTCGAGATCAACCAGATCCCGTCGGCTTCCACTGACCGGGCGAGCAGGCAGCGTGGTGAGATTCAGGGCGACCGCGCTCCCACGTCGGAGGGGGACAACCCGATTGACACGCCACCGTCTGGACTCGGTGGCTCCGCCATCCCGATCTGGAGCAGCTTCTCCGCCGATGGCCCCGGCATCGGAGACATGCGTACTACCTGGTACGCGCTGCCCGCCGGAGCCGGCGACGGCCGCGCACCGGTGGTGATCTCGGTCGCCGGAACCCTGTCCGCCACCACACCGCTGGTCGCCGAGTTCGGGCGTCGCACCGAGCGCGGGTACGAGGTCATCGATCAGATCCCGATCGGCGGACGGGCCACCGCCCCGGGACCGGGCTGGCGGGACTACCGCCTCGGGCTGGCCGGCCGCCCCGCCGCCGGGGCGGACACCGTGCGGCTGATCGCCACCGACGCTGACGTTACCGAAGACGGTTGGCTGTTGTTCTCCGCCCCTCGGGTGCCCGTACTGAGTTCGATGACCGATCTGGTGGCCCCGACGCCTCCGGTCTTCTTGGACTGGCCAGTCGGGTTCGTGCACCCCTGCGTGCGGCCGCTCGAGATCCGCAACGGCATCGCCGAGATTCCCCAGTACCGGCTGCTGCCCGACGAGCGGCTGGCCAACTACAGCAAGACCTGGTCATCACGGGACGCCGGTGGTCCGATCGGCTGGCTGCAGCTGCTTGCCACCGAGCGGGAGGTGCCCAGCTATCTCAAGGAGAACTGGGAAACCGACTGGGGCAAGCTCATGGTCTTCCGGCCCCGGGTGTCCGACGCTGAGGCACCCACGCTGCGAACCGCCACCGAGGTGCGAAGCGGCTGGTGGTCACCAGGGCCGCTGCGCAGCGGGGGCCAGACCGCGGAGATCTCCCAACTGGGCCGCTGAGTTTTGCTGACTTTGAAAGTCACTGAGTTCGGGGTCACGAAGTTTAACCCAGTTTCAGGTCACTGAGTTTTCAGACAAGAGGGGCCCCTCGCGGAAACGAGGGGGAGGTGTTCCGCGAGGGGCGGCGGATCCGGCTGGGGGTCCCGAACCCGCATCTCAAATTGTGCCACTTCTGGACTCGCCCATGCGAGTGATACACCGGCGTGGCGGGCAGGTTTTTCCTCGGCGCGCCGCGACCACCACTCGTCCGGGTCAGGGGCCGTCAGCGCCGGAAGATCACCGTGCGTTGCACAACGAAGTTGATACAGGTAGCAGTGCCCTGGGCGATGAGGAAAGCGAGGGTGATTTCGCCCCGCATCGGCGGCAGCAGAGCCAGTATCACCGCGTTCATCCCAACCTGAACGACGAAGGTAATTCCGTACAGCGCCATGACCGAAGCGAACTGCCCACCACCCCCCCCGCCAGGGAAGGTCCACCGGCGGTTGATCAGGTATGCGGTGGTGGTGCCGGCGACGAACGCCAGTGCTTTGGCCAAGTGCACCCACAGCCCGGCGGCAAGCAACGCCTGGTAGCTGCCGTAGTCCACGAGGGCGGCGACGCCGCCGACGAGCACGAAACGGGTGAGCTGGGTGGCCAGGCTCAGACGCGCCGCTAGTTGGGGGGCGGCCAAGCGGGGCTCCTTTCCGGGGCTCCGGTCGGGACTCCTTATCGTGCTGGTCAGGTCCCGGCAGAGTACCGACGCGTCCGCAGGCGCCGCCGCAGCACCCGTTACTCTCCCCGCCGTGGCCGCTGCGTCCCATTCGGAACGGACCACGGCGTGGCGGGCGGTGACGTGGCAGGCCAGAGCGCTGGCCGGATTGGCTTTGGTCGCGCTCGTTTCTGCGGCCGGGGTGCTGCTCGCTCCGGTGAGCGTCGACGATCCGGTGGTCAGCTGGCCCCGCGCCGGTGAGCAGCCGCGCAACACCGTGCTGCCGCTGGTGCCCTACCGCCCGTTGAGCGTGGACGCCAGGGTGCCGTGCGCCGCGTTGTCCGCCCTGAATCAGCGGGCCGGTGGCGGCGAGGCGCTGCGTACCCAGCCCGCCAGCACGCTCACACCGGACCGTCTAGACGTTCCGGTCGTATCGAGTAGCCGCGTGAAGAAGGATCCTTCGGACGAGATCAGTCAGGGCTTGGTCGTCGCGGCGCACCGCGGCATGGTGGTGATCACAGCTTCGGGCACCACGATGCTGCGGGAGACACTTCTGCCTGGCAGGTGCACCTATCGCATCATGGCCGACGCCGACGGGCTACGGGTGCTGCGCGACGGGATGCAGCGGGCCGCCGCTGCCGTGCGGGTGCCCGAGGTGGGCGAGCTGGCCACCGACCTCGAGGGCCAGCCGGCCGCCGAGGGCCTGGCAGTGTCGCTACACACCGATGCCCGTTACGAGTCCAGACCGACCCCGCTGAAGATCGGCCTGCTGCTGCTGCACGGCGGTGCCCTGCTGGTCCTGCTCGGGCTGGCCTGGCGGTGGTGGGGTGCTACGGTCCATCGAACTCAGGCGCCGGTAACGCGGCGGCGGCGGATCCGGGCCGCCGATACGGTGCTGGTGGCGGTCTCGGCACTGTGGGTACTACTGGCCCCGACGAACTTCGATGACCCCTGGTATCTGCTGATGGCCCGCGGTGCCGACGCCTCTGGCTCGATCGGCAACGCGATCTACATGTTTAACGTCACCGAGAACCCCTTTGTGGCCAGCCAATATGTGCTGCAGGTGTGGAGCAGCCTGGGCCAATCATGGGGGGCGGCGTGGGGGCTGGCGTGGATGCGGTTGGTGCCGCTGCTCTACGGACTGCTCACCTGGGTGCTGCTGCGCAGCCTGTTGATCAGGGGCTTCGGCCACGAGCTGGGTACCGGC
The DNA here is from genome assembly GCA_030862525.1 of Actinomycetota bacterium. Classification (GTDB taxonomy): domain Bacteria; phylum Actinomycetota; class Actinomycetes; order Mycobacteriales; family Pseudonocardiaceae. The sequence continues at coordinate 16,603 of JALZDN010000119.1, read as the reverse complement.
AAGGCGGTCTGGGCGCTGCTGGTGGCGTACCTGCTGTGGTGGCTGCCCTACGGGATGACACTGCGCCCGGAGCCGCTGATCGTGCTGCTCGCCGCCGCGACGCTGCTGCTCGCCGAGCTGGCCCGGCAGCGCCGCTCGGTCGGCGTGCTGGCCGCGGCCACCGCGACGGCCGCGCTGGCGGTGTCGGTCTCCCCTTCTGGGCTGGTGGCGATGGCGCCGCTGGTGTTGGCACTGCCCTGGTTGCGGGTCTGGCTGCGCGAGCAGCGGGTCGTGACGCGGGTGGCCGCGGTGGCGTTGCTGGCCGCCGCGGGCACCAGCCTGGTGCCGGTGGGATTCGCCGACGCCACCCTGGGCGACTTCCTGGAGTCCGCCGCGGTGCACCAGTGGTACTACGACACCTTCGCCTGGTTTGAGGAACTCGCTCATTACCGGACGATCCTCAGCCTGCAGGATTCCAGCCAGTGGGCCCGGCGGGCTCCTGTCGTGCTGACCGTCGCGGTGCTCCTGGTGGTCGCGCTGAGCAGCGTGGTGCGCAGGAAGATGAGCAGTCCGGAACTGCTTACCGGTGATGACCCGGTGCGCCGGCTGCTGTCGAGCAGTGCGGCCTGCTCGGCGGTGGCCCTGGCGCTGCTCGCGCCGACACCGACCAAGTGGGTCAACCATTTCGGAGCCGCGGCGGCTGCACCTACGGTGTTGCTCGCCGCGGCCTTGCTCTGCCGGCCGCTGGGGCCGCCACTGGGCTTCCCGCTGCGCCGCGACCTTCGCACCGGGGCAGCCATCGCGGCAGCGGCGGTACTGGTGGGTGCGGTGTCGCTGAGCTTTGCCGGGCCGAACCTGTGGCGGCCCCACTCCGACCGGGGCCAGCCCTTCGGTGACCACATCGCCGCGGTGGCGACGGCCTCGCCCGACCTCGGGAGCATGCGACTGAGGCTGGGGCCGGTGCAGCTGGCCAACCCGATGCTGTGGGCCGCGGTCGCGCTCGCCGCGGGTTGCTGGGTGTGGTGGCGGTACCGGCGAGGTCGGGACACCGGGCTGACACCCGACCGAGCAGTGTTGCTGACCGGCTCGACCACGCTGGTGGTGATGACCATCGTGGTCTTCGTGTGGGCACCGTTACGGCAGTACCCCGGTTGGTCGGTGGCAATGTCGGCCGCCCACGGCGTGACCGGTGAGCCATGCGTGCTGGCCGAACACGCCCAGGTTCTCGTCGATACCGCGGTGCAGCCGGTACCCGTCGGCCCGGCGATCGTTGAGGGGTCGTTCGCCGCGGCAACGGAGTGGCCATTACCGGTGCCAGCCCCGGCTCCGGGCAGGTTGGTCTGGCACAACGCCGTCCCGGCCGGTCCGCAGACGGGGCTGCTCGTGACACCGTGGTTCGCCCTGCCCACGCAGCGACCAACCGATGACGGTACCCACCTGCTGATCCCATTGCTCGGCGCCCGGGCCGGCCAGGGGCTGATCTTGGAGTACGCCACCGCGGGGGGGCCCAACCCCACCGTGGCCGGCAGTGTCGCGCTACCGGTAGATCTGACCGTGCCATCAACGGAGTGGCAACAAGCAGCCGTCACCCTGCACCGGCTCGGCGAAGCGCGGCCGTCAAAGGTGCGGCTGATGATCCTTGATCTGGTCAGCGGCACCGGTAACTGGCTTGCGGTAGGTCAACCGCGGCTGGCCGAATGGCGCCCGCTGGTGACCCAGGCCGCCGGCCGGCCGGTATACGTCGACCAGATCACTGCCACCTTGCTGCCGTGCGTCGACCAGGTCGGGGTGGAGCACGGCATCGCGCGGTCGCCGCAGGTGTTGGTGCAAGGCGATGAAGCCTTCCACCGTGGCTTCCTTGACCTGGTGTTCGATGACTCGAGGGGCGGCACCCAGGTGCCGGCGGACCGTTCCGGGACGATCGTGCGGATGCCGACCCGGTTGAGGCCCTCCGGTCCGGCTACCCTGCCGTGGGGTCGCGTCGAGCGGGTGGTCTATGACCATCCCGTCGGCCTGGTCGACCTGCGCGTCGAGACGCTGCGGCGGGCCGGATGGACGCGCCTTCCCACGCTGGCCGCCACGAGCTATCACGGCGATCTGTAGACCAACGCCACCACCAACCGCAGTGATCTCGTGCTGCTCGACGCCGCCACCCTCGAGACCATCGCCGCGATCCACCTGCCCGACCGCGTCCCGCACGGCTTCCACGGCAATTGGGCACCCAGCCCACCTGAAGCCGGGCGCGTCAGTGAGACGGATCGGGAAGCTGGCTGATCACGGGCATCGACCGCCGCGGCCAGTCCGCAACCCGCCAGCGCTCGAGCCAGGGATCGGTGGCAATCGCCGGTAACAGCCCTTGCCACAATTCGGTGACGGCTTCCCACAGCTGATCGTGGCCTCGGAACAGGTCGCAGTGCAGGTTGGCACCAGTGATCATGGAGACGACAACGCGGGCGAGATAGGTTGGGTCGACACCGGGCCGCAGCAGGCCGGACTCCGCGGCGGCGGTGAGTTGCTCCTTGGCCGCCGCCTCTCCGTGCGCGTGATGCATGGCGGCGTCCGCGCAGACCACGCCGGGGTCGGTCAGCAATTGGATGCCACCGCGCGCGATGGGGTCGGCGATCATGCGCGCGATGACCTCATCGGTCTGCGCTAACAGGGTCCACAGGGGGTCTAAGCCGCGGGCGTTGACATCGGCGACCATCGCCTTCCAACGCTCCACCATCTCGGCCACCACTGCATCGGCCAAAGCCTGCTTGGAGGCGAAGTGAAAGTACAGCGCACCCTTCGTGACCTTACTGGCACCGATCACCTCGCTCAGTGATGTGCCGTGGTAGCCCCCCTCGGCGAATCGGGTCGCGGCCGCAATGAGCAAGGCCTGCCGGGTGACCCTCGCCCGGCCTTGAAGGCGCACGGCCGACGACGCTGCTGCTCCTGCGCCAACCGGCTCCCGTTGCGTCGCAACCACCCGACCTTCACTCATTGGCCCATCAGGAAATCATCATCGCGCACGAGTAGCGAAGAGCAATGCCATGCGCAGGATGAAATCGTCCCCGGTCGGTGCGCAATCGCTCGACTTGACGACCCGCGTCACCAATCACTGTCACCGGATGGGTGACTCCGCCCATGCGACTGTTGTGACCTGACGATGGCCACATCAAGCGGCGCACTGTGTTATTCCAGAAGCACCGAGCGTTATCCCGGAAGCACCGGACGCCTTGTGCCGGGACGCGTCCGAGCGCTCAGTACGCAGCAGGTCGAGTGGCAACGCAGCGCGCTGGATGAGCTGCGAGTGGCGTGATCCTCGGCGACGCTGGCCTGGGCAAGACCGGACTTGCAGCAGCGGGCTCGGTGACCTGCGGGCGCTCGCACCCCGCACCGAGATCGAAGAAGTCTGTAGCCGACGTGCCTCGGCCTCCTAGGGGAACGTGGTGAGCTGTCGGCCTTGGCCAGCAGTGCGCGGCGCTCTGGGAGCTGGGAAGATCAGCATGGCGGTTCAGTACCATTGATCATGGATAGTTGTGCCATGCGAACCACCATCGACGGAGCGGGTCGGCTGGTCATCCCCAAGGCGGCCCGCGACGAGCTCAACTTGGCACCCGGTGCCGAGCTAGAACTTCGCATTGTGGACCGCCGCATCGAGATAGAGATTCCCGTCACCCCCATGCACCTCGTCGAGCACGGCAGCGGGGTAGTAGCTGTGACCGAGCGGGAGATGCCGGTACTGACCGCGGAGATGGTGCGCGACACCCTGGAACACGTCCGCCGGTGATCGCGCTCGACAGCTCGGTGGTCGTCGCTTGCTTCGGCGCGTGGCACGAGAACCACGCCGCAGCCCTCGATGTCCTCAACCAGGATCCGCGTCTCCCCGTGCACGCGGCACTGGAGGCCTACTCCGTGCTGACCAGGTTGCCTGATCCATTTCGGGCCGTACCAGCGACGGTCGCGGAGTTCCTCCGGCGAACGTTTTCCGGATCACGACTCGCCCTGGATCCTGAGGAGCACGACGCGCTGCCGACCCGCCTGGCGAAGCTGGGTGTCGCCGGAGGTGCGGTGCACGACGCGCTTATCGCGCTCACCACACATGCCGCCGGTGTCGAGTTGGTCACGCTGGACCGGCGCGCGCTCGACATCTACCAGAGGTGCGGAGCATCGACGCGCCTCTTGATAGGGGACATACCCGCGGCTCGCACAGAATCTTGATCAGACAGTTCTCCGTAGGTTCACACTGTCCGCAGCCAGCCAACGAAAGCGTGATCGATTCTCAGCGGACAAGGCGTCACAGCTCGAAGAGGGGGGCGGTGTGGCGAGCCAGGTCGCAGCGGTTGGGATAGGTGTGCCGGAAAATTACCCGCACGCCCTGGTAGTCGCCGGAGGCGATTGCCGTCACCGGGTCGTAGATATCCGGGCATAGCGTGCCGGGTTGCCCGGCGATCTTGGCGAAGTCACCGCCAGCCTCGCCAAGCACCCGGCAGGCGGACTGGGAATGCGGATGGGTTCCGCCGGGTGGGTCGCAACGTAGCGTGACGAACCGATCGATACCGCGGGCCTGCACACCGAGCACGAGGAAGATCTCTTGCGCTGCGGTGGCCGTGCTTGCGGTGGCGGCAGGTGCGCCCATCGTCGCCGCGGCGATCAGCCCGGCCCCCACGGACAACATCATCGTGATCGGGGGTCGCATACCTCACGGTCGCACACCCAGGGCCCGCCCGGCGACCAATGATTTTTGCGCACGATGTGGCTCGTGGTGTGCCGATTTTTGTCGGGGTTGGACCGAAACCCGGATTGTGACCGTAGCCGTCTGCCAGCCCGGGGTTCGGCACTACGCCGCGGCTGCTTGCGGCCCACGCTCCGCTTGTCCACCGCCGCTGCGACGCACCCAGACCGAGCAAGCGGCCATGGTCAGCTCAGGCTCATCGAGACGGTTGCCGGCGGCGTCGTTGAGCTGACTGTGACCAAGTAGGACTGAACCCGGTCCGTGCTGTTCGTGATCCGCACCGTGACATTGGCGAGGCCGAACTGGTTGGAACCGTCGCACTCGCTCACCGTCACGTCAGCCATGGCGGCACCGGTGGTCGCGCCGACGGGTGCACGTAGGGGTTCCGTTGAGGCCGTGAGTGAGTCGACAGCAGCGTTCATACCCGTGACCATCAAGACCGCGAACAAGGATCACGCGAGTGGACCGATCAGGAAGGAGATCAGACCCACCCAGCGCCAGCCACGTGCGCCCAGCCCCATAGCCTGCGGCGGTGCCGAACCGCATTACCACTAACACCGGCAACCGCCGGATAGGGTGGACGATCGCGGCTTTGGCGCTGGTCACCGGAGTGCTGGGAATCCTCGCGGTGCTCGCTCCGGTCATCGCTGACGATCCGGTGGTGAGCTGGCCCCGTGCCGGGCAGCAGCCCACCTCGACCGTGCTTCCGCTGTCGCCGTACCGGCCGCTGCAGCTCACCGCCACCGTCCCGTGCGCGACGCTGCAGACGTTGAACGCCCGCCCCGGTGGGGGTGAGGCACTGCGCACGCTGCCCGCCGACGTGGGCACTGCTCCGGGTGAGGGCCTGGTGATAGCCGCATCCCAGGGCATCGTGACGGTGACCGCGTCCGGTGCGGAACTCGCTCGCGAGGCGCTGCCGGCCGGCACCTGCTCCTATGGGGTCCTCGCCGATGCCGACGGGATACGGGTGTCGCGCGACGGCGCCGACATCAGCATTCGGGCCGACCTGCTGCCTCCTCAGGTCGCTGAGCTGCAGACCGACGCGGTACGCCAAACCCGTGGGCTATCGGTGACGCTGCACACCGATGCGCGCTACCAGTCGCGCCCCACGCCGCTGAAGACGGCGTTGTTGGTCGCGCATGGTCTGGCACTTGCGGTGCTGCTCGTGCTGGCCTGGCGGTGGTGGCGGGGTGATGGGCCCGGATTGGTCCGGCCGCGCCCGTCGTGGGCCGATGCTGTGGTGGTCGGGATTTCGTTGATCTGGGTGGTGTTGGCTCCGGTCAACATCGACGACTCGTGGTACCTGCTGATGGCCCGCAACGCGATGGACTCGGGTTACATCGGCAACGTCATCTACCAGTTCAACGTTACCGAAAACCCGTTCTCCGCCAGCCAGTATCTGATGCAGGCCTGGGGGGCACTCGGAGGCAATTGGAGCCTGGCCTGGATGCGGCTGCTACCGCTGGGCTACGGCCTGGTGAGCTACGCGCTGCTGCGGGTCCTGGTCGCGACGGTGCTCGACCGGACGGCGCGGCGACCGCTGGTGGCGTGGGCTCTGGCGGTCGCGCATCTGCTGTGGTGGTTGCCTTACGGGATCACGCTGCGGCCGGAACCGTTGATCGCGCTGGGCACGTCGGCGGTGCTGGTGCTGGCCGAGTTGGCCCGCCGGCGCCGCTCGGTCGGGGTGCTTGCGGCGGCCACCGCCGTCGCCGCGTTCACCGTCACGACCTCCCCTACCGGCCTGGTCGCGGGCGCTCCGCTGGTGTTGTGCCTGCCGTGGTTGTGGCAGTGGTGGCGATCTTCGAACCTGGCCGACCGGATGGCGACGGTGCTGCTGGCCGGGGCGGTCGCCTTCATCGTGGTTCCGATCGGATTCGCCGACGCCACGCTCGGTGACGTGCTGGAATCCATCGCGGTGCACCGCTGGTACTACCGCCAGCACGCCTGGTACGAGGAATACCTGCACTACGCGAACCTCCTCGTCGCCGACGAACGGGGCGCCTGGGGCAAGCGGCTACCGGTGCTGCTCACCCTGGCGGTGCTGCTGGCCGTCGCCATCAGAACCGGGGCCATCGGGGCCGGGGCCATCGGGGCCGAGCGGCGCGGTGGCACCGGGAATCGCAGCGGCCGGCTGCTCGGTGAGATGGCGGCGATCACCGCGTTCGGCCTGGTGGCAATGGCACTGACGCCCACCAAGTGGGTGAACCACTTCGGTGCCATCGCGGCACCCGCCACCGTGCTGATCGCCGCTGCAGTGATCCGCTCTCCGCTACCACGGCGGGTGGGCGCCGCAGCAGTCGCCATCGGTACTGCAGGCCTCGTGGTCGCCGCATCCGTCGGATTCGCCGGCCCCAACCTGTGGCGGCCCTTGTCGGACTGGGGCCAGCCCTTCGGTGACCACACCCTCATCGCGACCCCCTACGTGCAGAGCCTGCTCACCCCGTCGCTGGGTCCGCTGATGTTGCGCAACCCGCTGTTCTGGCTCGCCGTCGCGGGCCTGGGCTGGTGGTGGGCCCGACGGGGAGGATGGCCGGGCCCGGATCGCACCGTGCTGGTCGCTGCTACCGGCCTCGGGGTCGTGCTGATGCTCGCTGTGTTCACCGTTGCGCCGTTGCGCCAGTACCCGGGCAGCTCGGTGGCGCTGATGAACTTGCGCGCGCTCACCGGCCATCCCTGCGGGCTCGCGACCTCCGTCACGGTGTTCACCGACGTCAAACCTGGCCTCGGGCCAGCCACCGGGGTCGCCACACTCACGGGGGACATGCGAGAAGCACCCCTGCCGGAACCGCCACCGATGACCCCGAAGGGCACGCTGTGGCACGGCGACGTGTCCGGTGGTACCGGTACCGGGGCCGTCCAGACTCCCTGGTATCCGATGCCCGGTCCGGTTCCGGACGGCCGGGTGGTGGTGCCGGTGCTCGGCACCCTGACCAACGACCAGCGGCTCGCGGTGCAGGTGGGAGCCGGAAACCCAGCATTCCCTGATCGAGTGCGCACGGTGCCGGTCGACGCGGTCGGGGACAAGGTCGGGGGCAGCACCGGCTGGGCCGAGGTCACGGTCGTGCTGGCCGACGCCGGCCTGGACGCGCCCAGCACGGTTCGGGTGGTAGCGCAGGATCGCGTCGCCGGTCCGGACAGTTGGCTTGCCGTCGGGCAACCGCGACTGACCGTGCCGCGCCCGGTCACCGACGTCATCGCCGGGCGACCGGTGTTCGCCGACCAGGTGTCCGCCGGGCTATGGCCCTGCCAGGATCAAATCGCCGTGCGACACGGCCTGGTGCAGGCTCCCCAGATGCGGCTGCGGGTCGCGGACGGGCTGGAGGACGCCACCATCCACAACTCGATCTTCGCGGACAACGGGGGCACACTGCTGCAGGTCGACCGGACCGCGACGTTCGTCGAGCTGCCGTCGCAACTTATGCCACCAGGCGTACCCACCTTGGGCTGGGGCCACGTCGAGGAGGTGGTCTACACCCACCCGGTCGGCCTGGTCGACCTGCGGGTCGATCAGCAGCGGCGCGCCGGCTGGACGCGCCTACCCACGCTGATCGGACAACCTTACACCGGTCGCGCCTACACCGGCTGACCTACCCCCAAGCTGCTACATGGATGCTCATCGCTGTGCTGTGGCATAGGTAACCGGAGAAGGGAGGTACGTAGCGGGTCGCTGCGAGTTACGTGGAGCTACTGATTGCAACGGGCGCCCCACGTAGGCACGGTATGTGATGCCACACCGGCTCTGCCGCCGGCGAGGTGACTTCGGTGCCCGACGACCCGGGGACCGCCTTTCCTAGGGGGATTCGATGTCTGACGCAATGAACCTTGCCGAGCTCGGCGAGCAACACGTGGAGCTGCTGCCGGCCCGTACCGTCCTGTCGCTGTTGCATGGAGCCATCAACGGCCCCTCCGGTGACCCGGGTAACCCCGGCGCCAACGGCCAGGGCATGTCCAAGTTCACGTTTTTGGGGATGTTCGGCTGGGGCGGGTCCGACTTCAGCTACAGCCATGGCAGCGTCGACGCCGGCAGCAGTGCTCACGGCAGCCAGGAGTAACTTGCAGCTTGTTGCCGATCGTCACGCCTTAGCCGGCGAGGATACTGGCGAGGACGCCTGGGGGCGCGTGTCTTGCTACCTTGAAATGTTGGTAGCTGCCCACCGGTTTCCGTGCCACGTTCGCCGTCCCATCGCAGAAGGTGGATGCATCGCGTGTCGTTCCCCTCCACAAACTCTGACGTGCTGGCTGCTGAGCAGGACTACCTCACCATGCTCTACCGCCATCTCGACGAGCGCCGGCGCTACACCGTGCGGCGGCTCACCGAGGTCCTCAGAGGCGCCACTACTGGAACGCCCCAAGCGCTCAGCGAGCGCGACGCGGCCGCCGCGATGTACTCCGGCCAGCTCGCCGCCCTGGACGGTGTGGAGCAGGGTCTGTGCTTCGGACGGCTCGACCTCGACGGCCGTGACGACGAGGACGGCGGGGACAGCGACGGCGAGGAGCGGCGCTATATCGGGCGGCTTGGGCTGCTCGACGAGGAGCGTGACTACAAGCCGCTGCTCATCGACTGGCGGGCGCCCGCGGCGCGTCCGTTCTACACCGCGACCGCCGCCTGCCCGGAGGGCGTTCGCCGTCGCCGGCACATCCGGACCCGCAGCCGGACCGTGCTCGCCGTTGATGACGAGGTACTCGATCTCGACAGTGCCCAGCAGGAGCCGACCCGTACCAGCCTGACCAGTGAGGCGGCGCTGATGGCCGCGCTGTCGGCGAGTCGGACGGGCCAGATGTCCGACATCGTCGCGACCATCCAGGCCGAGCAGGACCGGATCATCCGTGCCAAACCGCAGGGGGTGCTGGTCGTACAGGGCGGGCCGGGCACCGGCAAGACCGCGGTCGCGCTGCATCGGGCGGCCTACCTGCTCTACAACCACCGCCAGCAGCTGGCCAAGCGGGGTGTGCTGGTCGTCGGCCCCAACTCAACCTTCCTGAGCTACATCGGGCAGGTGCTGCCCTCGCTGGGCGAGACCAGCGTGCTGCTGTCCACTGTGGCCCAGTTGCACCCAGGGCTGCACGCCTGCGGGATTGAGCCCGCCGACACCGCCGCGGTCAAGGGTCGCGCGGAGATGGTGAAGGTGTTGGCCGCAGCGGTCCGGGACCGCCAGCAGGTGCCTCCGGCGCCCATCGACCTCGATGTCGAGGCGCAAATCGTCCGGCTGGACCAGCAGGTGTGTCTGCCGGCCCGCACCCGGGCGCGGCGCTCCCGGCGCCCGCACAACGAGGCCAAGCAGATCTTCCACCGCGAGGTGGTGACGGCACTGGCCGAGCAGGTCGCCGGCGGGCTGGGCAGTGATCCAATGGGCAGTGGTCCGCTGGGTGGCAGCCTGCTGGGCCGCAGCGACCTGGCAGACATCCGCGCCGAGCTGCGAGCCAGTCGAGAACTGACCGCCGAGCTGGATCGGCTGTGGCCGGCGCTGTCGCCGGAGCAGTTGCTCATCGACCTCTACGCCGACCCGCAGCGGCTGGCCAGCGCCACCCAGCGGGTGCTGCGGCCCGAGGAGCGCGACCTGCTGGCTCGCCCTGCTCCTGACCCGAGTACCGAGCCCGGACAGACCTGGACTCCCGCCGATGTGCCGCTGCTGGACGAGGCCGCTGAGCTGCTCGGCTCCGACGGCAGCGCCGAGGCCACCCGCGAGGCAGCTGCCCTGCGCGCGGAGCTGCAGTACGCGCAGGGCGTACTGGACATCCTGGATTTCGACGAGGAGCTGGATCCCGAGCTGCTGCGTGCCACCGACCTGATCGACGCCGATCGGCTGGCCGACCGGCAACGGCAGCGCCATTACGGCAGCACCGCCGAGCGCGCAGCAGCAGACCGGACCTGGACCTACGGTCACGTCATCATCGACGAGGCGCAGGAGCTGCCTCCCATGGCGTGGCGAGTGCTGATGCGCCGCTGCCCCAGCCGGTCGATGACGGTGGTCGGTGACCTGGCGCAAACCGGGGACCGGGCCGGCGCGGTTTCCTGGCAGGACGTGCTCGGTCCCTACGTGGCGCAGCGGTGGCGGCTGGAGGAGCTGACGATCAACTACCGCAACCCGGCCGAGATCGCCGAGCTGGCCGACAAGGTGCTCGCCGCCCTCGACGTCGACATCACCCCACCGCAGCCGGTGCGCCGAACGGGCGTGGCGCCGCGCGCGGTTCAGGTCGTCGCGCTGCCCGACGAGCTGCCCACGGTGGTCGCCGAAGAGGCCGCTGCGGTCGGTGACGGCCGGGTCGCCGTCCTGGGGCCTGCCAACAGCGTGGACGAGCTTCGCAAGCTGGTCCCCACCGCGGGTGGGGATGACCCCGGTCTGATTACCGGCTCAGCCGAACTCGATGCGCCGGTGACCGTGCTGACCGTCACCCAGGCCAAGGGCCTGGAGTTCGACGCGGTGGTGCTGGTCGACCCGGCAGCGATCCTGGCCGAGTCACCGCGGGGCCTCAACGACCTCTACGTTGCCCTGACCCGCACAACGCGCCGCCTGTGCGTCGTGCACTCCGGCGACCTGCCCGAGGTGCTCGCCGGCCTCCAGCACTGACATCCGTAAAGCTACCGGCGGGTCATGCTGCGCTGGTAGGTGTCTCGGGCGAAGGGGTAGTCGGTCAGTTGCAGGGCGCCCCAGTCCACCTCGGGATGGTCGACCAGCCGAGTAGGTACCTCGTAGAGCCGGCCGAACGGGCGCAGCGCGGCGAAGTCGCCACCCTGGCTCTGGTCGGTGGTTATCGCCGACAACCGGCCGTAGCGGCGTGGCGCCTCAATTACCGCGCGGGGCGCGGCGGCCAGCCCGCCGGACACCCCGACGATGTCCCGCACGCAGGGGAACAAGAACGCCTGCGGCCAGCTCACGAGCACCGGCCCGCGATCGGCGAGGAACTTCGTGAGCCCCACGATGCTGCGGCGCCGGGGTCCGGTGACGGCCAGCCAGCCGTCCGGGTCGCTGGTGGCGTCCACCGCGCGGATCCGGACCCGGTCGGCGCCGGCCGGGATCTGCTGCGTATCGAGCCCAATCGAGCGCCAAGGCCGGTAGTCCAGCGGGCCGTCCAGGTCGTCTTGATCTGGACGCACCCGGTCGAACGGGGAACGGTCGCCCACCATCGTGATACCGGCATTGCCGGCCCGGCCGAACTCGAGGACCAGCTTGTTGCCCCCGTCGGTGCGGCCGGAAACCGATACCGCCACCCCACTCGCCGGACCGAGGGCGGGCAGCCTGAACCAGGGGCTGGTCATGGTCCCTTTGCTCAGCGACCCACCGACGAGGCTGCCCCAGAGCTGAGCGGACATCCCGATGCCGGGCGGGTTCGGTGGCGGGGAGTCGGGATCGAAACCGGCCAGAGCGGTGAACCCGTCCAGCTGCCCGGACAGGGAGGCAGGAGCAAGCACGTCGCCGTCGGGCAACACCTGGATGTCGTCCGCCAAGCCACAATGGGGTCCCCCGCTCAGCTGATGCAGGTTCACGAGTGCGAGCGAACCGGCCGGCCGCCGCACCGGTGCGGCCAGGAATGAGCCGAGCAGCACGGCCACCGCCGTGCCGGCCGCCGCCACCGCGAGCACGGCCGGCGCGGCAATCAGCAGTGGCCCGGCGCGGGCGGTGCCGTGGTGTTCAGCCAGTGCGGTCAATGCGGTAGGTGCGGCCAGCACGGCATAACCCAGCGCCAGCGCGCCGGCCCACAGCAGCGGAGAGTCCAGCGCAAGGCCGATCGGGCGCACCGAACCGGTCGCCCACGGCACGTCGTAGACCGCCGGCTGCCACCAGGCGTTCGGACCCGCAAAGGCCCACCCGGCCGCCGCAGCCACCAGCACGCCGCCGGCCAGTCCGATCCCGCGCGTCACCCGGTCGGTGACCGGGGCGTGGGCGCACCGCCACAGCAACACCACGGCTACCACCAAGAACGACGCCAGCAGTCCGGCCAAGGCGCCGAAGTGATGCGACCACTTGGACGGCATGAGCCACAGCAGGGCCAGCGCAGCGACCACCACTGCGGCCAGCCGCACGGCCGATTTGTCGACACCGCCGGGGTCGACTCGGCGGGCCAGGAGCAGCCCGATCACCGGCAGTAGCGCCAGCGTGAGCAGGACCGGGATCCGCTTGGTGGCGCTGCCGTCCTGGTCGTTACCCAGCAGGTACTGGTACCGGTTCGGCTCGCGATACCAAGGCAACGACGGTCCGAAGTCGTGGTGCCAACGGGTGGCTGTCACGAGGCCATGCCAGGTCTGGTCGGCGAAGATCACCGTGATGCCGACCGCGCCGATGCAGCACAGCAACGTCACGCGGGCCAGCACCTCGGCCCGGCCGCGCGCCGAAGCGCCGAGGATTGCGATGATGCGGGGCGCGAACACCAAGACTGGGGCGGCGACCAGCAACCCGGTGGGGCTGGCCGTGACGGTCAGTCCGGCGACCAGCGCGGCCCAGCCCAACGCGGCGAGCCCGCGAGCCCGCCACAGCAGCGCCAGCACACTGGTGACACCCAACGCCACGTACGGCTCGGGGCGCACGCCGAGGTTGAACGGCAACCAGGCGGCGAGCAGGCACACCGAGGCCAGCAGCCGGATCCGGACGGTGCCCGCCACATCAGGCAGGGCCGCACCGAGAACACCGCGGCTGAACACGAACCAGGTCGCCATGGCCAGCACGGTGCTGGGCAACCGCAGCCACAGCGGTGCCAAGCTCGCCTCGGTCAGCGGCGCGAGCAGCTGCTGAGTGAACGCGAACGGCGTCTCGGAGGCGTTCCACCAGCGGTAGTAGTTGCCGACATTGCCGGTCAGCGCGGCGTTGCGGGCGATCGTGGCGGCGAAACCGTCGTCGTCGCTCAGCGGACCGATGATCGCCCAACCGGACAGCACCCCGAGCACACCGAGATCGACCCAGGCGGTTCGCCACTGCTGCCGGCCGGGGCTGCTCGCTGGCCGGTCTCGGGTGCGCCGTACCAGCAGGCTCAGCGCAACCAGCGCCGCGAGCAGTTGCGCGGCGATGAGCAGCAACTTCACCGCGCCTGGGCTGGTAGCGAATGGGCTGGCGGTGCGGGCGGTGACCGTCATCCCGGTCGCCTGCCGGGGGGCGAGGTCGGTGCGGAATGCGAACACCTTGGGCACCCGCTCGCCAGCCAGCCTGATCGTCCGGACATCGTCGGCAGCCCCGATGGTGATCACCGTTTCGGTCGGCCCGGCGTGCACCCGCGTCCCGCAGTTCCTGGCGGTGGAGGGCACCGGTGTGGTGCTCACCAACCGGCCGTTCAGCATCAGCCGGACGGCTCCGCCGCCAGCCCGCAGCACCAACCCATCACCGTTGGAGCCGGTCGCCAGCACCGTGGTGGCACGGTCCCGGTCGGCGGCGGCGCGGATCGCCGAGCAGGGCACGGTCGCGCTCAGCTCCGCCGGTCGGTACGGCGCGAACAACGCTGTACTTGACACGGCCGGTTGGCTGGGAGCTGGCCAGGTCACCATGGTCTGCTCAGTCAGCACCGGGACGAACGGCAGAGCCAGCGCGACCAGCACACCTGCCAACCCGACCAGAAGTGCCCGGATGGCGCTGGCCGGCTGGTGGGCAGCCGTGGATGCAGCAGACAGTGAACGCGCCCTTCCGCGGTGACGGGCTGAGCATGGGGGCCGGGCCAGGCTATGGCAAGCGACCCGGCCGCAGCGTCCCCGACCCGGTCGCCTAGCCTCGGCGCCGATGCCTGAGACCGTCATTCGTGCCCTCACCGGCTGGGGCCGCACCGCGGCGACCAGCGCGCGGGTGCTGGTCGACCCGACCGTCGAGTCGATCCAGCAGGCCGTTCGCGACCCCGGAAGTCGGGGGATGATCGCCCGCGGGCTGGGACGCTCCTATGGGGACCCGGCGCAGAACGCCGGCGGACTGGTCATCGACATGACCGGGCTCAACCGAATCCACGCCATCGACGCGGGCAGCGGCCTGGCCGTGGTGGACGCCGGAGTCAGCCTCGATGCGCTGATGCGCGCCGCGCTGCCTTTCGGGTTGTGGGTCCCGGTGCTGCCCGGGACCCGGCAGGTCACCCTGGGCGGCGCGATCGCGGCCGACATCCACGGCAAGAACCACCACACTGCAGGCACCTTCGGCAATCACGTCCGCTGCCTGGAACTGGTCACCGCTGACGGGTCGATCGCCACGCTGACGCCGGATGACGAGCTGTTCTGGGCCACCGTCGGCGGTATGGGGCTGACTGGAATCATCGTGCGCGCCACGATCGCGCTCACCCACGTCGAGTCGGCGTACTTCGTCGTCGACACCGACCGCACGGCCAACCTCGACGAGCTGATGGCGCTGCTCACCGACGGCTCCGATGACCGTTACGACTACTCTGCTGCCTGGTTCGACGCCATCTCGACGGGCGCGAAGCTGGGTCGCGCGGTGCTGACCCGCGGCAGCATGGCTCGGCGTGACGAACTGCCACCGAAGCTGCGCCGCGCCCCCCTGGCGTTCGACGCGCCACAACTGGTCACCGCACCGAACGTGTTCCCCAACGGCCTGGCCAACCGAGCAATCTTCGGCGCGCTGAGCGAGGCCTGGTACCGCAAGGCGCCCAAGCGCCGTCGCGACGAAGTGCAGAACCTCACCGCCTTTTACCACCCGCTGGACATGATCGGTGAATGGAACCGGGCGTACGGTTCGCGTGGTTTCCTGCAGTACCAGTTCGTCGTGCCCTTCGACGCGCAGGACACCTTGCGCCGCATCGTGGAGCAGGTCGCGCGCTCGGGGCACGTGTCGTTTCTCAACGTGCTCAAACGGTTCGGCGCGGCCAGCCAGGCGCCGTTGTCATTCCCCCTGCCCGGCTGGACGATCACCGTGGACTTCCCGATCCGCCGGGGCTTGGCGGAGTTCTGCGACCGGCTCGACGAGCAGGTACTCGACGCCGGTGGGCGGCTCTACCTGGCCAAGGAGTCCCGGACCTCCCCCGCCACCCTGCATCGGATGTACCCGCGGATCGACGAGTGGCGCAAGATCCGCGCCGCCGCTGATCCCAATGGGATCTTCGTTTCCGACCTCTCCAGGAGACTCGAGCTGTGAAAAGGGAAACTCCGTGAAAAAGGAAAATCTGTGATCGACGCTGTGGGCAACCCCCAATCCCTGCTGCTGCTCGGCGGCACCTCCGAGATCGCGCTGGCGACCGCAGAGCGCTACGCCACCCGGCGGCCGCTACGGGTGGTGCTGGCGGCCCGCCCGACCGAGCGATTGGACGCCGCCGCGGCGCGGTTGGACCGGGTGGGTGCCACGGTGGTGACGCTGCCCTTCGACGCAGCGGACACCGCGTCGCACCCGGAGACGATCGAGAAGGCCTTCGCCGACGGTGACATCGACGTCACCCTGGTCGCCTTCGGGTTGCTCGGCGATCAGGAGAAAGCCTGGACTGACCACGCCACCGCCGTCGAGCTCGCGCAGGTCAACTACGTGGGAGCGGTGTCGGTCGGGGTGCTGCTGGCCGACGCGCTGCAACGGCAGGGTCACGGTGCGCTGGTTGCGCTGTCCTCCGCCGCTGCCGAGCGGCCCCGCCGCTCGAACTTCAGCTACGGCTCCACCAAGGCCGGCTTGGACGCCTTCTATACCGGTCTCACCGAAGCACTACGGCCATCCGGGATCAATGTCTCGGTGATCCGGCCGGGGTTCGTGCGCACCAAAATGACCGCGGGCATGAAGGCCGCCCCGCTGTCGGTCACCCCGGAGCAGGTCGCCGACGTCATCATGGACGCCGTGGCGCACGGCCGCGAGCAGGCCTGGGCTCCAGCTCCCATGCGCTACGTAATGTCCGCCCTCCGCCACGTACCACGCCCGATCTTCCGCCGACTACCCATCTAGGGCGTCGTGAACTCGACACCACCGGCGTTTTCGAGTCGGGGAATGTCGGTGACGTCGAGTTCACGAC
>JALZDN010000118.1 GCA_030862525.1 Actinomycetota bacterium | reverse complement strand
CAGTCACCAGCCGGTCACGTTCGGACAATTGCGTTTGTTGCCCCGGCAGGATCTCGCGGACTAGCACGGCCGGATCGGATGGATCACCCCGATAGATTTGCGCTAGCTGCGCCCGCCGCCTGCCCTGGTAGATCCAGCCGTGAACGGACTCCGGGCCCGCGTCGTGTCCCGCCCTCCTGGCACGCTCGCCCTATGCCGGTGGGTGCCGTCTGATCTGCGATTTGTGTTGTCTCGTGCGCTGCATGTCAGCCGACGGCCCGGCGCAGCGCTGCGTGTCCCTGCTGGGAGGAGTTCCGACATCGGCGGATCCCCGGTGACGGATCGCGCAGGCGCGGAGGAAGCTGGTTGACTAAGAGACTATCGCGATATATCGTGAGCGTGTCATTATCAGTCTGGTGATATTCAGGTTAGGAGAAACCATGAACCCCGATCATCACCACCCACTTAGTCACCGCGACCATCGAGCCGCCGGCCGTCAGCGCGGCCAGCGACGCCACCATCCGCACTTCCCTGCACAGCCCGACGCGGTCGGTGGTGCAAGAAAGCGCGGCAGCCATCCCCGCCGCGCAGGACGCGGGCGAGCGCAACGCGGGGATGTGCGCACTGCGGTGCTGTTGCTGCTCGCCGAACAACCCATGCACGGCTACCAACTCATGCAGGCCATCACCGAGCGAACCTCCGGTGCCTGGGAACCCAGCCCCGGCGCGATCTATCCGACTTTGAGCCAACTCGAAGACGAAGGCCTCATCGATACTCTCGCTGAGGGTGGTCGCAAACTAGCCACCCTGACCGATGCTGGCCGGGCATACCTACAGGCCCGCAGCGAGACGTTGCCCGATCCCTTCGCCGAGTTCGCCGCGCGCTGCGCTGGGACCAGCGAGCTGCGAGACGCCCTGGAGGGGCTGCGCGACCCCGTCCGCCAACTCGCCCGGGGCGACGCCCAGCAGGTGCAGGCGGCCCAGCGAGTTCTTACCGAGGCCCGCCGCTCGCTTTACCTCATCCTCGCTGAGATCCCCACCCCCGCGCAGGAGGCTACCCAGCAGTGACCGAACACGACTGCACTACCGGCGCCCAGCCTGCCTCCTTGCCCACCCCGGACGTGTTGGTCTCACCTCACGCCTGAGCGTCGCGACCGATTCCCCTGTGCGCTGTCTCAGCCAGGTCCTCAGCCAGGGGGACGGCAGCTGCCTGGCCGCCTCAGTCCAAGATCGCTGTAGCGTTGTCTTCGTCTGGCGATGTTGTGCAGGCGAACCAGACCGATCCGCTCGCGGCGCAGCACTCTCATGCCGCATGGACTGGTTAGGGCGTCCTGCAGGGCAGAGATGAGGATTGTCGTTGATCTGTGTTCCTCTCACGTCTGAGGCCATCGGATGGGTTGGGGTTTCGGCGATTGTCCGGTTAACGGATGCGGGCGTTGCCTCGCCGGTGGGAGGCCTGTTCTCTTGGACCCGGCGGTTTGGTGGATGGACCGCTCGCGCTGCCCGGCACTCGCCCGGATAGCCGGTTACACGCGTTGCAGCGGAGGCTAGCTATGCGACGGCGGATTGCGTCCCATCTCGTCGTGCTGGTTGTTGGCATGGTCGTCGCCGCGACCGCGCTGCAGGTCCTCAGCACGTCCTGGGGCCCGGACCGTGCCGCCGGCACCGGGCAGCAGGCCGGACGATGGTCCGGTCCACAGCCCCGCGGGCAGGACACCGGGCAGAAGAGCTACGGGATTTACGTCGGTGGTGACTACACCGGGGACGGCAGCGTGCTGCTCGGTGGTAGCGGCGACGAGGTGTCGAGTCATTGGCTGGAGATCGTGCCCGGGAAGGACCATCCCCCGGGGGCGACGATGAGCGTCGGTGTCACCGGTGAGGCGGCGATCCCCGGTGAGCTGACGCGGATTCCGCAGGCCCGCCGTACTCACAAGTACATCTCGGTGGAGTACAGCGAGTTCGAGGGTTTCCCGCCGCCGCTGACCAACGGCGGTCTCAACGAGCATCAGGTGGCGATCCGCGACATCTGGTCGCCGTCGCGCGACGAGCTCGTCGACATGACCCCCAGCCCGCAGCGCGGGCTGCAGTACAGCGACCTGGCCCGGATTGGGCTGCAGCGGGCTACCAGCGCGCGCCACGCAGTGCAGATCATGGGCGAGCTGATCGACAAATACGGCCACTCCACCTACGGCGGCAACTCCCACCTCATCGCCGACGCCTCCGAGGGATGGGTGATGCTGCAGTTCGCCGGCGGCAAGGGGCTCTGGGTCGCCGAACGGCTCGGCGCCGACGACATCCGGATGTCCTACCCCGGCTACATCAAACAGATCCCGACCAACTGCCGGGAGCACCCCGACTTCGCGTGCTCGGCCAACTTCGTCGACTTCGCCGCCCAGCAGGGTTGGTGGCAGCCGGGTACCCCCTTCGACGTCAACGAGGTTTACGGCGAGAAGGGCTGGGACTACCGCGCTACTCCCGGCGAGGGCAAGTACGTCGCCCCCGCCACGATCGAGCAGGAACTGGCGCGCCTCGCGCCGGTGACGCTTGAGGAGTTCATGGCCACCGTGCGCGACCCTCGGTTGTCGAGTGACCGCACCGGTTACGGGCAGGCGGCACAGCTGCGTCGCGGGGTTGACCGGGACCTACGGCGGCTGTGGGTATCGCCGATCGCGGCGGCGACCAGCCCGCTGATCCCGTACTTCATCGGGGTGAGCGACGAGCCACCCGAGTACCGCCAGCACCGCTACCTCACCAAGGACGCGGGCAACACCTTCCTCAACCCCGAGTACGCACCGCAGGAGGGCACCGAGTTCGCCGGCAGGCTGTTCAAGCGCCTGATGTACCACACCTGCACATACCCGGAGCAGTTCTATCCGGAGGTGCGCGAGGCGCTGCACGCTTTCGAGCAGAGGATGCGCGCCGAGCAGGCCACCGTCGAGGACACCGCACGGACGCTCATCAACGCCGGTCGGCGCGATCTCGCCCACCGCTACCTCACCGAGTACAGCCATACTCAGGCCGCCGAGGCCATGGACCTCGGAAGGGCGCTCGTGAGCAGCATCGAGGCCCGCGCGAAGCTACGCCACGGCGTTCCCGAGCCCCCGGAATCGGAGAGCATCAACGGCGGCAGCAGCGAATTCGGCAACTACGTCACCTGTCACCAACCACGCTGACGACCCCCGCGGTACCCACCACCTCACCTGAGCGGCACTACGCCACGGAACGCGCGTAGGCATCGTGCGGGCCACTGGTACGGCCGGTTGTGCGGAGATCACCGGTTCTTGTGTCAGCTTGCTCCCACCCAACCGATGCGGACTCCAGGCTGATCGGTGTCTTGGCTGGATCCGTCAATTGTGCGCGATCGGCGTTGGGTGTAGGTGGCCTTGCGCAGCAGCGCGTTGATCTCGCCCTGGGTACGATCGCGGCAGCGCCTGCAGCGTCGATGTCGGCCATCCGGATGCGTGCCACGGTCGCGACGATGGTTTAACCGCTGGAGGATGTCCTGCAGCACGTTGATCGTCGTGGTTTGCGTTGTCACGCGGTGTCGACGAGCGTGCCTGGCTGGGGCATAGCCAGCAGGTCAAGGAAGTGTTCCACTGTGCCCTGTTGTCAGCGAGTCTGTCGTTCGAGCCGGTCATTCGCCAACGAAACATGATCGGTCCCTTGGAGACTGCCTCGGGATCACGGCAGGTGCGGCAGGATCGTGGCGTGACCATCGATCCACGACGATCCGCGGTTCTCGCCCTCCACTGGCAGGTCAACGTGATCAAGCCCGAGGGATTCTTTGGCCCGATGCTCAGCACGCCGGTAGCGCGCAGTGGCGTAGTACAGCGTGCCGTGCGGTTCCACGGGTCGGTCCGCGCTGCTGGAGTGACGGTGGTGTTCATCCGATTCACTGTGCCTGCTGGTGAGGGCGGTTTGGTTCGAAACACGGAGTTGATGAGAGCAGTCGGCGATGCCCAGGAAGCATTCCGCCCAGACGCCGCCGGCGCGCAGTTGATTTCGGAGATGTCGACGCTGACCCAGCGCGATCGAGTCGTCGATAACCAGAAACTGTCCGGACTTACGGGTAACGACCTACCCGGCTGGTTGACCGAGCGTGAGATCGACACCGTATTCGTGACCGGTGTGGCCACCAATCTCGTAGTCGAGCAGACGGCCCGACACGGGACCGACCTCGGCCTCACCGTACACCCGGTCAGCGATTGCGTCGCCGCGGCCGACGACGCCGTTCACTTCGCGTCCCTGACCAATCTGGATCTCACCACTGCGGGTTGCCTGACCGCCGACCAGGTGCTCGGGCTGCTCCGATAACCGCAAAGCGTGAGGCCTCGGCCAGGCTGGGTCTTCGTCGGTGGCGTGGGCCGCCTGAGGATTGCCACCCGGCATCTGCGAGACGCCAGCGGCTCGTTCGCCTGCTCGCCAGGCCACCAGGCCCGAGGTCCACGCTGACCGAGGCGTCCGTCATCGTTGTCTTGTCATCAGCTTCGGCGAGCCGCTCGACGCAGGCGCTGTCGAGGGTTGTCTCTGGCGGTTGGAACTGTTCACACCGACGGCGTGGTGGGCTCGGGGACCAACGTGGTCTTGTTGACCAGCGGCTGGGCAGCGGGCAGGCTGCTGCGCGTGTTCGACGACGGCATCATTAGCTGCCTGGGCTGCGGAAAACGCAACCGGGTACCGCCTGCCGCGGTTGGGGTCCCGCGCTGCGGCCAATGCAAGGCTCCGCTGCCGTGGTTGGTGTCCGCGGGCGACGCCGACTTCGCCGAGGTTGCAGACGCCGCTCGGGTGCCGGTGCTGGTGGACCTGTGGGCGCCGTGGTGCGGGCCGTGCCGGATGGTCGGACCTGCGGTCGAGCGCGTAGCCCGGGAGCTGGCCGGGCAACTCAAGGCCGTCAAGGTCAACGTCGACGAGTCCCCGAGGGTGGCCGCCCGCTTCCAGGCGAAGAGCATCCCCACCCTCCTTCTGCTGCGCGGTGGACGGGAGGTTGCCCGTCAGGTCGGGGCCGTGCCGGCTGAACGGCTGTTGGCCTGGGCGCGGCAGGAGGTAGTTGGGCGCCTCGGCGACTGACGCCGGTGGACGGTGATGAGACCTTGTCACCCGGACGCTGTCGTTTCCGGAGTGCGGATGACATCGATGGCGTGGTAGGCGGGGTGGCCGGTTTGCTGGGCGTCGGCCAACCGGTGCTGATACGCGGTCTGACGCGGTCGGGGGAGTGCCGACGCTACACCGTCGTCACCGCCGGACAGGGAGGGAGCGAGTGCGCGATCACGGTGCCGAGCGCAGCGATGAACGCCACTACGATCGGCACGACCCACTTCGACCGATCGGTTTCGGTGGGTGGTCGGACACCGCTCCACCTCTCCTGAATCGCTCCTCCGGACGGATGCTACCTAGCGTTCCTGTGAAATCGGCACCCGCAGCCGCACGACGGTTCCGCGGCCCGGTGAGCTGTCCGCGGTGAGCTGACCGCCCAGCAGTTCGGCGCGTTGCTGCATGCCTGGCAGCCCATAACCCACCGGGCCGATCCGTTCGACGGTGACGGCCGGGTCGAAGCCGGTGCCGTCATCGGAGATCTCGAGCAACACTGCGCCGGCGGCCACTGAGAGCCGGAGGTGAACGTGCCCAGCATTGGCGTGCTTCATGATGTTCTGCAGCGCCTCCTGGGCAATCCGGTAGATCGCTGTCTCGACGTGCTCGGGCAGGCTGGTTGGTACGGTGTCCACCTGGACGTCGGGTAGCGGGGTCGACCGGGCGAGGCTTTCCAGGCTAGCTGCCAATCCAAGGTCGTCGAGCACGGGCGGGCGCAGCCCGCCGATCGCCTGCCGGGTCTCATCCAGCGCTCCCGCGGCGAGTTCCTGGGCACGGGCTATCTGGTCGGCGGCGCCGACCGGGTCGGAGGTCACCGCGTCCGCCGCCGCCGAGAGATGAAACGACAAGCTGACGATCCGCTGGCTGATTCCATCGTGAATCTCGCCGGCAAGGCGTCGCCGCTCGGTCTCCTGGAGCAGCACGATCTGCTCAGCGAATCGCTCCATCGCC
>JALZDN010000102.1 GCA_030862525.1 Actinomycetota bacterium | reverse complement strand
TCCGTCGAGGTCATCGACCAAGGTCACGGTGACCTTCTGCGCCATGCGCGTCGTCCTCCTTGGGACACGTGGTGGACGGAGCCATCGCACGACGACTCCACAACGACAACGAGCAGGTTAGCGCATTTCTGGTCCGATTGCGAAATGCTCACCGTGGGATCAGCTCATTGTGGCCGTACCAGCGGAAACAGGATCGTCTCACGGATACCTGAACCGGTGAGCGCCATGAGCAGCCGGTCGATCCCCATTCCCATGCCGCCACTCGGCGGCATTCCATACTCCATCGCGTCCAGGAAGTCCTCGTCGAGCGGCATCGCCTCGTCATCACCGGTCGCGGCGAGCACTGCCTGGGTCTCGAAACGCTTCCGTTGCACAACCGGGTCGACCAGCTCTGAGTAGGCCGTTGCCGACTCGACGGACCGGATGTAGAGATCCCATTTCTCTGCCAGACCTGCAACACTGCGATGCTCCCGGGTCAGTGGCGAGGTGTCCAACGGAAAATCCCTCACGAAGGTGGGAGCGTGCAGGTCTGGCACCACGAGGTGCTCGAACAACTCCTCGACGACTTTCCCGGGTAACCAGCCGGGATGGACCGCGAGTCCTACTCGCTCGGCGTGGCGAAGCAACTCACCGCTACGCATGGCTGGATTGATCTCCTCGCCAAGCGCCTCGGAGACAGCGCCGAACAGGCTGATCTGCGCCCATTCCCCGCCGATCTCGTACTCGCTGCCGTCGGCGAGTCGAAGTGTTGTGGAGCCGAACACATCGCGGGCCACCGTCTGGTACAGGGTGCGGGTCAACTCTGCCATACCGTTGTAGTCGGTGTAGGCCTGGTACGCCTCGAGCATGGTGAACTCAGGTGAGTGGGTGGAGTCTATGCCCTCGTTGCGGAACACCCGGTTGAGCTCGAAGACGCGTTCGATGCCACCCACCACGCAGCGCTTCAGGTAAAGCTCCGGGGCGATCCGAAGGTACAAGTCGGTGTCGAGTGCGTTGGAGTGCGTCACGAACGGTCGCGCCGCGGCACCACCGTGCACGACCTGTAGCATCGGGGTCTCGACCTCGATGAAGCCGCGGGAATGCAACATGTCGCGGATCGATCGGATCGCATCGGCACGCATCCGCACAGTCCGCCGCGCCGCATCCCGGACGATAAGATCGAGGTAGCGCTGACGGACCCGAGTTTCCTCGGCCAGTTCCTTGTGCACGACCGGAAGAGGTCGTAGCCCCTTGGCCGCCATCCGCCATTCCCGGGCTTGGACAGACAGCTCCCCACGCCGCGAGCTGACCACCTCTCCGATCACGGATACGTGATCCCCGAGGTCGACGTCGGCCTTCCACGCGGCGAGCCCCTCGGCTCCCAGATCGGCAAGGCTGAGCATGGCCTGCAGTTCGGTTCCATCGCCTTCGTGCAGCGTTGCAAAGCAAAGCTTGCCGGTGTTCCGCAGGAAAATTACTCTTCCGGTGACCGCAACGTGTTCGCCGGTGCCCACGTCAGGCGCCAGGCCGTCGTAGGCGTCGCGGATCTCGCGCAGGGTTCGGGTGCGCGGCACCTGGACGGGATAAGGGTGCGGCCCAGTGGCCAGCATCCGTTCCCGCTTGTGCCGACGCACCCGCATCTGCTCGGGCAGGTCGTCGGACGCGAGAGAGGGCCGGGTGGTCACGCCGGACAACCTAGTGCTGGATCACAGCTGAGTTGAGGACCGGGCACGGGTTTACGCCGGTACCTTCCGTGCCATGGAGGATCCGCAAGCTCGTCGAGCCACTTCGTTCGGCTATGTGGCCACCGAGTACGCACTGCACCGACCGGATTATCCGGACGAGGCGGTGGCATGGGCGCTGGGCTCGCTGGCGCGCGGTTCGCGCAATAGTGCCACAGTGCTCGACCTGGGCGCAGGCACCGGCAAGCTCACTGCGGCGATATTGCGCTGCGGGGTGGCCGCGGCTCGGGTGCTAGCCGTTGAACCGGACGACGGGATGCGCGCGGAACTGTCCCGCCGGTTGCCCGAGATAACGGTCCTTAGCGGGTCAGCAGAGCAGATTCCGGCCGAAGAGGGTGCCGTGGACGCGGTGCTCGTCGGGCAGGCTCTCCATTGGTTCGACCTCGATCGGGCGCTTGTGGAGATCGCCCGAGTATTGCGACCGAGGGGCGTGCTGGCCGCCGTCGGCAATACCGAGGATGACTCGGTCGGTTGGGTGGCCGAGCTGGCCGAGGTCGCCCAAGCTGCGCGGTCGATCGGCAGCGCCGGACGGGGATTCGCCGACGTGCCCGAGCACCCGGCGTTCGGCAAGCCGGAGCAGCGTCAATTCCGCTGGCGCTGGCCCCGCACCATCGACTCGCTCCTGGCGACCGTATCAACTCATTCCTGGGCGCTGGTCAGTACGCCCGAGGATCGAGCCGCCGCGCTTATGACGATCCGCCGGTTCCTCGAGCAGCATCCCGCCACTCGCAGCGGTGCCTTCGAGCTGCCAATGCAGACGTTGGTGCTGCGCACCAGCGTCCGCTCGTGAGCAGGGATCAGCCGATGTTGCGTTCGTAAACCATCCGCAACCCCTGCAGAGTGAGATCGGGCGCGTGGTGGATGATCGTTTTCGCCTCGGCGATCAGTAGCGGCGCCAGCCCCCCGGTGGCCACCACCATGACATCACTCTCGGCTGCCGGTGCCAGCTCAGCAGCGATTCGGCCGACCAGCCCGTCGACTTGTCCGGCAAATCCGAACAGCAGCCCGGACTGCAACGCTTCCACGGTGCTCTTGCCGATCACCGACCGAGGCCGGACGAGCTGTACTTTCACCAACTGAGCGGCCCGCGCGGCGAGCGCATCGACGGAGATCTCGATGCCAGGCGCCAGCGCGCCGCCGAGGAACTCCCCGCGTGCGCTGATCACATCGAAGTTGGTGGAGGTACCGAAGTCCACCACGATCGCCGGGCCACCGTAGCGGGTGTAGGCGGCCAACGTGTTGACGATCCGATCGGCGCCCACCTCGCGCGGGTTGTCGTAGAGCAACGGCACCCCGGTGCGCACGCCGGGCTCCACGATCACCCTGGGCAGTTGTGACCAGTACCGATCGAGCATCACCCGCAGTTCGCGCAACAGAGCAGGCACAGTGGACAGCGCCGCGATACCGGTGACCGTGCCGGAGTACTCGCCGAGCAGTCCGCGGACGGTCATCGCCAGCTCGTCGGCAGTCATCCTGGCGTCGGTATGCATCCGCCAGTGACGCACCAGCATGGCGTCCGTCCTCGTGCCTCCTTGATCGCTATCGAACAGTCCAAGGACGATGTTGGTGTTGCCGATGTCTAGGGCGAGCAGCACTCGCGACCCCTCATCAGATTCCCGCCGACGGAGCCGGCAATCAGACCACCGCCGGCCGGGGCATGCGCCGGGTCGCTACCTGTTTCAACGATCCGATTGCCGGTGTCGACGAATACCACCCGTGGCTGATAGCACCGCGACTCGACCTCGTCCATCGTGCCGTAGGAGATAAGGATCACCAGGTCGCCAGGGGCCACCAGATGTGCAGCGGCACCGTTGATCCCGACCACGCCGCTGGCCCGGGCACCAGGGATGACATAGGTCTCCAGCCGGGCGCCATTGGTGATGTCCACGATCGCTACTCGCTCCCCTGCGAGCAGGTCGGCGGCGTCCATCAGGTCCTCATCGAGGGTCACCGACCCCACGTAGTGCAGATCGGACTGGGTGACGGTGGCCCGGTGGATTTTGGACTTCAGCATGGTCCGGAACATCACGGGCCTCCGCGTCTATGCGAGTTGTGCGCTGCCACACCGCCGGCGGAGCCGGCGGCAATTAGATCACCGCCAGCTGCACCCAGGTGCAGGCCGACGTTGTCAATCAACCGCGTAGTCCCGACGGTGGCGGCCAGCAACAGCCGGGCCTCTCCCTGCTGCGGGGCGGGACCCAACCCGAGACTGCGCAGTGCCAGGTAGTCCAGCGCTACGGCGGGCTCCGCAGCCAGCACCTGTCTAGCCGCGGTGAGCACCGCCTCCGGACCATGCACGCCGGCGTGGGATCCGGCCGTCAGCGCCGCCGACAGGGCGACCGCGGCGACCCGCGCCTGCGCGTTGAGGTGGACGTTGCGGGATGACAGCGCCAACCCGTCCGTTTCCCGCACCGTGGGTATTCCCACCACCTGAACGCCTAGACGCAGATCGGCCACCATCCGCTTGATGAGCACGAGCTGCTGATAATCCTTCTCACCGAAAAACGCCCGACCCGGACCAACGATTCCGAAGAGCTTGGCCACCACGGTGAGCACCGCGATGAAGTGACCCGGCCTGCTGGCGCCCTCCAGCTCGGCACCCAGTGCTCCAGGCGTCACGGTGGTGTCAGACCCGGGTGGGGACATCGCCTCCGCGCCGGGCGCGAACACCAGGTCCACACCCTCTTCCCGGCACATCGCAAGGTCGGCGTCGAGCTGGCGGGGGTAGCAGTCCAGGTCTTGCTGCGACCCGAACTGCAAGGGGTTGACGAAGATGGACACCACGGTGCTGACGGCCGGGGTGAGCCGGGCGGCTCGAATCAGCTCCCGGTGGCCTGCGTGCAGGGCTCCCATCGTCGGGACCAGCGCCACTGATCGTCCGGTCCGGCGCAACGCACGGGTCACTGCGGTCAGTGCAGCGGGGTCCTCATGCACGGTCAGCCCTGCAGTGGCGGAACCGGTCACCGCCCCTCCCGAAGAGTTTCGCGGATCTGGATGGCGACCGCCGGTTTCAGCAACCCGGCCGCCTCGGCCCGGTCAGCCGTCCGGGCAGCCTGCGCCCGGTAGGGATCGAGCAAGTCCGGGACGGAGTCCGCGAGCACTCGCAGATGCAGCCGGACGGTGTCGAGATCGCCTCGGGCTACCGGCCCGGTCAGGGCGCGGTCACCGTGGCGCAGCGTGTTGTCCAGCGCCGCTTCCAGCAGTGGACCCAGTAACCGCTCGGCAGGCACCACGCCGGCATGCTCCAGTGCGTCCACCGCGTCACGCACCAGAGTGGCCAGATGGTTGGATCCGTGTGTCAGGGCGGCGTGGTAGAGCGGTCGGGCCTCCGAAGGGACGCGTACCGGCTCGGCACCCATCTCCAGCACCAGCGCCTCCCCGACGCTCCAGCCGGTCTCATCGGCGACAGTGACGCCGACACATGCGGCTGCCAGCCGCGCGACGTCCTCGGCGCGCCCGGTGAAGGTCATCGCGGGATGCAGCGCCAGCGGGAGTACGCCGGCAGCGATCGCCGGCTCCAGGACGTCCACCCCACGCGCGCCACAGGTGTGCACCACGATTTGGCCGGCTCGGAACGCCCCGGTCGCGGCGAGCCCGGACACCAGGCCGGGAAGCACGTCGTCGGGAACGGCCAACAGCACCAGATCTGAACGCCGCACGACGTCGTCGGGGGGCAGCACCGGCGCGTCGGGCAGCAGGTCCGCAGCGCGACGCAGGGACACCCGGGACACCGCGCTAGCCCCGACCACTACGTGCCCGGCACCGGTGAGGGCAGCGCCGAGCACCGACCCCACCCGACCGGCGGAGACCACGCCCACTGCCAGCCGGGCGGGGCGGTCGGTCACGTCCCTGGACGCTAACGTCCTTGACCGAGGCATCGTCGCCATCGCCGTCCTCCAGACGTTCCAGTCCCGCCGTCGCCTCGGGTACCGGACTTCCGTGGCCGCAGGCTAACCCTGCTGGAGCGGTTCACGCCGTTCCAGGTGAGCAGCTTCACCCACCGAGTGCCACGAGCTGCTCGCAGGCTCGAGCAGTGACACCGAAGAGCTGCTCGCAGGCTCGAGCAGTGACACCGACGACAGCGCCTGCGGAGCGCGGACCGCTCGGTTTCGGGCGGCCATCAGCGCTGCCAGTGTGTCGTGGTGCCACCGTCCGGTTTCCGAACCGACCGTGCCGCGCTGCATGCGGTGGGAGAGGAACGCGAGCTCGGTGACCGCATTCTGGTAGTCACGCACCGCGCCGGCGGCCCGCTCTCCAGCACGACGGCGCACCTCTGAACGCCAACCTCGCCGGCCGGCCAGGCTGGCCAACAACGGGACCTCGGTGGGCGCGATCCAGCCCGCGCTGGCGAACCTCGCCAGCTGTCCGGCAACTACCCGCTGCTCCCGGCGACGCTGCCAGAGCACCAGCGCGATCAGCCCGCTGAACAGTGGCACCATGATTACGGCGTAGAAACTGGGAAAGAAGCCGAGACCGGCTGAGGCGTTCCATAACGCATGCAGCGCAACCGCTGGGATATATCCGACCAGGGACATCAGAACCCACCCGAACGGATTGCGCCGGCGGACCGCCAACCCCACGGCGATCCCGATCATTGCGGTGAACACCGGGTGCGCGAACGGCGAGAGCACGCCCCGGATCATGAAGACAACGACAACGCTTCCGCCCTCGCCAACCAGCCCGTCGGTGGCGAATGCGCGTCCGAAGTAGAGGATGTTCTCGGTGAACGCGAAACCCGCGGCGACCAATCCGGAATAGACGATCCCGTCCACCACGCCGTCGAACTCCCGGCGTCGCAGCCACAGCAAGCCGATCAGGAACGCGCCTTTGAAGGCCTCCTCGGCAATCGGGGCGGAGATCACCGTCCCGACCAGATCACCACCGCCATTGCCCAGCACCTGCTCCCCTAGCACTGCCGCGGTGTCGTTGACGATGGCCGCGCCGAGCACGGAGGCCCCAGCGCCCCACAGGAAGGCGGCGAGCAGCAGCCGCGACGGCTCGGGTTCCCAACGATCTACCCAGAGGAACGCCGCCACCACCAGAATCACCGGCAGCACCGCCGCCATCGTGCCCACCAGCACAGCACCAACACCAATGTTGGTGCTGATAACACCGAGCATGATCAGGCCCGGGACGGCCAGTGCGACGAGGCCCAGCACCGGCAGCAGCACTCGCCTGCTGTGCTGTTGACCCCATGATTGGTACGCCTGAGGAGTCCTCGGTGGGCGGGAGGCCGCCGGTCCGAACCGGGTCATGGCATCGCAGCCTAGGCTCAGCCATCCCCGCGGCTACGCCGGCGCCGGGGTGTCGAACTTGCCCCGTGGGCGGCGAGCAGATCGTTCACGGACCGTTGCGCACCGACTGCAGATGCGTCTTGAGCTGCCCGCCGGGCGCCCCCACCATCGCTATGGGACCCGTTAACGTGGGACCCATTGCTATGTGATCCGTTGGCGTGAGATCCGTTGGCGTGAGATCCGTTGGCGTGAGATCCGTTGGCATGGGATCCGTTGGCATGGAATCCGTTGTTGCGCGACCCGTTGTTGCGCGACCCGTTGTTATGAAATCCGTT
>JALZDN010000073.1 GCA_030862525.1 Actinomycetota bacterium | reverse complement strand
GGGCGGCCTCGAGGGCGTCGATGCCGGGCATCGAGCCGATCCCGGTGGCGGTGCCGGGGGCCCAGGGAAGTCGGTCAGTCACCGGGGATTTCTACCAGGTGCCGGAGTTCGGAATCTCCGTAGCATGCCGCCGCCCGACTACGTATTAGAAAAGCAGCTCACAACTAGGTGGGCCGCCCGGAAGAACTACGTGCGACTACCGATTGCCACACGGCATTCCCGTTGGGACGGTATGTGTTGGCATATCAGTAATTTCACCGATGAGGTGTTTTCGTGCTCGGGGCCACCTCGACCATCTTCCCTAGGAGGATTTTGATGTCTGACGCAGTGAGCTTTACCGACCTCGACGGCCAGCACGTGGAGCTGCTACCTGCCCGTACCGTATTATCTATGTTCAGCGCCGGTGACGGCGGCGTCGCCAGCGATGGCACCAATGGCCAGGGGACGATCGGCGGCAACATACTCGGCATGCCTATGCCCATATTCGGCCAGGGTAACGGCGTGGGTACGAACGGCGGCAGCGCTGATGGCTGATGGCGCAGCTGGCGGGTCCTAGTAGAGCGGGCTCCAGAGAGCATGTGATGGGAGAGGGGCGGCCAGGTCGCGGTCGCCCCTCTTGGGGCTGGCAGAAATCCATGACTAGGTAGTCCGGCTGAAGAAATTACGTGCGACTACCGATTGCCACCTGACATTACGGCTTGGCACGGTATGTGTTGCCGGAATCAGTAAATGTCACCGGTGAGATGCTTTCCCTGCCCGGGACCACCTCGGGCGCCTTTCCTAGGAGGATTCGATGTCTGATGCAGTGAGCTTTGCCGAGCTCGACGGGCAGTACGTGGAGCTGCTGCCGGCCCGTACCGTCCTGTCGATGTTCAGCGCCCAAATATCCGCCGGCGACGCCGACAGCACGACCAGCGGCGGCGCCAACAATGGTGGCGGCCCAAGCCTCTCCCCCGTGTCGATGCTGGGCGTCGCTGGGATGATGAACTCCGGCGCCGACGGCACCAGTACTGATGGCGATACTGGAGCCCTCAGCAGCTGAGGTCGGGACCGCGTTGCGGCCACCCCTGCCCTTGGTGAGGGTCAACTGGTAGCCGTGATGGTGGCGCTGCCGAGCACGACGTCGCCACCGGCATCCGGACGGTACAGCCCGACAGCCTGACCGGGGGCCACCCCGCGCAGTGGCTGTCGCAGCTGGACCCGGACGCCATCGTCAACGGCCTCGGCCACGGCGCCGGCACACCCGCCGTGCGCCCGAACCTGCGCGACGCACTCCACGGGACCTTCCGGTGCGCCTGCCGTCCACACCGGACGATCGGCCTCAATCAGGCTGACCTCAAGATGCCGTGCCGACCCCACCCGCACGGTCCCGGTCACCGGTTCGAGCGCAAGCACGAACCGCGGGCGACCGTTGGGCGCCGGCCGCTCCAACCCCAACCCGCGGCGTTGGCCGACGGTGAAACCATGCACCCCGTCATGGCGCCCGAGGACCTCGCCGGTTTCCTCGTCGACCAGCTCGCCGGGCCGGGATCCCAGCCGGTCGGTGAGGAAAGCCCGGGTATCGCCGGACGGAATGAAGCAGATGTCGTGACTGTCTGGTTTGTCCGCGATGGCCAGCCCACGCTGGGCAGCCTCGGCCCGGATGTCGGCCTTCGACGTGTCGCCGATCGGGAACAGCGCATGCGCCAGCTGACCGGCGGTGAGTACGGCGAGCACGTAAGACTGATCCTTGTCGGCGTCCACCGCCCGGCGCAGCACGCCCTGCCCCTGGACCCAGGACAACCGCGCGTAGTGGCCGGTGCAGACCGCGTCGAAGCCCAAGTCCAGCGCGCGATCCAGCAGCGCGGCGAACTTGATCCGCTCGTTGCACCGCAGGCACGGGTTGGGGGTGCGGCCTGCGGCGTACTCAGCGACGAAGTCGTCCACCACGTCGGCGGTGAATCGCTGCGCGAAGTCCCAGACGTAGAACGGGATGTCGATGATGTCGGCGACCCGCCGGGCGTCCGCGGCGTCCTCTTTAGTGCAGCACCCGCGGGCGCCGGTGCGCAACGTGCCGGGCTGTGCCGACAGCGCCAGGTGCACGCCCACGACCTCGTGCCCGGCGTCCACCGCGCGGGCGGCCGCAACCGAGGAGTCCACCCCGCCGCTCATCGCGGCCAGAACCCTCATGAACTGCGGCTCCTCATGACGCTCGAGCCCGCCTGACCCCAGCTCCGCGTGCGCGGGTGACCACCGGCTCGATGGCGTCGAGCACGTCCGCAACGTCCTGCGCCGTGGAGGTGTGCCCCAGCGAGAACCGCAGCGAACCCCGGGCGGCGGCCGGTGAGGCACCCATCGCCAGCAGCACGTGCGACGGCTGTGCCACGCCGGCGGTGCAGGCGGCTCCCGTCGAGCATTCGATGCCCCGAGCGTCGAGCAACATCAGCAACGAGTCACCTTCACAGCCCGGGAAGGTGAGATGGGCATTTCCCGGCAACCGCGAGGGGCCGCCGTCGATCAGACCGTTGCCCGAGTCCCCGTTGAGCACCGCATCCGGCACCGTGGCGACGACGCCATCCACCAGTTCGTCACGCAGCTTGCCTAGCCGGATCGCGCTGCGCGGCTGGGCCGCCACCGCGTGGCGGATCGCGGTGGCCAGCCCGACGATCGCCGGGACGTCCAACGTGCCCGAACGCACATCTCGCTCCTGTCCACCGCCGTGTAGCAGCGGGGTGGCCGTGACCTCACGGCCCAGCAGCAGCACTCCGACTCCATAGGGTCCCCCGAGCTTGTGCCCGGTCAGGGTCATCGCCGCGGTACCGGATCTGTCGAAATGCACCGGCAGCTGACCCACCGCCTGGACCGCGTCGGTGTGCAGCGGCACTCCGTACTCGGCCGCGACCTCGGCCAGATCGTGCACCGGTGCCACGGTGCCCACTTCGTTGTTCGCCCACATCACGCTCACCAGCGCGACGGAACTCGGGTCACGGGCCAGCGCAGCGCGCAGCGTCTCAGGATGCACCCGGCCCTCGGCATCCACCGGCAGCCACACCACCTCGGCGCCTTCGTGATCCGCCAACCAGGACACCGCGTCAAGCACAGCGTGATGCTCGACGGCGGAAGCAAGCACCCGGTTGCGGCGCGGGTCGGCGGCACGCCGCTGCCAGAACAGCCCCTTGACGGCGAGGTTGTCACCCTCCGTGCCGCCCCCCGTGAACACCACTTCCGAGGGGCGGGCACCGAGCGCGTCAGCGATGCTCTCCCGGCTTTCCTCGACGGTGCGACGAGCTCGGCGGCCGGAGCCATGCAACGAGGAGGCGTTGCCCAGGGCGGACAAAGCCTGGCTCATCGCTGCCACCGCCTCCGGCAACATCGGCGTCGTGGCGGCGTGGTCGAGGTAGGTCATCGAGACATCAGCGTAACGGCGCCCGCAGTGATGGAGGTGCGGGCCGCTACGCCACGAGCCGTCCCTACCGCGTTGTGGAGACTGACTGCATCAAACGGGCCGCGGATGAGTGCCGTCTGTCTCCAGAACACCCCGGAGGACCAGCGGATCGAGCTGGTGGGCGCGACATACCGGCATGAGGGCACGACACACCGGGCAAGAGAGCCGGACACGCGGGTCAGGCTTTGCGCTTGGTGACTGCTTCGGTTAGTTGCGGGGCGATGGTGAACAGATCGCCCACCACACCGAAGTCGGCGATCTCGAAGATCGGTGCCTCGGAGTCCTTGTTGACGGCGACGATGGTTCTGGACGTCTGCATGCCCGCACGGTGCTGGATGGCGCCGGAGATCCCGAGCGCAACGTACAGCTGCGGAGAAACCGTCTTGCCGGTCTGCCCGACTTGGAACTGATGCGGGTAGTAGCCGGAGTCGACCGCCGCCCGCGACGCCCCGACCGCTGCACCAAGTGAATCGGCGAGCTTCTCGACTACCTGGAAGTTGTACGCCGAGCCGACGCCCCGGCCACCGGAGACCACCACGCTGGCCTCGGCTAGCTCCGGGCGATCGCCGCCCTCGATGGGTCTACGCTCGATGATCTTCGCTGCCTTTCCCGCGTTCACCGCGGGCACCTCGACAGCCTGTTCGGCAGCCGCACCCTGGGCCTCAACCGCGTCGATCGAGCCGGCCCGGACCGTGATCACCGCAACCGGGGTGGTGGCCTTGGACTTGGCGAGGTAGGAGCCGCCGAACACCGAATGCGTGGCGGTGCCGTCGTCGGCCAGGTCGACGGCGTCGGAGAGTAGGCCCGATCCGGTACGCACGGCGAGTTTGCCCGCGATCTCCTTGCCGTCCGGCGAGGAGGCGATGAGGACGGCACTCGGCTGGGCCGACTTCACGAGCGCCGTCAGCACGCCGACGGCAGGAGCGGTGAGGTAGTCATCCACCTGGTCGGATTCCGCGACGTAAACCTTCGCTGCGCCGTAGGCCGCCAACCTGCTCCTGAGCTTACTCGCGGTGCCAGGCGTGCCGACCACTACGGCGGACGGCTCACCCAACTTCGCCGCAGCGGTGAGCAACTCGTCGGTGACCCTCTTGATCTCGCCCGCTGAGTGCTCGACGAGTACCAGGACCTCTGCCATGACTGGAGTTCTCCCCTTCGAAGGTCAGATCAGCTTCTGGCCGATGAGATACTCGGCGAGCTTGGCGGCCCCATCACCGTCGTCAGTGATCACCTGCCCAGCCTCGCGCGACGGGCGTGGTCGGGACTCGGCCACCATGGACGTAGCGTTAGCCAGCCCCACCTCACTGGGTTCGATACCCGCATCCGCCAGGCACAGCGTGCTGACCGGCTTCTTCTTCGCGGCCATGATGCCCTTGAACGACGGATAGCGTGGCTCGTTGATCTTTTCGTGCACGCTGACCACGGCAGGCAGCTCGGCCTGCAGGACCGTGATCGCGTCGTCGGTCTCTCGCTCGACGGTCACCGTGCGTCCCTCAACAGTGACTTTGCGGGCGTGGGTCAGCTCCGGGATGCCAAGTACATCGGCGACCATCGCTGGGACGGCACCGATGGCGCCGTCGGTGGCTTCGTTGCCGGCCAGCACCAGATCGACGTCGCCGAGGGTGCCGATGACCTTGGCCAGCGCCCTGGCGGTGTGGACGGCGCAAGATCCGTGCAGCCGCTCGTCCGATAAGTGAACCGCTTTGTCCGCGCCCATCGACAGCGCCTTGCGAATGGCGTCGGTGGCCCGCTGGGGACCCATGGTGACGACGGTGACCTCGCCCTCGCCCGCTTCCTTGATTTTGAGTGCTTCCTCGACGGTGCGCTCGTTGATCTCGTCCAGGACCGCGTCCGCCGAGCTGCGATCAAGGGTGTGATCGGAGTCGGCCAGTTTGCGTTCGGACCAGGTGTCCGGCACCTGCTTGATCAGGACGACGATGTTCATGGTGCCCTTCGACCTCCCGCCGGCTCTAGGACCTACCACGCATTCTGCAATGTTACCGACGGGTAGCCCCAGGGCGCACTGTGAGGCCGTTCAGCGGGCGACCTTGACCTGCAGGCCGGTGAGAATGAGGTCGAGGCCGTAGTCGAATCTTCCGGGCCGGTGCACGCCGTTGAGGTGCGGACTCACGGCCTGGAGGGAGGGAATCTGCTCGGGCGGAAGCGCTGAGTAGTACCCGATCTCGTCTTCTGATGTCGTGTCGCGGAGTGGGGCGATGTGGCCCATCTGATGAAAGCCGGCGGTGTAGGTGTATAGGGCGAAGAAAGCGTCGGCAGCTTCGGCCGGCGAAAGTCCGCCCTCGAGGAGGAGCTCGATTGTCCGCTCGATGACCAACAGGCCGTGTGGGCCGATCCTCACCCGGGCGCTGTAAACCTGGGCGAGCTGGTGGTGGGCGGCCAACGCCTGGTGGTAACCCTGCACCAGCGCTCGTAGCTGGGTTACCCAGTCCCCTTCGGTGGCCGAACAATCCACCTCGCCGAGCATCAGGTCGACCATGAGGTCGACCAGGTCGTCCTTATCCCGCACATGGTTGTACAGGGCCATTGGCGAGACTTCGAGTTCGGTGGCAAGCGCCCGCATGGTCAGGGCAGCAAGGCCCTTGTCGTCGACTAGTTGCAGGGCGGTTCGCACGATCCGGGGACGGGACAGCGGTAGTGGCCGCGTGTAGTCCTTACTCAGGTCGACATCAACCCAGGTCGCCTGGCCGGGGCGGACACGAGAAGTACTCGACTGATCCTTCAACGATGATCCCTTCTCGCTCACCGCTACGCCTGCAGTCATGCAGACATGCAACGGACCTCGGTGGCACCCGATTGGCCGATGGCGGCGCCTGCACCACCCTCCACACTGGACGCGGCAACAACTATGTAATGTTTCTGTACAGTGTACAGCCTGATTTGAGGTGGTGCTGATCTGATCATGCTGCGGCACGTATCGATGCATGACAAGCCAACAGATAACCGACCCACTCTCCTCGAGGGCGCTGCCGTCCAACCGTAGGGAGATGCCGTGACCGAACAGCCGTCGCCCGTCCAGAACCCCTCACGATGGTGATGAAGGCGAAGTCTCCGAATGACTACGCAGTCCTTCGAACGACCATCGAGCACCTGCAGTCTTTACCACCGGACCAGAACCCGGTCACCGTAGCGCTGAATAAGATCGCTACCGTACACTTCGCCAGGTTCGCGTTTCTGGACAATGACCAACTCGCGGTGATCACCTCCTACGACGGTGACTTCGAGGTTTACATAAACGAGTTCATCAACGAAATCGGCGACGTCTTCAACATGCTGATGGCGCACGTGGAAGGCGGCCCGCCGCTACCGGTGCTGACTTATCGCCAGGAGTTCTTGGACTACATCCGTGCCCACGACTTTCGCTGTGTGGGTACGTTTTACAGTGCGTACCCCGATCGGACAGTACTTGACATCCTCAATTCAGCTTTCCCGCGGAATACGCACAAGGCGTGGCGCAGCGTGCCGCCAGGGTCGGTGATGTCGGTACCAGCAGTCCGCAGATGTGGCTGCCGTGGCTGGCTGACCCCGCGCTGCACTTGTTGGTCATGCTGTTCGCCCAGTCATCCGAGCCCTCGACGTCGCGACGAAGCAACTAGAACAGGTCTGGTCAGCTGGCTGTGTTGAGCGGGTCGCCACGACGGCACGTGGCTGCCCCGAACCGTCACGCATTTCGGTTATCGCGACGGCCGTCACAGCCAGTTATTTCGTACGTCCCACTCTCCGGGCTGCCGGATCATTTACCACGGGCACCGGTCGGTGAGTTCCTGCTCGGATACCCTAATCAGCACGTCGGATTCAGTTATCCGGTGCCGCCGCCGCCGAAGCTCGGTATCAATGGCACCTTCGCCGCCTTCCGGGTGCTCGAACAGGACGTCGACGCGTTTGCGGAATTCATTGACGAGCAGGCATCGGCGAATGGGATGTCAAAGGAGCTCATCGAAGCGAAGCTGTGTGCACGCTGGTCCAATGGCACGCCACTGGCTCTGTCGCCGGACAGTGACACACTCAACCCGCCGATTCCGTCCGACGCGCTGAATGATTTCGACTACGAGGGTGATGAGCGAGGTTACCGGTGCGCAGTCGGATCGCATATTCGCCGGATGTATCCACGCGGGCAACGCGTCGCCGGCAACGGCGGTCACCTGCACCGCATCGTTCGGCGCGGGATAATCTACGGTCCGCCCTATGACCCGGCACACCCGCGGGACGGAAGGATTGCGGGCTGCTCGGCCTATTCATCGGTGTCAGCCTGCGTGATCAGTTCGAGTTCCTCATGGCTGAATGGGCCAATGACGGCATATTCACCGCCGGGCTCGGACGCACTAAGGACCCCGTGATCGGCGCCCAGGCCGACCGGGCCGGAAGCTTCTCGATACCGCGCCCGGAGAGACCGGTGGTCCTGCCAGGACTCCCCCGGTTCGTCACCACCCGCGGCGGCGCCTACTACTTCCTACCCAGCATCACGCGATCCGCTACCTAGCCTAGCCGGTCTCGTTGGCGAAATCGTCGATTCCGGTGCTACAGAGCAGAGCGTTCACTCCAGCCAGCGAAATACCGACGTCTCAGCCCGCCACTGATCTTCGGGCGCTGAACAGCCAACGCCGTGAGACGATGAGATGTCGCAACCGCTCCACCGGAAGGAAGTCGACCATGCCGCCGCCCTCGTGCATGGTGCTCCACTGCTCCGGTCACCGGAGCGATCCCCATGACGAGGTGAGTATCAGCAGTGCCGCCACAGACGGCGACGAGCCACCGCTGGCACCAGTGTGCGCCGCCCACATGCGGCGAATCGAGCAGGGTGAACCGTGGCTGTGGCTGCCAGGACGGCAGCTGAAGGGGGTCGGCTCCGACATGTCAGAGGGCTGCATCCTGATGGGCGACGAGTTGGCTGGTTACGGCCTCGTCGTCGACGCCAACATCCGGATGAGCAACAGTCAGGTGTTCAGCCCCGACCTCGCCGACGGCGTGGAGACGACGACGCTGGCGATTGACGGCCGAGTGTTCGGCGCCAACCAGCATGTCTCCATCGAACTGGCCCTCGCGCCGGAGACGGTGCAGCGCCTCAAGGAGGCGCTCCGATTCTTCCGGGCATGACGCGCCCGGCGTGTCCGCATCTCATGCACGCCATGTTGACGTCTCTTGTACCGCGTCGAGGAGACATGTGACCGTACCCGATCCGACCCACCCCTACCCGTTGCCTGCTCACGAACAGTTCTGTGTATTCCTCCGCCCCACCATCACCTCCGAGAAGGTCAGGGTCGGCGAGTACACCTACTACGACGCGGCCTGGTGGAATTGGCCCATCGAGCTCGTCAGCGCGCACGCCGCCACCCTGATGACAGGGACCCCGGCTGACATCGCCGGCATCGCAGACCAGTACATCCACCGACACCTGAGGTAGACCCACGTGATGGGATGGCGCCCGTGGGCGTGACGGTGGTCGGCAGTGTGAACCTCGACCTGGTGGCGGCTCTGCCACGGCTCCCGAAGCCTGGCGAAACCCTCACCGCCACTGGCCTGACCCGTATCCCCGGGGGCAAAGGCGCCAATCAGGCGCTGGCCGTTCGCAGGCTCGGGCTGCCAGTCCGGCTGGTCGCCGCGGTGGGTGCCGACCACGAGGCCGACATCGCTTTGGAGCTGCTGGGCGGGGAGGGAGTCCGGCTGGACAGGCTGCAGCGCGTTACCGAGCCCACCGGACTGGCGCTGATCGCCGTCGACACCACCGGCGAGACCACCATCGTCGTGATACCCGGCGCGAACGCCGCACTGCGCGTGGAAGAAGCGGATGTGACCGGCGCGGACGCGGTGCTCACCGTGCTGGAGGTTCCCGAGCTCGCCGTCACCACCGCCGCCCGACACGCCACCGGGTTGTTCGTGCTCAACGCAGCTCCAGCCCGGCCGGTGCCACCCGAGGTGCTCCGACGCGCCGATCTGATCGTGGTCAATAATGCAGAGCACGCCGCGCTGTCGGATCTGGACGCTGCCCGAGCCGTCGCCGTCACCTACGGAGCTCGTGGTGCGGTGCTGTTTCGCGACGGCATCGAGGTCGCGACGGCGGCTCCCCCACCGGTCAGCGTGGTCGACGGCACCGCCGCCGGTGACGCGTTCGTCGGTGCCGCCGTGGCAGGCCTGCTGAGCGGACTCCGCGACGCCGACATGCTCGCCCGGGCCTGCGCTGCGGGTGCCTTGGCGGCCACCCGGCCCGGTGCCCAACCATCCCTGCCCACCGCCGCCGAGATCGACAAGGTACTCACCCGGTGAGCGTACCGATGATCATCGACACTGACCCGGGAGTGGACGACGCGGTGGCGCTGATGCTGGCCGCCGCCAGCCCGGAGGTACAGCTGCTCGCCGTGACAACGGTGTTCGGCAACGTCAATCTGGAGATCACCACGGCCAACGCGCTGCGGCTGCGGGCGCTGGCCGGGCTCGGCGACCTCCCGGTGGCAGCCGGAGCCGCTCGACCGCTGGTGTATCCGCAGGCTCAGCGGGCCGATTCCTGGCATGGCCCCGACGGCCTCGGGGGACGTGCCGACCACCTGCCCGAACCCACCGGGCCCGTCCATCACCGTGGTGCGGTGGCTCTGATGGCCGATCTGCTGCACGCCGCAGCTGCCCCGGTGACGCTGGTGGCCATCGGACCCTTGACCAACATCGCGCTGTTGCTCGCTACCGATCCGGGAGTGAAACCTCAAATCGACCGCATCGTCATCATGGGTGGTTGTCTCAGCGGCCTGCCGGCCGAGTCCAATATCCGCGCCGATCCCGAAGCGGCCCGCCGGGTGCTCGTTGAGGAGGACGTGCCGACCACGCTGGTACCGCTGGACTTGACGCGGCGCGCTGCGGTCGGCGGTGCTTGGCTGACCGAGCTCGCTGCAGCGGGACCGCGTTGCGCCACGTTGGCCGGCGTCATTGAACATCATCACGAGCACAGCCAGAAGACCACGGGACGTGACGCGGTAGCGCTGCACGACCCGCTGGCCGTGCTGGAGGCCGCCGTTGCGGGCACGTTGCGAACGACGTCGATGCCGCTGGAGGTGGTCTGTGACCACGGGCCCGCCCGCGGCGCCGTAGTGCCCGTCGCCGACGGCCAGGGCACCGACGGCCAGGGCACCGACGGGCGCGCTGTGCAGATAGCCCTGGACGCGAATCTGCCGTCAATCAACACGATGATCCTGGATCGGCTCCGAGTCCTGGGATAATGCCGCAGCGTTACGGCGAGCCGCGGAACTGCCGGGTCGCCCGGGCAATCAGGCGGCGACCGCCAGCCCATCGTCGCGAGAGGTCATACGCGGTCCTTACCGGCGCCGAATTGATCATCTCGACGGCGTGGGGATACCGGTATGGGCTACCTCCGAACGCTACCTTCGCCTGATCGGAACTCGGCCAGCTGTCGCTGTGCCTGCAGTCGCCGGCCAGCAGGGCTCCCAACGCCTCTTCGTGCAGCCCTCCGAGGTCGTACCACTTATACCCACGTCCCTTCGCCCACCGGATGATCTCCCACCTGATGGCGGCTGGGACACTGAGCCGACCGGCCTCGCCGGTGCGGTCGAATCCGGCCAGCCGACCCCGGACCATCGCGCCGCACCAAGTGACTAGGTCCGCGGCGACGGGTTTGCCATGCACCTCGCCGACGAACAGCGCTGTTTGCCCCGTGGCCGCTAGCTCCGAATACATCGCCTCTACGTAATCAACCGGCAGCGGTCGGTAATCTTGATGACGCCCGGAGTGAATCATCAACGTGGCGAGCAGCGCGATGTCCTGGCTACCACCGATCCGAACCGTGACGCCGCGTGCTGTCCACTTGTTCGGCCAAGAACGCAGCCGCCGAGCGAAGCGGCGGCGGATCTCGTCCTCGGTAGCGGTCAGGTCGATGCGGATCGAACCCGCTGGTGCGATGCCGGCGGATGAGGTGCGGAACCCGCGCCGGAGCAGTTCGCGGCTCATGTCGTCAGCACCTTCGGGCGGTTGGACGAACAGCATCCGCAACCGGCGCCGACCAAGCGTCTGCAGCCCGCCAGCGAGCGCGCGGCAGATCCCGCGGCGATCTACCGCAGCTGTGGAGATCACCGGCCCGTAGGGCAGGTAACCGATGCTGCCGAGCACCGGCACTCGGCGGTGCAGGATCTGCGCACCGCCGACGAGTTCTCCTGCCTGGAAGGCCAGCAGGTACAGCGGCGCGTAGCCGACCCGGCCGCGTAGGCGGGCCCAGGCGGTGAGCTGCGTGACGTCGCTGCCCGCGGTGATATCCACAAGCTGGTCCCAGGCACGCAATATGTTCGGCGCCGGTGCGTGGCCTTCTATGACCGCGATCATGCCTTCGTGGTGGTCGGTGCCCGCGCCGACGGGTTGAATACCCACGCCCCCACGCCCCCTCAGCTGCCCCCTGGCCGTGGCTTGGTTGCCGTAATCCTCATGTGTCTATCGATCACATAGTGTTCCGAACCATAGCGCGAGGCGGTTGGCAGGATCAGATCGTGTCACTCGAATGTGGAGGGCTCATACACTACGTAACATGCAGCTGGGTGCCTCAATGGTTTCGAC
The DNA here is from genome assembly GCA_030862525.1 of Actinomycetota bacterium. GTDB lineage: Bacteria > Actinomycetota > Actinomycetes > Mycobacteriales > Pseudonocardiaceae. The sequence goes on along the minus strand of JALZDN010000073.1, from coordinate 30,514 downwards.
CGGCTCCGGCCACTGCGGTGATGCGGCGCGGCCGCCGCGCCAGCAGCCGTAGTGCGCCCACGGCCAGCATTACCCCGAGCACACTGCCGACAGTGTTGTGCACCAAGTCCCGGCCCTGGCAGGTGCCACCGCCAGTGGCGCCCTGCAGGAACTCCACCAATCCGCTGATCAACAGGCAGGATCCCACGATGATGGCCGGGCGGCGCGTCGCCAACGTCGCGAAGAACGCAAACGGCACCAGCATCGCGAGATTAAGTTTCTCGTACGTGCGGGCCACCGACAGGGTGCCGATCCCGCAATCGCGCAAAACGATCAGCGGGTTGAGACCACTCGGCGAGAACAGTCCGAGGGGCCGCACCAAGGTGACGGCGAGCGCCAGCGCCAGCCCACCCCCGGCGAACACCGCCGGCACCTTGGCCCATCCCCAGCGCGGCGCAAGCCACCAGGCTGCCCCGCCGAGCACCAGCGACCCCGCGGCGAAGGCGGCGGGTATCTCGGGGTAGCGCGCCGTCAAGTAGAAGATGGAGTGTAGGTCGAGGTCGAACACATTGCGCACGGTAGCCCGACCCGCCGGGAACCGGACACCCGACTCAGCGATGGGTCAGCATCACCGAGCACCTCACCTGGTCGTGAGAACCGCACCGTAGACGAGGGAGACGACGAACAGCCCGAACCCGACGATCCCCAGCCACACCACGCCCTTGGCAATCCCGACGGCACCGATAAAGAATCCGACGGCGAGCAGCGCGATGATCACAGCCATCATGACGGCGGTCCCTCCCATGGTCCAGGCTACGTACAGTCATGCTAACCAGGAATGCGACTCCAGTGACAAATATGACACGTCCGTGGCGACTCCAGCTATCCGCTCAGCGTCCGACGAAGGTCGCCTTGCCTGGGCCGTGGTCAAGGAACGAGCGCATCCCTGCCATGCGGTCCTCAGTGCCCGAGAGCGCGGCAAACACCTGTGCCTCGAGCTGCAGCCCGTGGTCCAGGTCGACATCGAGTCCGTCGTCGATAGCCGCCTTGGCCGCTGCCAATGCGCGCGCCGGTCCTGCGACGAACTGCTCGGCCCAGCGGCGGGCCGCCGGATACACGCCCTCGGCGCGGACCACCTCGTCAACCATCCCGATCCGCAGTGCCTCCTCGGCTTCGACGAAGCGGCCGGTGTAGATCAGCTCCTTGGCCCGGGCCGAGCCGATCAGCCGAGGTAGTCGTTGGGTGCCGCCGGCGCCAGGGATGATGCCTAGCAAGATCTCCGGCTGGCCGACCTTGGCGTTGTCCCCGGCGATCCGCCGGTCACAGCACAGCGCGAGCTCGTAACCACCGCCCAACGCGAAGCCCGTGATCGCGGCCACGGTCGGTTTCGGGATGGCCGCCACAGCGGTGAACGACGAGGAGAGGTCTTGAGCCTGCGACGCCATGTCCGAAGCGGACAGCGCCGCCATCTCCTTGACGTCGGCGCCAGCGGCGAACACCTTCTCCCCGCCATAGACGATCACCGCACGGACGTCCTCCCGATCTGCTGCCTCCTGCGCAGCGGACCGGATTCCGTGGGCACACCTGCGGCTCAGGGCGTTCATCGGTGGCCGCTCCAGCCGGATCGTGCCGATGCCGGCGTCCACCTCAAGCCTGACGAACTCGCTGTTAACCGTCATGTCCTCGCACGCTACCGGCGGTGGGCGAAGAACCGGTCCCCAGAACGCTGCAGCACGAGATCGGCACCGAAGGTCTTCGCTAGGTTCTCCTCGGTCAATACCGCATCGAGCAGTCCCTGGGCGACCACCGCCCCGTCGCGCATCAGCATGGCGTGCGTGAAGCCAGGCGGGATCTCTTCGACATGGTGGGTCACCAGCACGGTCGCGGGGGCGTCCGGATCGGCGGCCAGCGTGGCCAGCCGGGCCAGCAGATCCTCCCGGCCACCGAGATCCAGCCCGGCGGCAGGCTCATCCAGCAGCAGCAACTCCGGATCGGTCATCAACGCCCGGGCGATCAGGACCCGCTTGCGTTCCCCCTCGGACAGGGTGCCGAAGCGCCGCCCGGCCAGCCTGACGACGCCGAGCGCGGCCAGCAAACCGGTCGCCCGGGCATTGTCGAGATCGGCATAACGTTCCCGCCACCGGCCGAGCACGGCATAACCGGCGCTGACCACCAGATCGGACACCACCTCGTCACCGGGCACCCGGCTGGCCAGCGACGCGGAGGAGAATCCAATCCGCGGACGGAGCTCGAAGACGTCGGCGCGGCCCAACCGTTCCCCGAGCACGTGGACCGTCCCGCAGGTCGGGTGCAGCTCCGTCGCCGCCAGCCGCAGCAAAGTGGTCTTGCCGGCGCCATTGGGTCCCAGGACGACCCACTTCTCGTCCAGCTCCACCCGCCAGTCCACCTGGTCGAGCAGAGCCGTGGCGCCGCGCCGCACGCCCACTCCGTCCATCCGCACCACGAGATCGGTGAGATCGACCGAGAGGTGCCCATTGCGCGCGTCCACCCGCACATTGTGCTGGGACCGGGTGGATGTCCGACCGGGCAGGCAGGATTGCTGTCGTGACCCGACTGCCACTTCCTCAGGTCGGCCGACCGTTCCCGCTCGGCGCGCACGCCGAGGGTGGGGGGGTGCGCTTTGCGGTGGCCTCCGCGGTCGCCGAGTCTGTCGAGGTCTGCCTGCTGTCGCCAGACGGTGCGGAGCTACGGGTGCCACTGGCCGAACGTACCTTCGGGGTATGGCACGGGCTGCTGTCCGGCATAGGCCCCGGGCAGCGCTATGGCTACCGGGTACATGGGCCCTGGGACCCGGCACGCGGCCTGCGGTGCAATCCGGCCAAGCTGCTGATCGACCCGTACGCGCGGCGAGTCGAGGGCACCGTGACTGACCTGCAGGCAGCGCTGGGTTACCGAGGCAATCCCGCCGGGCCCCGTTCCGATGTCGACTCACTGGGCAGCGTTCCGGTATCAGTGGTCACCGCGCCCGGTGGCCCGGACACCGGCACCCGACCCGATGTGCCGTGGGAACAGACCGTGATCTACGAACTGCACGTACGTGGCTTCACCCGCACTCACCCCGAGGTGCCGCCCGAACACCGCGGCACCTACCTGGGGTTGGCGCACCCCGCCGTGATCTCCTACCTCACCGGTCTAGGGGTCACCACCGTGGAGTTGCTGCCGGTGTCGGCATCCTGCGCCGAAGCCGCCCTGCTGCGCGCCGGATCGAGCAACTACTGGGGCTACTCTCCGCTGGCCCTGCTCGCGGTACATCCCGGGTACGCCGCGGTGCCCGGCGCTGAGGTGCACGAGTTCCGCACCATGGTGGCGGCGCTGCACGCCGCCGGCATCGAGGTCATCGTTGACGTGGTGGCCAATCACACCTGCGAGGGTGACGTGGACGGCCCCACCCTGGCCTATCGCGGGCTGGACGCGCGCGCCTATTACCTGCAGCGCGACCTCACTGGCTGCGGCAACACCCTGGATTCCGGCTCGCCCACGGTGGTCCGGCTGGTCACCGACGCGCTGCGGCACTGGGCGGGCGAGCTGGGAGTCGACGGGTTCCGGCTGGACCTGGCCAGCGTGCTGGGGCGGCCCTGGGGCGGGCGGTTCCTCCCCGACGCGCCGCTGCTCACGGCGATCGCCTCCGACCCGCTGCTGTGCATCCGCAAGCTCATCGCCGAGCCCTGGGACGCCACCGCCGACGGGTATCGGGTCGGTGGGTTCCCTGCGGACTTCTGCGAGTGGAACGGGCGCTACCGGGACGTCGTTCGTGACTTCTGGCGCGGTGTCCCCGGCGTCAGCGAGCTCGCCTCCCGATTGGCGGGTAGCTCGGACCTCTACGCGGCGAGCGGACGCCGGCCGTGGGCGTCGATCAACTTCGTCACCGCCCACGACGGGTTCACGCTGCGCGATCTGGTCTCCTACAACCGCAAGCACAACGAGGCCAACGGTGAAGGCGGAGCCGACGGCACCAACGACAACCGTTCCTGGAATTGCGGCGTCGAAGGCGCGACGGACGATCCGGCGGTGCTCAGCCTGCGTGGCCGCCAGGCCCGCAACCTGCTGGCGACTCTGGCGCTGTCGACCGGCACTCCGATGCTGCTGGCCGGTGACGAGCGCTGGCGCACTCAAGGCGGCAACAACAATCCCTACCGGCTCGATGACGAGACGTCCTGGCTGGATTGGTCCGTAGATGCCGACACCGCCACGCTGATGGATTTCACTCGCCGCCTGCTCGCCCTGCGTGCCGAAACGCCCGCACTACGCCAACCCGAATTCTTCGAGGGCCGCACGGCCCCCAGCGGCGTCCCCGACCTGGTCTGGTTCCGTCCCGACGGCCGCCCTATGGAACTCGACGACTGGCGAGACGGCCACCGGCAGACCCTAGGCATGTGGATCAACGGCGCCGATGTGAGATCGCACCCGCCGCAAGCGGCCACCGACTCGTGGCTGTTGGTACTGCACGCCGGCGCCCACCCGATCATGGTCACCCTGCCAGGACCGGAATGCGGCGAGCACTACGCGCCGGTACTGGATACCGGGACGCCGGACGGCGTGCCCACCCGGCGGCGAAGCAGGCGGGCGGGTACCCGGGTGACGGTCCCGTCCCGGACCCTCCTGGTCTTCCGAGCGGTGCGCCAACCACCCCAACCATGATCACGGCCACGAGATGTCGCCCAAGGCACATAAACCGTGATCTCGCGAGGCGGCCGTCAGGTCCAGGCGAGCCGTCAGGGGGGCAGGTGGAGCAGGCCGAATTCGGCGGAGTTGGCCATCAACGCATGCCGCGGCAGCACCCGCACGGTGTACCCGAGCAGTCCGGCATGGGGCAGCCGCACGGTCGCCTCGAATCGCTGCCCGTCACCGTCTGCGTCGGAGACCGGCTGCATGGCCACCACGAGCGAGTCCCGCAGTTCGTCGCGGTCATCGACCCGGCCGACGACAACCTGCACGTCCACATCGCAGGGCTGCAGACCGGCTAGCGCGACGACGGCCCGGACGGTCATCTCCGAGCCCAGTACCGGAGTGTCAGGGAGGCCAGAGACGTCCACCTGCGCGACCCGCACCCGGGGCCATGCGGTGCAGACCCGGGATCGGTACTGCGCCAATGCGCGGGCGCCGGTGAAGGAATCGGCGCTCGTCCAGGCAGCTGAGCTGGCAGCCGGCACGTAAAGACGCTCCACGTACTCCTGCACCATCCGGCAGGCCTGGGCCTGCGGGCGCAGGGTGGCCAGAGTATTGCGCACCATAGACACCCAGCGGGTCGGCACGCCATCGGCGCCACGGTCATAGAATGGGGGGGCGACCTGTGAGGCGATCAGCTCGTACAGCGCGTTGGCCTCCAGGGTGTCGCGCCGGTGCGGATCTTCAATGCCGTCAGCGGTGGGGATCGCCCAGCCGTTCTCGCCGTCGTAGAGCTCGTCCCACCAGCCGTCCCGGATGGACAGGTTCAATCCACCGTTGAGCGCGGACTTCATTCCCGAGGTACCGCATGCCTCCAGCGGCCGCAGTGGGTTGTTCAGCCACACATCGCAGCCCCAATACAGGTACCGGGCCATGGACATGTCGTAGTCGGGTAAGAACACGATCCGGTGCCGCACATCCGGTGTATCAGCGAAGCGCACGATCTGCTGGATCAGCGCCTTGCCCCCGTCGTCGGCGGGGTGCGACTTGCCGGCGATGACCATCTGCACCGGGTGCTGCGGGTCCAGGAGCAACGAACGCAGCCGGTCGTAGTCACGCAGCATCAAGGTGAGCCGCTTGTAGGTGGGTACCCGGCGGGCGAAACCGATGGTGAGCACATGGGGGTCGAAGATGTGGGACGTCCAACCGAGCTCCGGCTCGGAGGCACCACGTTCCAGCCAGGCCGCTCGAACCCGCCTGCGCACCTCCTCGACTAGCTTGGTCCGCAGCGCACAACGCAGGTCCCACAGCCCGCTGTCGGTGACCGGTGGGGCCGCATGGCCGTTGTCTGGTTCGCCGAGCAGGTTGGCAACCTCGCGCGCCGCCCAGGTCGGGCCGTGCACCCCGTTGGTGACCGATTCGATCGGCACCTCGTCGGCGTCGAACTCAGGCCACAGCCCGCGGAACATCGACCGGGACACCGCGCCGTGCAACCGCGAGACACCATTGGCGCGCTGGGCCAGCCGCAACCCCATATGAGCCATGTTGAACATGCCGGGGTTGTCCTCGGCGCCCAACGCCAGCACCCGGGTCACGTCGACGCCGGGCAGCGCAGCAGCCCCGTCGGGGGAGCCGCTGAAGTAATGCCGTACCAGATCCACCGGAAACCGGTCGATCCCCGCAGCCACCGGGGTATGCGTGGTGAACACGGTGCCGGCCCGCACCGTGGCCAATGCCTCGTCAAAGTTCAGCCCTTCGCCGCGGATCAACTCACGGATCCGTTCCAGGCCGAGAAACCCGGCGTGGCCCTCGTTGGTGTGGAAGACCTCGGGTTCGGGGTGGCCGGTGAGCTGGCAGAACAGCCGCACCGCACGGACTCCACCGATTCCGGCGAGGATCTCCTGAGTGATCCGGTGGTCCTGGTCGCCACCATAGAGCCGGTCGGTGACCCCACGAAGATCGTCGGAATTGTCCTCGATGTCACTATCGAGCAGGAGCAGCGGCACCCGGCCGACGTCGGCCCGCCAGATCCGCGCGCACAACACCCGCCTGCCGGGCATGCCGACGCGCACCAGCAGCGGTGCACCCGTGGCATCGGCCACCAGGTGCAACGGCAGGCCCTGCGGATCCAGCGCCGGGTAGTGCTCCAGTTGCCAGCCGTCCAACGACAACGACTGCCGGAAGTAGCCCGAGCGATAGAGCAACCCCACCCCGATCAGCGGCACCCCGAGGTCCGAAGCGGCCTTGAGGTGATCGCCCGCCAACACGCCCAGGCCGCCGGAGTAGAACGGAAGGACCTCGGAGACGCCGAATTCCATGGAGAAGTAGGCGATCGACAACGGCAGAGTGGGCAGATCCTGTCGGCGCTGCTGATACCACCGGGGCTCGTCCAGGTAGTGGCGCAGGTCCTCGGCCAGCGCCCGAGTGCTGGCCACCACTGTCTCGTCGGCGGCCAGCGCGGTGAGCCGCTTAGTGGGGATCGCACCGAGCAACCGCACCGGATCACCGCGGACGGCGTCCCAGGCGCGCTTGTCCAACGAGGCGAACAAATCCTGGGTAGGGGGATGCCAGGTCCACCTCAGGTTGGTGGCCAGCGCTTCCAACGGCGCGAGCGGTCCCGGTAGCTGGGCGCGGACGGTGAACCGGCGCAATGCTCTCACGGGCGGACTCTATCCCGGAGAGAGGCGCTCCCAACGCTCCCTCATGGTGCTCCACGCGTGATTGTTCTCGCACTGGTAGGGCTACCCGGGTTGAAATGGGTAACCACAGGGGTTCAGCGGCCGGACTGTACACGGAACAGACCCTCGCGTATCGGCTGGAGCAGCGCGCCAACCTCGGGGCCGTGCAGCGCGGCCTCCCGCAACCGGGCGAAGGCGTCCCGGTAGAACGCGACCTCGGCCGGATCGATAGTGACCACCGGACTGGTCTGGGTCTCCACGGTCACCACCGGATCATCCTCGGCGCGGTCGTCCTTGAGATCGAATCCGTGCTCGTGCCACGTATCGACATCGGTATCCAGCGCGATCACACCCACATCCACGGAATCCAGGCTGGCAACGGCGGTAATCCGGTCAAGTTGCGCGAGCATGACGTGTGGCGGCCCGACTCGCCAGCGCAACACCGCCTCGCTGATCACAAACTCGAACCGAGCAGTGCCCTCGTAAAGCCGCAGTTGGCGGTCCATCCGAGCGGCGACCGCGGCAGCGATCTCCGAGGGGCTGTGTTGCGGATTCCCCGCGGTGAAGATGCGCCGGGCGTACTCAGGTACCTGCAGCAGACCGGGGACCAGCACCGGTTGGAAGGAACGAATGGTCGCTGCGCTCGCCTCGAGCTCGCGGCTGTCCCGCTGCAGCCGCGCCAGGCCGCGGCCCACGGCAGCCCGCCACGCGACCGCCTCGCTACCCGCAGACTCCGCCCAACCGACCAGCTCGGCGCAACGCTTCTCCGGCGCCCCGGTCACCTGCGCCCACCGACGCACCAGATCGACCGAGGCCACCTGTTGGCCCAGTTCGATCCGGCTCACCCGGGACTGAGAGATCCCCAACCGTTTCGCGAGCTGCTCCCCGGAGAGTCCGGCGTGGGCGCGCACCGCCCGCAGCGCCTCGCCGAGCCGACGCGGATGACCCGACAGCTCCCGGAACGGGTGCACCAGGTGAGGTTATCTCTCCGGAAGAACTCGGCATATGGGATATACGTAGAGGCCGTCGAGTCTTCGCCCGCCTCGATGCTCGGGTACGCCGCCAGGAAGCGACCGTTCATCTGGGTACTTTACGGGTACCCATACGAACCCAGGCGTCTGCTGGATAGTCGAGCCACCCGCCTTGGTCACGATTGTCACATCTGCCGCGCACCAGACGGCCGCTACCGGCAGACTGGGGAACCGTCTGGGAGCCGACGGGGAAGAGGCAACTGGTGAGTGGTCGGATTGCCATCGACGATGTGACGCCCGTGGTCGCGTGCGGGAGGTACCCCAGCAAAGCGGTGGTCGGCGAACACATCCCGTTATCCGCTGTGGTGTGGCGCGAGGGCCACGATGCGGTGGCCGCCACGGTGGTCTGGCGTGGTCCCGGTGACCGGTTGGTGAGTCAGCTTCGGATGCAGGCCGGGGAACCTGGCACCGACCGGGTCCTGGCGACCGTGGTGCCTGACCAGGTGGGCTGGTGGACCTTCCGGATGGATGCCTGGGCCGACCCATGGACGACCTGGCGGCACGCGATCGAAGTGAAGATCCACGCCGGCCAAGGCGCATCCGAGCTGGAGAACGATCTGCACATCGGCGCCCGGTTGCTGGACCGAGCAGCGCGTCGGGGCGGCCAGGGGCCCAACCGACCGGTACTGGTGGGCGCGGCGGCGGCACTGCGGGACGCCGCACGTCCCCTCGACGAGCGGGTCGGCCCCGCGCTCGAGACGCAGGTGACCCAGATCCTCAACGCCGACCCGATCCGCGACCTGGTCACCAGGGGCAGCTCACACAAGGTGTGGGTGGACCGCCCTCGGGCACTGTTCAGCTCCTGGTACGAATTCTTCCCCCGATCCACCGGCGGCGTGGACGACCAGGGCAACCCGTTGCACGGAACCTTCGCGACCGCCACCCGCGAGCTGGACCGGATCGCCGGAATGGGTTTCGACGTGGTGTACTTGCCACCGATTCACCCGATCGGAGAAGTGAACCGCAAGGGCGCTAACAACACTACGGAGGCTGGACCCGACGACGTCGGCTCGCCGTGGGCGATCGGTTCGATCGACGGTGGGCACGATGCAGTGCACCCCCGGTTGGGCACCCTTGACGACTTCGAAGCCTTTGTCACCAGGGTCGGTGAGCTCGGCATGGAGGTCGCGCTGGACTTCGCGCTGCAGTGCGCTCCGGATCACCCATGGGCCAAGGAGCACCCCGAATGGTTTGTCATCCGTCCGGACGGGACTATCGCCTACGCGGAGAACCCACCTAAGCGTTACCAGGATATTTACCCGCTCAACTTCGACTCCGACTCCCGCGGTATTTACACCGAGATGCTGCGGGTGATGCTGTTCTGGGCTCAGCGTGGGGTGCGCATCTTTCGAGTGGACAACCCGCACACCAAACCGCCGGACTTCTGGCAATGGCTGATCTGGCAGGTGAAGGACCGCTATCCGGATGTGCTGTTCCTGGCCGAGGCGTTCACTCGGCCGGCTCGGCTCTACGGGTTGGCGCGGTTGGGCTTTACCCAGTCCTACACCTACTTCACCTGGCGCACCGGCAAACAGGAGATCACCGACTACGGCGAAGAGCTGGCGTCCCGGGTCGACGAGATGCGGCCGAATTTCTTCGTCAATACTCCGGACATCCTCCATGAATCACTGCAGCAGGGCGGTCCCGGTATGTTCGCCATCCGGGCTGCGCTCGCCGCCACGCTGTCCCCCTCCTGGGGTGTCTACTCCGGCTTCGAGCTCTTCGAGAACACACCGGTGCGCCCGGGCAGCGAGGAGTACCTGGACAGCGAAAAGTATCAGTTGCGGCCCCGGAACTTCGCCGCCGCGTTGGCTCAAGGGCGGTCCCTGGAACCGTGGATCACCCGGCTCAACGCGATCCGCCGGGCACATCCCGCGCTGCAGCAGTTGCGCACGCTGCGCTTCCACCGCACCGACCACGCGTCGCTGCTGGCGTACTCCAAGACCGACCCGGCCACCGACGATGCCGTCATCTGCGTGGTGACGCTGGAGCCCTACATCACCGTGAGCGGGATGGTGTCGCTTGACCTGCCGGCGCTGGGTATGCGGGTGCAGGACCGTTTCCTCGTGCACGACGAGGTCAGCGGTGAGACCTACGACTGGGGCCAGACCAACTACGTGCAACTCCAACCGTGGCGAGCCGTCGCCCACATCCTGCGGATACGGCGCCTGGCGGTGACCACACCAGCCACAGCTTCAATCACCGCCACCGGGCGGACGTAGGCTGCGCTGGTGACGATCGACGTTCCCAGCGAGTTCGACGCGGCTGCAGCGAGTTATGACCGTCTGGTCGCGGCCAGCCCCGGCTATCACGACAACCTGGCCCGCTCCGCCCGCCGAATGCAGCTTCCGGGGGATGGCACCGGGTTGCACCTACTGGACCTGGGCTGTGGTACCGGGGCATCAACGGCTGCACTGCTGGCCGCGGCACCGCAGGCCACCATCACCGCGGTGGATGCGTCAGCCGGCATGCTCGCTCGGGCCCGACAGGCAGACTGGCCGCAGCGGGTGTCCTTCGTCCACTCCCGGGCCGAGGATCTCGCCGCAGCCGGGGTGCACGGCCCGTTCGACGGGATCTTCACCGCATACCTGGTGCGCAACCTGCCCGACCCCGACCCGGTGCTCGCCGGACTGCGCGAGCTGCTCGCGCCAGGGGCGCCGCTGGCGATACATGATTACGCGCTGGACGGTCGGGTGCGCAGCCGAGCGATCTGGACGGCGGTGAGCTGGACTGTGATCATCCCCGCTGGCAAGGTCGTTACCGGCCGGGCCAGCCTCTACCGCTATCTGTGGCGCAGCGTGCTGCGCTTCGACACCGTCGACGCCCTGGCCGAGCGACTTCGCGGGCACGGCTTGGACGAGGTCGGCATCGCCACGATGCCAGGGTGGGAACGCGGCATCGTGCACACCGTCGTGGCCAGGCGGTCTCAATGAGCCTGCGAGGCGACAACGGGCACTCGCCGGGCCGGGACCGCCGTGCCGTGCTCCACCCGCCGCGAGATGGCCGGTTACGACCCGAGGGCCAAGCTCCCACGGCGGCCGTGGTGGGCGGGGGGATCGCCGGCATCGCGGCCGCTGTTGCGCTGGCCGAGCGCGGCGTGCAGGTGCAGCTGATAGAGCGCGAGCAGCAGCTCGGCGGTCGGCTGCGCGGCTGGCCGACGACGCTGGCCGACGGATCCACGGTCACCATGAGCCGCGGGTTCCACGCCTTCTTCCGGCAGTACTACAACCTGCGTGCACTGCTGCGGCGAGCCGATCCGCTGGGCCGGGCCCTTGCACCGCTGTCTGACTATCCGCTGGTCGACGCCGATGGACACCGCGACACCTTCGCCGGCCTGCCCCGCACGCCACCATGGAACGCGCTGGCCTTCGCTCTGGCCAGCTCGACCTTCCGGTTGCGTGACCTGGTCACCCGGATCAACCCCGTTGCCGCGCTGCCTCTGATCGACGTGTCGGTACCGGAGGTCTACTGGCGGTTGGACGACCAGGATGCGATGACTTTTCTGGAGCGGGTGCGTTTCCCGGACGCGGCCCGTCATCTGGCGTTCTCGGTGTTCTCCCGGAGCTTCTTCGCCGATCCGCGGGAGCTGTCGGCAGCCGAGCTGGCCACGATGTTTCACATCTATTTTCTGGGCTCGGCCGAGGGCCTGGTCTTTGACGTGACCGCCGAACCGTTCCCGCAGGCGCTGTGGGATCCGATGGGCGACTATCTGGCCGAGCTTGGCGTGGTGGTGCGCGCTGGCGTGGCCGTCGAGCAAGTGGTACCCGGGCAGGACCGCCGGTTCGTCGTGCATGCCGGCGGCGACTCCGATGAGGTCGACGCGGTGGTGCTCGCCGCCGAGGTGGGTGGGCTGCAGAAGCTGCTCGCGAGCTCGCCCGAGCTTGGTGAAGCTAGCTGGCGAGACCGCATTGCCCGGCTGCGCACCGCGCCGCCGTTCCTGGTCTCCCGGTTGTGGCTGGACCGCCCGGTCGATCTCGCCCGACCTGGGTTCCTGGGCACCAGCGGCTTTGGACCGCTGGACAACGTTAGCGTGCTGGAGCGCTTCGAAGGCGAGGCGGCCCGTTGGGTGCGCCGCACTGGAGGCTCGGTGGTAGAGCTGCACGCCTACGCGCTGACCGGCGACGCGGCGCAGGCCAAACGCCAGCTGGTCGAGGAGTTGCACCGGATCTACCCCGAGACGGCCGCCGCCAACATCATCGACGAACGCCACGAGCTGCAGGCCGACTGCCCACTGTTCGCGCCCGGAACGTTCACCGACCGGCCCACGGTCACCACTCCCGACCCGGCCGTGGTGCTCGCCGGCGACCTTACCCGGGTAGACCTACCCGTTGCGCTGATGGAACGCGCTGCGAGCAGCGGGTTGCTGGCCGCCAACGCGCTGCTGAGCAGATGGGGATTGCGCGGCCACCCACTGTGGACGGTTCCCGTCCGCGGCCGGCTCGCTCCGCTCCGGGCAGCCGCCGCCCGCTTCGGCTGAGGCTGGGCAGAATCAACGCCATGGACCGGGTACGCCTACGCCGCTGGGCCTCGTGAGGCCTGCGATCTCACCGCGTTGGCGCACCGATCCAAGGTGTACGGGGGTTACGACCAGGAGTCCCTTGATCGGGGTGAGCTGTTGACCGTGACCTCGGACCAGATCCGCGATAAACGCTGTTCATAGCGCCAGACGCGATCGGCACTGGCCTCGGCCGCAGATTGTTGAGCACGCTGTGAATTCGCCCGCGAGCGCGGATTCCACAGTCTGCAGCTGCAATCCGGCACAACCGCAAGGGTCGAACTGGGATCAGCCTGGCCAGCGGCCGGTGATGCGCAGTTGGTAACGACGTTGCGCATAGGCCAGGTCGTCACGCCACAGCCGGGCTGCGGCCCAACGCATCGCCGGGCGCATCACCGGTGCCCCTCGACGGGCGACGGCGAATCCTGGGCGCGGTGAGCTGGCGATGGTCGCCTCGATCACTGCAGTCCGCGGATGGCCGGTGTCGTCGACGCCCAGCGGCACGGCATGAGTCTCAACGATGCTGCCGGTGCCTTCCCCTTCCAGGATGTCCATCACCACCGTCCGCGGTTCGGGGCAACTGAACGCGGCTCGCACCGGAACCCCGAAGCGCCGGGTGAGCCGGAAGGCGACCTCCACCACGAACCGGTCGACATCATCGCTCGGTTCCTCGACCACACGGAGCCCGACGAAGGAGTACGGGTGAAACCAGCTGCCGTGCCAGGGGTCGAGCCGGTTGGCGATCACGTCCTCGGGCTCGCAGCGTCCGATTCCGGTGAACACCGCGTCCAGGCTGGTCTCAGGGTCGGGCCGGCGGTGCAGCACCGGCGCGGGCAGCGGGTCCTCTCCGCCCACGGCGTCCAGCCGCACCCAGGCCAACACGCCGTCGTCGTGGGCCGGATACGGGTCCCATCCCGGCACACCGCGGGCGCCGATCGCCAGCCCATGCCAGCGACACACCAGATTCCCGCCCGCCACCGCCCCCCGGCACAGTGGTGCACCCAAGTGCGGACACTCACCGGGACCGGCGTGCAGCGCACCGTCCGGGGTGCGCCAGGCCACCACTTCGACACCCGCGACGGTGCGCCCGAAGGGTCGATCGTCGCGGACCTCTCGGCTCGCGGCGAGCACGTACCAGTTACCCGACGGCCGGGCCAGCGCCCGTTTGAGCGCTGCCTCGATCAAGCCGGGCCGAGCCTCCCGCCAGGTGGGCTGCTGCTGCGCCCAGGTCCAGGCCGGTAGCCGCCGCACCGGCACCCCGTTACCCACCACCCCACACCCCTTCCAGCCACGTCCGAACCGCCATTCGGTCCATTTGTCACGTGGCGGCCGCTCCACTGGCGATCGCTCCACTTGGCGGCCGCGTGCCCGCCTGACGGTAGCGACCGTCCATTGCGTTACGCGGCCAGGACCGGTACGACTGAGCCGGTTGGCCGAGCACTTCCTTGCACGCGCAGCACACCTCGTTCACCCTCTCACGAAGGTCGCACCTGATGTCTGCCGAACTCCGCATCGAGTCCAACCCCGATCTCGAGGGGGTTCCGCACACGGGCGAAGGGGTGCAGCCCGACGGTTACCTGGTCGAACCACAGGCCGACGACTTCGAGCACGCGGAGGCGGCGCCCGCGGACCCGCACTGGTACAAACGAGCGGTTTTCTACGAGGTGCTGGTTCGAGCGTTCAGCGACCACGACGGCAACGGCACCGGCGACCTGATCGGGTTGACCGGCAAGCTGGACTACCTAGAGTGGTTGGGCATCGACTGTCTGTGGCTGCCGCCGTTCTACGCTTCTCCACTACGGGATGGCGGTTACGACATCGCCGACTTCCGGGCTGTGTTGCCCGAATTCGGCACGGTCGAGGACTTCGTAACGCTGCTCGACGAGGCACACAAGCGGGGCATCCGGGTGATCACCGACCTCGTGATGAACCACACCTCCGACGCGCACCCCTGGTTTCAGGAGTCCCGCCGTGATCCGGAAGGGCCCTACGGCGACTTCTACGTCTGGAACGACAAGGACACGGCCTACTCAGACGCCCGAGTCATCTTCGTCGACACCGAGGCATCGAACTGGACCTACGACACGGTGCGCGGGCAGTTCTACTGGCACCGGTTTTTCTCCCACCAGCCGGACCTCAACTTCGAAAACCCTGAAGTCTGCGAAGCGATGATCGACGTGCTGCGCTTCTGGCTCGATCTGGGCATCGACGGCTTCCGGCTGGACGCGGTGCCCTACCTGTTCGAAGAGGAGGGCACGAACTGCGAGAACCTGCCGCGCACCCATGAGCTCCTCAAGCGCTGCCGCAAGGTGGTCGACGACGAGTTCCCCGGACGGGTGCTGCTGGCCGAGGCCAATCAGTGGCCGACGGACGTGGTGGAGTACTTCGGCGATCCGGCGGTGGGCGGCGACGAGTGCCATATGGCGTTTCACTTTCCGTTGATGCCGCGCATCTTCATGGCGGTCCGCCGGGAGTCCCGCTTCCCAATCTCGGAGATCTTGGCCCAGACACCACCCATCCCATCCGGCGCCCAGTGGGGGATCTTCCTGCGCAACCACGACGAGCTGACTCTGGAGATGGTCACCGACGAGGAGCGCGACTACATGTACCGCGAGTATGTGTCGGATCCTCGGATGAGGGCCAACATCGGCATCAGGCGGCGGCTGGCGCCGTTGTTGGACAATGACCGCAATCAGCAAGAGCTGTTCACGGCGCTGTTGCTGTCACTGCCCGGATCCCCCGTGCTCTACTACGGTGACGAGATCGGGATGGGGGACAACATCTGGCTTGGTGATCGGGACTCGGTGCGCACACCGATGCAGTGGACCCCGGACCGAAACGCAGGTTTTTCCACGTGTGACCCGGGTCGTATCTACCTGCCGGTGATCATGGATCCGGTGTACGGCTACCAAGCACTCAACGTCGAGGCGCAGTCGAACTCAGCCCAGTCACTGCTGAACTGGACTCGACGCATGATCTACGTGCGCAAGGCACATCCGGCTTTCGGCCTGGGCGACTTCACCGAGCTCGGCTCGTCCAATCCCAGCGTGCTGGCCTACCACCGCAACCACGTCGGCGATGACGACACCGGTGATGACCTGGTCATTTGTGTGAACAACCTGTCTCGCTTCCCGCAGCCGGTGGAGCTCGACCTGTCCGAACACGCGGGCGGCGTCCCGGTCGAGTTGACCGGCGGCGCGCATTTCCCGCCGATCGGCGAGCTGCCCTACCTGCTCACGCTGCCGGGACACGGCTTCTACTGGTTCCAGATCATCCTTCCCGACACCGAGCGTTACACATGATCAGCCCAATCGACCTACTCGCGGATATCTCCGACGCGCTGGCGGGGATGCTGCCTGAGCAGCGCTGGTTCGCCGGTAAGGGCCGCCCGGTGCACGCTGTCACCCCGGTGCGCGCCACCGATCTCGGCGGGACCGATCCTCGATTGGTACATACAGTGTTCGAGGTCGACCAAGGCGAGCCGCACCCAAATCTTTACCAGCTGCTGCTCGGGGTGCGTAGCGACCTTCCGGACACCCTCGGGCACGCCTGGGTAGCCGCTACCGGAGACCAAGCGGTGTACCAGGCGGTGCACGACCCGGAACTCACCGCCGTGCTGCTGGATCTGATGGCTAAGGGCGCCGACGTGGAGGGTCTGCGCTTTGTCGCTGAGCCGGGCGTCACGCTGGAGACCGAACTGCGTTCCCGCCCGGTCGGAGCCGAGCAGTCCAACACCTCACTGGTGTACGGGCAGACCTACATCCTCAAGCTGATCGGAAAGCTGGCCGTCGGCGTCAGCCCTGACCTGGAGCTGCATCGTGCGCTGGCCGCCGTGGGCTGCGCCCACATCGCCGCGCCGCTGGGCAGCATCGAGGGCACGCTGGGCACCGGCCCCGGCAGCGACAGGGGCAGCGAGGGGAACACCGTCACCTACGGGATGCTCACTGAGTTCCTGCGCGGCACCGCCGACGGCTGGGCAATGGCGACCGCAAGCGTGCGGGACCTGATGGCCGAGGATCTGCTGTCCGACGCGACACCCGGTCCCTTTCAGCACCCGCAGCCCGAGGACGTCGGGGGCGATTTCGCATCCGAGGCGTACCGGCTGGGCCACGCGGTGGCCGCTGTGCACACCGACCTGGCCACCGCGCTGGGCAGCGCCCCAACCCCGACCGGCTACCTCGACGCACTTGCTGACCGTATGCACGGCAAGCTGGACGCAGTGCTCGCTCAGGTGCCCGAGCTGCTGCCGCACGAGACCGCGCTGCGGGGCGCCTTCGAGGCGGTGCGCGGACTGGCCGACCCTGTGACGATCCAGCGAATACACGGCGATCTGCATCTTGGTCAGGTGCTGCGTAGTGTCACCGGTTGGGTGCTGATCGACTTCGAGGGTGAGCCGATGGCCTCGCTGGCCGAGCGCATCGCCCCCGACTCGCCACTGCGCGACATCGCCGGGATGCTGCGGTCCTTTGACTACGCGGCTCACCACCTGCCGATGGGTGATGCCGACCCGCAACAGCACACCGCCGTAGCGCTGGCCTGGGCCAGCCGCAATCGGGACGCGTTCTGCGACGGCTACGCCCAAGTCATGGCCGACCCGCGGGAACAGGCCGTCCTGCTGCGCGCCTTCGAGTTGGACAAGGCCGTCTACGAGGTCGGCTACGAGAACAACAACCGTCCGCTCTGGTTGCCGATCCCGCTTTCCGCTGTCAAGCGCCTCCTCGCCCAACCGTAACGCCCGGCACCGGCCCCATCAGCATCCAGTGCGGATGGTACGCCGCCTGTGCGCGGTGCTTCCATTCACTGAGCAAACCGCCGAGGACGTCGGGTGTCTCCCGGCCCGCAGCGGCACCTCCGATGTCGTCGACGCCGCCGTGATCATCGCGGCCGTCGAGCACAACGCCGCCGTGCTCACGTCCGACCCAAGGACCTCGCCAAGCTTGCCAGCGCCGCCGAGTACCCGGTCCGGCTGCTGACGGTCTGAGCGCTCCCGCAGCGGTCTAGGCTTCGGCCATGTCAAAGCCGTCCCTGCTCACCCCGCAGAGCACTGACTTCCCTCGCTGGTATCAGGACGTCATCGCGCGCGCCGAGCTGGCCGACAACGGCCCGGTGCGCGGCACGATGGTGATCAGGCCGACCGGCTATGCCCTGTGGGAGCGGATGCAGCGCGAGGTCGATGACCGGATCAAGGCCGTCGGTGGGCAGAATGCCTACTTCCCGCTGTTCATCCCGGAGTCCTATCTCAAACGCGAGGCCGAACACGTCGAAGGGTTCAGCCCCGAGCTGGCCGTGGTGACCCATGCCGGCGGCAAGCCGCTCGAAGAGCCGGTGGTGGTGCGGCCGACCAGCGAGACGATCATCAACTCCTTCTTTTCGAAGTGGGTGCAGTCCTACCGCGATCTGCCGATGAAGCTGAACAACTGGTCCAACGTGGTGCGCTGGGAGATGCGCCCCCGGGTGTTCTTGCGCACGACGGAGTTCCTGTGGCAAGAAGGGCATACCTGCCACGCCACCGAAGCCGAGGCACGGGCCCACGCTCGGGAAGTCCTCGATGACGTCTACGGCGCCTTCATGACCGACGTGCTGGCAATGCCGGTCGTGAAGGGACTCAAGACCACGCGGGAACGGTTCGCAGGTGCGACCAGCACGCTGACCTGTGAGGCGATGATGGGCGACGGCAAGGCATTGCAGATGGGCACCAGCCACGAGCTCGGTCAGAACTTCGCCCGGGCTTTCGACGTGCGGTACCTGGCCGCCTCCGGTCAGCGGGAGTACGCCTGGCAAACCTCGTGGGGGGTGTCCACCCGGATGGTGGGCGGACTGATCATGTGTCACGGCGACGACGCCGGGCTGCGAGTACCGCCCCGGCTCGCCCCGGTGCAGGCGATCGTGCTCGTCGTCAAGGACGACGCGGAGGTCCGGGCCCGGGCACACCAGGTCGTCGACGAGCTTCGTGACGCCGGCATCCGCGCTGTGCTCGACGAGCACACCGACGTCAGTTTCGGGCGCCGGGCCATCGACGCCGAACTCAAAGGGATCCCGATTCGGATCGAACTCGGACCCCGCGACGTCGCCGCCAGCAAGGCGGTACTGGTCAGGCGCATTCCGGGGACCAAAGAGCCGGTGGCACTCACCGCTTTGGTGCCCGAGACGAAGGCCGCCCTCGAGGCCGACCAGCAGGTTCTCTACGGCCAGGCGCTGGCCCGTCGAGAGGCAGCGTCACCGCACGTCGAGTCCATCGAGCAGGCGCTGGAAGCAGCCGCCCACGGCTGGGCTCGGATCGCCTGGTCGGCACTCGGCGAGCGGGGCGAAACACAACTCACCGAGCAGGCCGTGACCGTCCGCTGCCTCACCCGGCCCGACGGCAGCCTGCCCGACAGCTGTGAGGAACCTGACCTCATCGCCTGGATCGGCCGCTCGTACTGACACGCATGCCCGCGAACCGACACACTGGAGGGCAGACGCAACCCCTGGGGAGGACGTGACCGTGCACGCCGCAGATCATGCGACTTCGGCACCGCCAGCCGACGAGCTGCGCAAGCTGCTCGTCGGTACCCACCATGACCCGCATTCGGTGCTCGGTGCGCACCCGCACACCGGGGGCACCGTGGTCCGCGTACTGCGTCCGCAAGCCGACGCCGTGACGGTGCTCGCCGACGGCGAGGAGTACCCGCTGGATCACTTCGCCGAGGGCCTGTTCCACGGCGTCACGCCCGGTCCCTCCGGCGACTACCGGTTGCGGGTGCACTACGGCGAGCACACCGAGATCACCGACGACCCCTACCGCTGGCTGCCGACGCTGGGGGAGGTCGACCTGCACCTCATCGGGGAGGGTCGCCATGAGCGGTTGTGGGAGGCGCTCGGCGCGCACGTGCGGACCTACTCCACCCCGGGCGGCCCGGTCGAGGGAACCTCGTTCGCGGTCTGGGCACCGCATGCCCGAGGGGTGCGGGTATGCGGCGACTTCGACGGCTGGTCGGGGGTGGCCACCCCCATGCGCTCGCTGGGCCCGGCCGGGGTGTGGGAAGTGTTCCTGCCGGGCATCGGTCCCGGTGTGCACTACAAGTTCCGTTTGCTGGGCCCGGACGGCAGGTGGCACGAGAAAGCCGATCCGATGGCCCGCACCACTGAAATCCCGCCGAACACGGCCTCGGTGGTCGCTGCCCCGTCGACCTACGAATGGGGCGACGATCAGTGGCTCGCCGACCGCGCACGGCGGCAGCCGGTGACTGAGCCGATGAGTATCTATGAGGTGCACCTGGCCTCGTGGAAGCAGGGCCTGGGTTATCGGGAGATGGCTCAGGAGTTGGCTGATTATGTGACGACAACCGGATTCACCCACGTCGAGCTGCTACCAGTGGCCGAGCACCCGTTCGGTGGTTCCTGGGGATATCAGGTCACCTCCTATTACGCGCCGACGTCGCGCTTCGGTTCTCCGGACGATTTCCGCTACTTCGTCGACACGCTGCACGCGGCTGGAATCGGCGTGATCGTGGACTGGGTGCCCGCGCACTTCCCGCGCGACGAGTGGGCGCTGGCCCGCTTCGACGGCGCACCCTGCTACGAGCACGCCGACCCGCGGCGCGGGGCGCACCCGGAGTGGGGCACTCTGATCTTCGATTTCGGGCGCAAGGAGGTCCGCAACTTCCTGGTGGCCAACGCGCTGTACTGGCTCGAAGAGTTCCACCTTGATGGGCTGCGGGTGGACGCGGTGGCGTCGATGCTTTACCTCGACTATTCCCGCCAGCCGGGCGAATGGATGCCCAATGTCTACGGTGGACGCGAGAACCTGGACGCGGTGGCATTCCTGCAGGAGATGAACGCCACTGTCTACAAGAGGCACCCCGGTGTCGTGACGATCGCCGAGGAATCCACCGCCTGGCCGGGAGTTACCCGGCCCACCCATCTGGGCGGCCTGGGCTTCGGTTTGAAATGGAACATGGGCTGGATGCACGACACGCTCGACTACATCGGCCACGATCCCGTGCACCGCACCTTCCACCATAACTCGATGACCTTCTCGCTGATGTACGCCTGGAGCGAGAACTTCGTGTTGCCGATCTCGCATGACGAAGTGGTGCACGGCAAGGGCTCGATGTGGACGCGGATGCCCGGTGACGACTGGAACAAAGCGGCAAACCTGCGCGCCTTGCTGGCCTACATGTGGGCCCACCCCGGCAAGCAGCTGCTGTTCATGGGCGGCGAGTTCGGGCAGCCCTCGGAGTGGGCGGAGAGTCGATCGCTGGACTGGAATCTGCGTCATCACCCGCTGCACGGCGGGTTGCTGCGGATAGTCGGCGACCTCAACGCCATCTACCGCTCACACCCCGCGCTCTACAGCCTGGACACCAGCCCCACCGGTTTCGAGTGGATCGACGCCAACGACGCCGCTGGTAACGTGCTGAGCTTCCTGCGGTGGGGCGACGACGGATCGGTGCTGGCTTGCGTGGCGAACTTCGCCGGAAACCCACACGAGGATTACCGGGCGGGGTTACCCCATCCGGGACGCTGGCGTGAGGTGCTCAACACCGATGCGGAGATCTACGGTGGCTCCGGCGTCGGAAACCTAGGCGAAGTGGTTGCCAGCGAGCAGCCGCGGCACGGCCTGCCCTACTCGGCCCTGCTGCGGCTTCCGCCGGCTGGTGTGCTTTGGCTTGCCCCCGCAACTCTTGAAACCTGATCCTGTCCAGTCACACACCGTAGCCATCACTCGTCGATAGTCATGCACGGGCCAGGCCGGATGCCTCAAGATGGCGGTGCCTATAAGTAAGCCTATAGCAGTAGGCTGGTAGCGCCGGTTCATAAGGATTCTGATCGGTGGGGCAAGGGTTGAGACGCGACCACACGGAGTTACCTGATAGGCAGGGCCGTCCCCCTGGGCCATCAGTTGGTCTCGCCCAGGAGTGGGCACACGCTATCGCCACCACCGCCTACGTGCCGATGTCGCTTCCCGACATCCAGCGCTACCTGCAGGATCTCACCGAGCGCCTGGTGGCGGCGCTATCCGGTCCTTTGGTAGATGCCCAAGCCGCTTCCGACGTCGGCGCCCGGCTGGCCACCGGGGGCTTTACCGGCCCGAAGAGCCTATCCCGCACGGTCGAGATTCTGGGCCGGGCCTTACCCGGCACAGTAGACAGTGCGGCGGCTGGCCCATCCTGCAGTCGGGTCATCGAGCTGCTCGGTGCGCTGGCAGCGGGCTATACGTGGGCGCTACGCAACCGTGTCTTCGACCAGCAAGAAGAGATCAAGCAGGCGCTGTCGCAGGCATGGCAGGACGTCGAGCGGGATCTGCGGGCCAGTGAGGCACGACTGCGCGAGATGTTCGACTCGTCCCTGCTGGGTATCGCGATCAGCGAGCCCGACGGGCGGATCGTCCGGGCAAACCCGTCGCTCGGCGAGATCCTCGGTTATTCCCCAGACGAACTGCTCGGACGTCAACTCAGCGAGCTGTTCTCCCCGGCTGACGGGCCCATAGTGCAGGGCCACTACCACGGCATGTTGGCTGGTCGGACGTCGCGGTTCCGGACTCGCTGCACGCTGTGCCGGGCAGATGGCGAGACCGCGTGGGTCTACCTGGCCGCCTCGGTACTGCTGGACACCGAGCAAGCGCCGCAGTACGTGGCCACGATGGTCGATGACATCACCGACGTGCATTTGCTCGAGCAACGGCTGAACCACCAAACGTTGCATGATCTGCAGACCGGTCTGCCCAACCGGCAGTACTTCGTCACCCACCTGGAAAAGGTATTGGGACAGCTCGAACCGTCGGCCGTCGTGACTCTGGTGCACCTTGACCTGGACGGCTTCGCCGCGATCAACGACGGGCTGGGACACCACGCCGGTGACCAGCTGCTGGATGTGGTCGCCCGGCGGCTGGAGGCGGTGGTCGCCGACCAGCAGGCGATGGTGGCCCGGCTCGGAGCCGACGAATACGCCATCCTCATCGAACCGCGGGATTGCATCCCGGACGTCGGCGTCTTGGCCGAAGTCATCAACACCGCACTCGCCGAGCCGTGCTACCTCGACGGGATCGGGGTGGCGGTCACCGCGACCATCGGCGTCGTGCAGCGCCGGGTTGGCGGGTCCAAGCCCGAGGAGCTGATGCGCGCCGCCAGCGCCACCCTGCGCCGGCTGCGCGGGAGGGGCAAGCGGCAGTGGACCCTGTTCGATCCGGACATCGACGCCGCCGACCGCGCGGAGCTCCGGCTGGCCGCGGCAATGCCCGGCGCCCTGGAGACCGGCGAACTGTGCGTGACCTATCAGCCGGTGGTCACGCTGGATTGTCGTCGGCTGGTGGGCATCGAGGCGGCGCTGTGCTGGCAGCACCCGCAGCTCGGCATGCTGTCGAATGAACAATGCGTGCAGGCCGCGGAGCGGACCGGTGTCGTGCACGAGGTCGGTCAGTGGTTACTGCGTGCTGCCGCTGACCAGGCCATATCGTGGCAGCAGCGCAGCGGCGGCGGCGTGCCTCCGGTCGTCGTCAACCTCACGCCGTCCCAGGCCCAGGACCCCGACCTGGTGGCAAGAGTCAGAACGGTCCTGGACCAGACCGGCCTTGCGCCGGCTGAGCTGGAGCTGCGGGCGCCGGTGGCAGCGATTCGCGCGGTCAGTGGTGAGCTCGCCGGTGAAGGCGGTGCGCACGCCGAGGACAACCTACGGGTGCTTGCCGACCTCGGTGTGCGCGCGGGGCTCTATGACTTCGGTGGCGGCATCGGCGGATTACGCTGCCTGGCCGATCTCTCGGTGTGCGCGGTGCGAATCGCCCAACCGGTGTCTCAGCAGGTGGCCGCCGATCCATCCCGGATCCTGTCCCAGGCGGCGCAGGCATTGGTGCACATTGTGCGCGCCGCCGGGGTCGACGTGGTCGCCTTCCCGGTAGACAGCGCGGAGCAGGCTGCGTGCTGGCCATGGATAGGCGCCAACTGGGCAGTCGGCGCGCTGTTCGGTCAACCCGGCCCGCCGCAGGCAATCGAGCTCTTGCTCGCTCAGCAATCCGGCTGAGGAATCAGAACAGCGCACGGGCCAGCGCACGGCGCGCCGCAGTGACCCGGGCGTCGTCGGGGCCGAACAGCTCGAACAGCTCAACCAGGTGCGCACGCACCCGTTCGCGGTCGTCTCCGGTGAGCCGCCGCACCGCCCCAACCAATCGCTCGAACGCCCGATCCGGCTGCTGGCCGGCCACCTCGACGTCGGCCGCGGTGAGTTGCGCGTCCACGTCCTGTGGCGCGGCGTCGGCCCGGGCCACCGCGGACGGGTCAGCCGATTCGGCACGGGCCAGAAAGCGGACCTGGATCTGCGCGGCCCGGGCGTCCTCGTTGGTCGGCTCGACATCCAGGATCTGCTGGTAGGCCAGGTCGGCAGCGGCGTAGTCACCAACCGCCACGGCGGCTTCGGCGGCGGTGAAGCGGGGATCGTCGGGCTCCTCGGCCGGCAGTCCGGTGCCGTCACCCGGCGCCGCCTGCTCGGCGGCCCGAATACCGGGCAGTCGATCGCGCAGTGCGTCGACGATCGAGGTGATCCACCGCCGCACCTCCGGCTCGGGCTGGGCACCGGAGAAGGCGTCGACCGGCTGACCACCGGCGACGGCGATGACGGTAGGGATGGACTGGGCGCCGAAGAGCTGGGCGATCCGAGGATTGGCATCGACGTCGACCTTGGCCAGCACCCAAGCCCCACCGGCCGACTCAGCGAGCCGTTCGAGCACTGGAGACAGCTGCTTGCACGGACCGCACCACGTCGCCCACAGATCGACCACCACGGGCACCTGCATGGAGCGGTCGACGACATCGGTCTGGAAGCTCTGTTCAGTGACGTCCAGGATCCGGACAGCACCTTCGTGGCTCGGGGTGGCGCCTGGAGGATGCGGCCGGCCCGACGAATCGGCCCGCGCCTTGAGCGCGGACAGATCGACGGCGCCGGAGATTGCGCTGGACATGGCTGTGGTCTGTTGCGGGTTAGGCCTGCTCACGCCGTCTATCCTGGCATGGTGGCAAGGCGGGCCTC
This sequence comes from Actinomycetota bacterium, assembly GCA_030862525.1. GTDB lineage: Bacteria > Actinomycetota > Actinomycetes > Mycobacteriales > Pseudonocardiaceae. The sequence goes on along the minus strand of JALZDN010000073.1, from coordinate 5,705 downwards.
GGCTCCGGTCATGTCAGCGGTCAGAATCGGGCCGGCTCACGGTATTCACCCCACTGCGCCTTGAGCGCCCCGCAAATCTCGCCGAGGGTGGCCTCGGCCCGCGCTGCGTCGAGCATCGGCTCGATGAGGTTGCCGTCGCCGCTAGCCACCGCAACCATCGCCGCGAGAGCCCGGTCGACGGCGGCCCCGTCGCGCTGCGAGCGCCGCTGTTGCAGTACCTCGTTCTGCTCGCACTCCACCTCGTGGCTGACCCGGAGGATCTCCAGCTCGTCGGTGACCGATTCGGTGAGCGTGTTCACCCCGACGATCTTCTTGTCGCCCTTCTCCAACGCCCGCTGATAAGCGAATGCCGCGTCGGCGATCTCCCCGGTGAACCAGCCGTCTTCGATGCCGCGAAGGATGCCCGACGTCATCTCGCCGATCGGGTGTCGGCCCGATGGCACCGCGACCGCGGCCATGTCCTTGATCCGATCGAAGATCTGCTCGGCGTCGGCCTCGATCCGGTCGGTCAGGGCCTCGACGTACCACGACCCACCCAGCGGGTCTATCACGTTGGTTACCCCGGTCTCCTCCATGAGTACTTGCTGGGTACGTAAGGCTATCTCGGCAGCCCGCTCGCTGGGCAGCGCGAGGGTCTCGTCCAGGGCGTTGGTGTGCATGGAGTTGGTGCCGCCCAACACGCCCGCGAGCGCCTCGATCGCGGTGCGCACCACATTGTTGTAGGGCTGCTGCGCGGCCAGCGAGACTCCCGCGGTCTGGGTGTGAAAGCGCATCCACAGCGCCTTGTCGGTGGTCGCGCCGTAGACATCACGCATCCAGCGGGCCCAGATCCGTCGAGCGGCACGGAACTTGGCGATCTCTTCGAAAAAATCCACATGCGCGTCGAAGAAGAAGGTCAGTCCGCTGGCGAAACGGTCGACGTCAAGCCCGCGGGAGCGGCCCAACTCCACGTATCCGAAGCCGTCGGCCAAGGTGAACGCCAACTCCTGCGCGGCCGTCGCGCCGGCTTCCCTGATGTGATAACCGGAAATCGACAGCGGCTTGTAGGCCGGGAGCTTGTCCGTGCAGAACTCCATCAGGTCCCCGATCAACCGCAGGTGCGGGCCCGGGGGAAACAGCCATTCCTTCTGGGCGATGTACTCCTTGAAGATGTCGGTCTGCAGGGTGCCGTTGAGCTTGGTGATGTCCGCACCCTGTCTTTCCGCGGCGACCAGGTACATGCACAACATCGGCACCGCCGGACCGGAAATCGTCATCGACGCGGTGACCTGCTCCAGCGGGATGTCACCGAACAGGATGTCCAGATCGGCGGCGCTGTCGATCGCGACGCCGCAGTGCCCGACCTCGCCCAGGCTGCGCGGATCGTCGGAGTCGCGGCCCATCAGGGTGGGCATGTCGAAGGCCACCGACAGTCCCCCACCCCCGTTGCGCAGGATCTGCCGGTAACGCTGATTGGTCTGGGTCGCATTGCCGAAGCCGGCGAACTGGCGAATCGTCCAGGTCCGCCCCCGGTAGCCGGTGGCGTGGATGCCGCGTGTGAAGGGGTATTCGCCCGGCCAGCCGATGCGCTCGAAGTCTTGGACAGTTTCACCACTGCGCGGTCCGTACACCGGGTCGACCTCGACCCCGGACAGCGTGCTGAAGTCGGCATCCCGGACCCGTCCCGCCGCCATGGCCTGCGCGTAGCGGTGCTGCCAACGCTCCCGTCCAGCCTCCGGATCTGCCTGTTGAGGGTCATAGCGGGTCATGCCCCAATAGTAGGACGTCCTACTAGCTATCCGGCACCTCATATTTGCAGCCTGGATGCAGAACGCGCCTCACGAGGCCCCTTGCCACGTTCTGTATCCAGACTGCGTCGTGAGCCGGGTCAGTCAGCGAGGTGCTCCGTGACACGATCGACCTTGGCGTGCAACTGATCGGTGTATCCCGGTCGGATGTCGGCCTTGAGGACCAGGCTGATCCGGGTAGCACCCACGCTGGCGGCGTCGACCGCCCGCCGCACCACATCCATCACCTCGTCCCACTCCCCCTCCACGAGGGTGAACATGGCGTTGAGCTCGTAGGACAGTCCGGAGTCTGCGACCACCCGGACTGCTTCGGCCACGGCGGCGCCGACACTGTCCGATTCGCCGCCGGCAGGAGCGACGCTGAATGCCACGATCATTCATCCAGCTTGCCCTATCCGAAGCAGCACGGTGCCCGGCCAGCGGCGGTACCGGGGAAGCCGTCGGGCAGCCGCTACGGTTACGCCATGCCGTCGCATCACCCGCTGCCGTTCGACCCGATCGAGCGGGCGGCGCAGCTATGGCAAGACCGCATCGGGCCTGCTGAGACGATGGCCGCGGTCACCAATGTGATGCGCGTGCAGCAGATCCTGCAGTCTGCGGTGGATGCGGCACTGCGACCGCACGGCCTGACCTTCGCTCGCTACGAGGCATTGGTGTTGCTGTTGTTCTCCCGCCAGGGCAGTCTGCCGATGAAGGTGATGGGCCAGCGGCTGCAACTGCATCCGACCAGTGTGACCAACATTGTGGACCGGCTGCAGGCCGATCAGCTGGTCGAGCGCAGCGGCCATCCCACCGATCGACGCACCACCCTAGTCACGATCACCGAAGCGGGACGGCAGCGCCAGAAGGTAGCCACCGTGGCACTCACCGACATCGACTTCGGCCTCGTCGGGCTGGACGCCGAGCACACTGAACAGCTCACCGCGCTACTCACCCGGGTACGCCGGGCCGCAGGCGACTTCACCGACCCGACCTGACCCGCCCGCCCCTTCCGGGCGTGTCCTCACGCCATGCACGGTGTGTCGTTCTGCCCTGCACGGACGCGTTAATCTTGGCTATGGCGAGGAGGTTGGGCACCGTGGACGTCGAGCAAATTCCGCTTCGCTTTGCCCAACACGCTGTCGACACTCTGACCCACGTCAATCTCTCCGCTGTCCGAACCGACCGGACCTGCCTGTGGATCGCCGGGGACGAGACCGCCACGGTTGAGCGGCTCACCGCCGACGACGGTGGTTACGGCAAGCACCTCACCTTCCGCCTCTCGGATGTCCTCACATTGCCCGGCGGCCCGGAAGAAGAGGCGGACATCGAAGGACTGGCCCGCCACGGCGCCTATCTGTGGGCAGTTGGTTCCCACAGCAGCCGACGCAGACGGATTAAGGCCAAGCACGAGGGCGAGCAGGCGGTGCGGCGCCTGGCCAAGGTGACCGACGAGCCCAGCCGCCGGATAGTGGCACGGCTGGCCGTTGCGGATGGCCCGGACGGTCTACCGACAATCGTCCGCGAGGCCCCCGGTGGATACACCAGTGCGCTGCTGCCCGGCGGGATCACCGGCATACTCGCCGACGACCCGCACCTCGCCCCGTTTCTGGCGATCCCCGGCAAGGACAACGGATTCGACGTCGAGGGTGTTGCGGTCCACGGTGAGTCGCTGTACCTGGGGCTACGCGGGCCGGTGCTGCGGGGCTGGGCTGTGGTGATCGAGCTGCTGCCGCGCGTTACCAAGACGCGCGACGTGCTCGAGCTGGCCGCACTGGACGATGCCGGCACGGTTTACCGAACCCGTTTCCTCGATCTCGACGGGCTCGGCGTGCGCGACCTGTGCCCAGACGGGGCCGACCTGCTGATCCTGGCTGGTCCTTCGATGGATCTCGACGGGCCAGTGCGGGTGTACCGCTGGCACGAGGCGCTCGACGGCGACGCGCCGCGGGTCGTGCGCCCGCCCGCGCTGGTACGGGAGCTAGACCTGCCCTTCGGCGACGGTGACGACCACGCCGAAGGGATCGGGTTGCTCGACGGGCACCAGCTGCTGGTGGTGTACGACAGCCCGGCGCCCGCACGGCTGATTGAGCCCGGCACCGTGCTCGCCGACGTTGTGCCTCTGTGACTTCCCTGCCGAAAACGCTTCACCAGCACTCGGGTCGTTGGACTGGGACCGGTGCCGGACGTGTCCCTGTGAGCCGTTACACACCCAGCTCGGCGATCAGCTCGTCGGCCGCCCGGTACGGATCCAGCTCGCCCACAACGACTCGCTTGGCCAGCCCGGGCAGCAGGCTGCCACGCCGGACGTCGCCGAGCTTCGCGCGCAGTGCAGCCAGTGCGATGGCCTCGATCTCGGCCTCGGCACGGCGTTGCCGGCGCGCTTCCAGCTCACCGTGCCCGACCATCCAGTCCTGGTGCTCCTCGATCGCACCGATGAGATCGTCGACGCCCTCGGCCCTGGTGGCCACCGTTGTGACGATCGGCGGCCGCCAGCTCGGGCCTTTCCGCTCTCTACGACCCAGCGAGATCATGTACCTGAGATCCCGGACGGTCTGGTCGGCGCCGTCCCGGTCGGACTTGTTCACCACGAAGACGTCGGCGACCTCGAGGATTCCCGCCTTGGCCGCCTGAACCCCGTCACCCATCCCCGGCGCCAGCAGCACCACGGTGGTGTCGGCCAGGGAGACCACCTGGATCTCGGACTGGCCGACTCCGACGGTCTCCACCAGCACCACGTCACAGTTCGCGGCATCGAGCACGCGCAGCGCCTGCGGGGTGGCCCAGGCGATGCCGCCCAAGTGTCCTCGGGTGGCCATCGAGCGGATGAAGACACCGTCGTCGAGCGCGTGGTCCTGCATCCGCACCCGGTCACCCAGCAGAGCGCCGCCGGAGAACGGTGAGGAGGGGTCGACGGCAAGCACGCCGACCTTCTTGCCGGCTGCCCGTAGCGCAGTGACGAGCATGTTGACGGAGGTCGACTTCCCCACCCCGGGTGCGCCGGTGACACCAACAATCTGGGCGCGCCCGGTGTAGGGCGCCAGAGCAGCTGCGGCGTCGCGCAGCTCCGGGGCGCCGTCCTCGATCAGCGAGATCAGCCGGGCGACCGCCCGGGGCTGACCTCGCCGCGCATAGAGGACCAGGTCGTCGATATCGAACCGGCGACGAGAACTCACGCCGCGTCGTTGCCGGGCACCCGCAGAATCAGCGCGTCACCCTGGCCGCCGCCACCGCACAGTGACGCCGCGCCCACGCCACCACCGCGGCGCGTGAGCTCCATCGCCAGGTGCAGAGCCAGTCGCGCCCCGGACGCGCCGATCGGGTGGCCCAGCGCGATCGCCCCGCCGTTGGGGTTGACCCGCGCCGGGTCGATGCCGAGCTTGCGGGTGGACACCACACCCACCGCGGCGAACGCCTCATTGATCTCGACGATGTCGAGGTCGCCCACGTCGATGCCCTCCTTGCGGCAGGCCGCCAACACCGCATTGGCGGGCTGTTCATGCAGGCTGGAGTCATCCGGCCCGGCCACCATGCCGTGTGCGCCGATCTCGGCCAGCCAGGTCAGGCCCAGCTCAGCCGCCTTGGTCTTGCTCATCACCACGACCGCGGCAGCCCCATCGGTGATCGGCGACGACGATCCGGCCGTGATGGTGCCGTCAGCGGAGAACGCAGGCCGCAGCTTGCCCAGGCTCTCGGCGGTGGTGTCGGGCCGGATGCCCTCGTCGGCCGACACCACGACAGGGTCACCCTTGCGCTGCGGCACGGTCACCGGAGTGATCTCCTCGGCAAACAGTCCGCTGTCCAGCGCACGCCCGGCCCGCTGATGCGACTGCGCGGCGAACTCGTCCTGCTCGGCCCGGGTCAGCTCGTAGCGCGCACTGTGCTTCTCGGTGGAGGCACCCATCGAGACCTGGTCGAACGAGTCGTGCAGGCCGTCAT
>JALZDN010000052.1 GCA_030862525.1 Actinomycetota bacterium | reverse complement strand
GGGCCAAGCTGGTCGCGCTGCGCAGCAGGGCTCAAGGCCAGTGTGCACGCAGTGCTGGCCAAGCAGGGCGTCCACATCCCGCTGGTTGACGTGTTCGGGGTAGGAGGCCGGCGCGTCACGTCAGGGGTGGCGTGCCGTCCTGGTCGTGGCTCGGATGGCGGTGATGATCTGGGCGGCCCAGTCGGTGGGGTGTTGGTGTCCGAGGAGGTCGGCGAGGTGTTCCAGACGTGTACGGCGTTGTGCGGGGGAAAGTGTCAGGGCTTGCTGCAGGGTGTCGATGAGGTTTTCGGGTGAGTCGGGGTCGGTGAGCAGTGCTGCGGCGCCGAGTTCATCGGCGGCGCCGGTGTGGTGGGAGAGCACCAGCGCGCCGGACAGGCCGGCGGCTGCCTGGGCGGCGATGAACTCCTTCGCGGTCAGATTCATGCCGTCCTGCAAGGAGGTCACCCAGAACACGTCGGCAGCGAGGTAGTGGTCAATCACCTTTATGAAGGGCAGGTTGCGGGGCAGGTAGTCGATGGGCTGCCATCTGCTGGTGCTCCAGGCGTGGTTGACCTCGGTGATGCGGCGCTCAAGTGTCTGCCGTGTCGCGTCGTAGGCGGTGATGCCGGATTCGGGGGGCGGGCAGACCAACCGGAACTGCAGGTTTCCGCGCAGTTCGGGGTTGCGGGCGAGCAGCGCCGCGATGGCCTCGACCTTCTGCACTGGGGCCTTGATGTAGTCCAGGCGTTCGACGGAGAGCACCAACGGTCCGTTGGGCGGTCGGTGGTGGGGCTTGCGGGTACGGGCCAGTGCTTCGATGGCGTCACGGTCGATGCCCAGCGGGTGCACGCCCAGGCGTGGCGGCCTGGGGGTGCCGGCGAGGGCTTGTCGGAAGTGCTCGGCGAAGGCCTTGGTGTGGAATCCGGCCCAGTCCAGGCAGCCCAGAGAGGCGTGGATCTCCGAGGCGGTGGGCAGCGCGGTGAAGATGTCCGGCGGGGGGAAGGGCGTGTGGTGGAACAGGCCCAGCCGCAGGTCGGGGCGGGTCGAGCGGAGCAGGCCGGGCACGAGCCACAGGTTGTAGTCGTGCAGCCAGACGGTTGCGCCCGGCGCGGCCCGGGTGCCGATATGGTTGGCGAAGCGTGCGTTTACCGCGCGGTAGCACGCCCAGGCGGCCGGCTCGAAGCGCAGTCGCTGGGGTTGGGACATCAGCACTGGCCACAGCGTCTCCTTGCATGCCTGGTGGAAGTACCCGGCCCATTCGGTGGGGCTCATCGGCAGGAACGACAGCGGCAGCCCGGTGTTGTGCCCGTCTAGGCAGGCCGCGGGTTCATCTTGCCCTAGGACTGCGGCAGCTACCCATATGGCTTGCAGGTTTCCGGTGAACAGGCTGCGCAGGGTGGGCAGGACGCCGTTGGGGCTTGACGGCGGCTGCCATCCGCTCGGGGTCCAGCTCACCGGTGGGCGGTGGTAACCGACCACGAGCGGGTAGTCGCGTTCCACCCAGCCCAGGTCCTGAAGGGCCGACAGGACGCCGGCGGCGCCCGCCTGGTCGGGCCGGTGCAAGGTGTCGTCCGCGGCTACCGCTGCGAGCAGGGCGGGCTCGGCGTTGCCGACGATCACGGCGTGCGCGCCGAGCCGGAACAGCGACAGGTCGTTGAGGGAGTCGCCGGCGACCAGGATCGAGGCCATCGGCCACTGGTGCTCGCGGGCCAGGGCTACCAGGGCGCTGCCCTTGCACACACCCGGTGGCAGCACGTCGAAGTAGCGGTCCGCCGAGTACATCCACGTGCACCCCAGCGCCTGCACGGCGGCGGTGATCTCCCGCGTCAACTGCTCGGGGCGCAAGTAGAACGAGCAACGGCCGTCTTGCGCCACGCCGTCTTGATAGGTCAGCGCGGGGAAGCAGCGTAATGCGGCGCGCACCCGCTCCGCACCGGGCCAGCCAGCCCGCAGCTGCGTCTGTAGCGCCTCGATCGGGGCCAGGTCCACTCCGTCGATCACACTCGCCCCGACGTCGGCGATGATCCAACCCGGCCGCGGCAGCAGCGGGTCTCGTAGCGCCTGGCGTACCGAGGGCATCCCGCGGCCGGTCGCGAAGACCACCGTTATCTCGGGGTGGCGGGCCAGAGCAGTATGCAGCCGGCGTCGGTCGGCCGCGTCGGCGCCTAGGAGCGTGCCGTCCAGGTCAGCGACCAGGATCTTCATGCAGCACCCCTCTGGTGGCGGGGCCGCCGTGTGCCCGGGCGCACCAGGTTCCGCCATGGCCATGGCCGACCGCCACGCCCAGATGCGCCCCAGCCGGTGGGCCGGAGCGCATCTCAGGCCAATATCAGGGGAACGTTACGTGAACAAGTAACTGGGTGAAGCGCAGTTCCCAATGTGGGCGAATGGGCGGCACCCTCGCCCGCGCTGCTTGGGTTTCCGGGCGGTGGGCGGTCATGGGTGAGGAACACGGGAGAGCCAGTGCTGCAGCCCCGCAAGGTCGGGTGCGGCGCTAGAGCCGGGGCCGGTGGTTGCCGCGGCACCACAGGCAACGGCAGCGTTGAGGCAGTAGGAGAGCGGCTGCCCGGTGAGGTGGGCGTGCACGAAACCGGCGTTGAAGCAGTCACCGGCGCCAGTGGTATCCAGGACCTCGACTGGGACGGCGGCGATGTAGTACCGCTTCCCACCCTGGACTGCGGCGGCTCCGGCGCTCCCGCGTTTGACGACCACAGTGTCCACGAGGCCGGCAAGCACCTCCAGGGCGTCATCGACAGTGGTGGCACCGGTCAGCCGCAGTGCTTCGTCGGTGTTGGGGGCGAAGACGTCGACCTGGGCGAGGACCTCGCGCACCGTTGGGGTATTGAGGGTGACGGGGACGTCCTGACAGTCCATGAACACCCGGGTCCCGAGCTGATGGGCGACCCGCAGAGCAGCCTGCACGGCCGCACCGTACTGAAGCCTAGGCAGTATCAATACCCGGGGGCGGTGCTCGTGCAGCAGCGCGTCGAGCGACTGCGGATTGATCGGGTCCTGATAGGTGACCATGGCCCGGTCACCGGGAAACGACAGCGCCACCGTGACGCTGCGCAGTGGGATAGGGTGATGACGAAAGCCGGTCTCGTCGAGACCCTCTGCGCGGGCAGCAAACAGGACCTGTTGGCTGAACAAATCATTGCCGAAGTCGGTGGCCCACACGACGTCGTGCCCCAGGCGGCGCATGGCCATCGCCAGGGTGAAGGCCCCGCCGGGCAGCAGGCTGAACCCTCCGGCAAAGACCTCGGTGCCAGACAGGACAGGCCGGGACAAATCCCGAAAAATCAGATCGACGAAGTAGGCGCCAACGACGAGCACCTCGCAACCCTGGGACGGAATGGTGGCGGTGCAGAAGGACGGTAAATCGCTGACCGGGGTCAAGGCCATCGAAGGAGGCTATCACTGCCTGGCGCTGATGGAGAATGGCGCCGTGCTGGCATTGGGAACAAACACCTACGGCACGCTGGGAGACGGTACCACCACTAATCGGACCACGCCGGTGGCGGTGAAGAAGGACGGCGCACACCCAGGGCGGTTCACGCGTCGGCGCAGCTACCGCACGGGGTGCCTGTTGGACGCGCACAACCGGTGCGGCTGCTGCTGCATGGCGGTGCCCGTCCCCTTCGTGGGTCTGTTCCGGCCGGACGTGTAAGCGGGTTGCGGAGGGTGACGTGTTCTCTGGTGTGAAGGACCGGTCGGGTGATGTTATGACTGAGGCGTGTGAGGGTGATACATGACTGGTGACACTCGAACTGGGCGCAAGTAGCGTCCTTGATCGCCGAGCCCGAGCTGTTGAATGACTGGCTCGGCCCGACTACCAGGCGTTCCACATCGCCAGAAACGGGCCGGCCATGATCGCTGCACGAACCCGCACTGTGAGGTCACTGCTCGCCGTCGCGGTTGCCCTCGCGCTCGCCCTCCTCCGTGCGCCGGCTGCCTTTGCCGCAGCCCCGAGCGTCGAGCTGGGTAGTGAGCGGCTCAGCGTCGAGCAGGTGGTCGCGGTCTCGCGCGCCAACGCCGAGGTCAGCGTGCCAGCCGACGCGATGTCACGGGTCGACGCGGGGCACGACTTGGTGTTGAAGGCTGCCCTGCAGAACATCCCGGTGTACGGGCTGACCGTTGGCGTGGGGCAGAACAAGGACCGGCCGATCTTCAAGGAGGTCAACGGCCAGCGGGTGCTGTCCGATGAGGTGCTGGAGGTGTCCCGCCAGTTCAACCGCACCTCGCTGCGGGCCCACGCGGCAGGCGTCGGCGCACCGCTGCCAGCCGACGTCGTGCGGGCGGGGATGCTGATCCGGCTGAACAACCTGCTCAGCGGAGCCTGTGGTGCCCAGTCGGACGTGGCGCGGCAGTACGTCGAGTTCCTGAACAAGGGGGTCGTGCCGGTCGTCCCGTCGTCCGGGACGGTCGGCGAGGCCGACATCACACTGGCATCGCATATCGGGCTGGTGATGGTCGGGGAGTGGGAGGCATTTTACGACGGCGAGCGGATGAGCGGGGCTGACGCACTCGACGCTGCCGGGGTCGAGCCGCTGCACCCGGTGGGAAAAGACTTCCTGTGCATCATCAGCAACAACGGACTGGTGGTGGGTGAGGCCGCGCTGGCCACTCATGACGCCGAGCAGTACCTGCGGCGGGCGGCGACCGTCTTCGCGCTGAGCCTGGAAGGGCTCAACGGCAACATCGCGCCGTTCCTCGAGGCGACGACCGCCCCACGCCCGTTCCCGGGAATGGTCGAGGCGGCCGGGCTGGTGCGGGACGCGATCGACGGTAGCAGCCTGTGGACCGCAGCGGAGAAACGGGCATTGCAGGATCCGCTGTCCTACCGCGACATGGCCTACACCCTGGGCAACACGCTGGCCGCCGTGCACGAGGTCGAGCAGATGATCAGCATCCATATGAACTCCACCGAGGACAACCCGATGGTGGTGATCGGCCCGACCGGCGGGGAGCGTCCGGGCAGTACTCAGATCCAGCGCTACCTCCTCGGTGGCGACACCCCGGGGGCGATCTACCCGACGGCGAACTTCGAGCCGCTGCCCGTAGTGGCTGCGGTGGAACGGCTGTCGTTGGCGCTGGGGATTCTGTCTGACGCGTTCACGATGAACATCCTGCGGCTGGTCGAGCCGGACGTGACCCATCTCAGCCGCTTCCTGGCCGCGCCGGGCAACACCGGGCACTCGTTCGGTGCCGTGCAGAAGGCGTTCGTGGCGCTCAACACAGAGAACCGCACTCTGGCCATGCCGGTGTCACTCAACAGCGTCGCCGTGGCTGGCAACATCGAGGACCGGGCGACCCACAGCCAGTTCGCCGTCCGCAACCTCGGTGCGCTGCTGGGCAACCTCTACCAGATCTCCTCGTTCCAGCTGTTGCACGCCACGCAGGCAGTCGACCTGCGCGAGGGGTTCATCCTGGGTGATGACACCAAGAAGCTGCACGCCGCCTATCGCGAGGTGGTGCCGTTCGTCGACCAGGACCGGATCTTCACCACGGACGTGGCGCGCGGGGTCGAGCTGTTGCGTGGCTGGCCAGTAGCGGGAGGCGCGCCCGACGGGACAGAAACCGACTTCGGGATTGCCCCGCGCGGTGGGGTGGCCAGCGGCGCCGGCGGCACCGCCCCGAACGTGAACCCGTATTTGATAGGCCTCGGCGGCGTGCTCGCGGTGGCCGGCGCGGTGCTGCTGACGCTGCGCTACCGGCGACGGTGAGGTCCCGCGACCGGGCCACGACCGCTGAGGCGCCGCCCCGGCGGCCGTCGGCGCGACAACCGCCCGCCCGCGCGGTGGCCCTCGCGGTGACGGCACTCGG
>JALZDN010000117.1 GCA_030862525.1 Actinomycetota bacterium | reverse complement strand
CGGTGGGGTCGAGTTCACGACGTGCACCATCGCTGCGCAGGTAGTGCTAGGTGCTCCGTTCAGCGGTGATCCACGAGCCTGGCGCCACATAGCGTGGATTGCGTGACGTTCCGCGGAAGTGGGTCGCGGCTGCTCAGGGAGGCGATCGCCAGGCAGCGGTGGGTGCTGCTGGGGGCCGTGGCGCTACTCGCCGGCTGGCAGGCCGCCGAGGCGTTGGTGCCGGTGCTGGTGGGTGTGATCATCGATCGGGCCATCGCGACCGGTGACGCCACCGCGCTGGCCGGGTGGTTGGTTGTCCTCGCCGCGCTGTTCACCGCGCTGACGATGGGCTTCCGATTCGGTGCTCGGCTGACGGCGCGTGCCACCGAGTACGCCGGGTTGGACCTGCGGGTGACCCTGACCCGTCGGGTGCTCGACCCCCGCGGTGGGACCGGAACGGGGCGGCTGCCCGGTGAGTTGCTGAGTATCGCCACCGCCGACGTGTCCCGTGTCGCGCGGATCAACGAAGCGGTGGCGAGGGTCGTGGTTGCGGCCTCGGGGCTGACGGTAGCGGCGGTGGTCCTGCTGAGCGCCTCGATCCAGCTGGGTCTGGTCGTGCTACTCGGGCTGCCCCCGGTGCTCATCGCGTTGAACCTGCTGACCGGGCCATTGGAGCGGCGCAGCACGGCCGAGCAGGAACAGGCGGCGAACGCGGCGGCTGTAGCCACCGATCTGGTCGGCGGGCTGCGCGTACTCAAGGGGCTACGGGCGGAACGGGCCGCGGCGGCACGGTACCGCGACGCGAGCCGCGCGTCACTGACAGCGCGGCTTCGCGCGACCAGGCTGCTCGCCGCGCATTCGGGCGCGACGCTGGCGGTGACCACCGCATTCCTCGCGCTGGTCGCGCTGGTGGGGGGCCGGCTGGCAGCCCAGGGACAGATCAGTATCGGCGAGCTGATCGCCGCGGTGGGGCTGACCCAATACCTGATCGGTCCGCTGAGCGGGATCGCCGAGGCCGTGGCGTTGATCGCTCAGTGCCGGGCGTCGGCCGGACGGGTGGCCACCTTGCTCGCCGCGCCGCCGGCCGTGACCGGCGGCTCCCGCACGCTGCCGAACCGGGTAGCGGGTGCGCTGCGGCTGTCTGGCCTGTCGCACCGCGCGCTGCGCGACGTTGACCTGGACATCACACCGGGTGAGCTGGTGGGACTGGTCGCCCCCGAGCCGGCAGTCGCCGTCCCCCTGCTCGACTGCCTGGCGCGAGAGGCCGACCCGGAAACCGGGAGGATCGAGCTCGACGGGATTCCGCTGGGCGACCTCGACCTTGACGCAGGACGAAGCGCCCTGCTCGTCGCCGCGCACGACACCGACCTGTTCGAGGACACCCTGTTCGCCAACGTCTCAACCACCGCGGCCGGGCACCAGCAGGTCGCTGCCGCCATGGCGGCATCGGCTGCCGACGAGGTCGCCGACAGCCTGCCCGACGGCGTTGTGCTCACCGAGCGGGCCCGGTCGCTGTCCGGTGGGCAGCGCCAGCGGGTCGCGCTGGCTCGCGCACTTGCCGCCGACCCGGCCGTGCTCGTCCTGCACGACCCGACGACCGCGGTGGACGCCGCCACCGAGGCCCGCATCGCCGGCCGCCTGCGGGCTGTTCGCGCCGGCCGGACCACGGTGCTGGTCACTACCAGCCCGGCGCTGCTCGCCGCGGCTGACCGCGTCGTCATGCTGCTTCACGGGACGGTCGCCGCGCAGGGCACCCATACCAGGCTGGTCGCGTGCTCGTCGGCGTACCGCGAAGCGGTGCTGGCATGACAGCGGTGCTGGCATGACGCAGCTGTTGCCGGTCGCGTCCGCAGCGCAGGTCCGTCGCGCGCTGGTTGAGCTCGCACGCCCGTACCGGTTTCGCATCACGCTTGCCGCGCTGGTGCTGGTGGCCGGCACCGTGACGGTGCTACTCGCGCCACCGCTGCTCGGTGCGATCGTCGACCTGGTCATCGGCGGCGCCCCGGCCACCGCGATCACCGGGCCGGTGCTGGGCCTCGTCGGGGTGGCGTTCGCCGCCGGGGTACTCGATGCAGCCGGCCGGGCGCTGGTGGCAAGCAGCGGCGAGCCGATCCTTGCCACCCTGCGGGAGAACGTGGTGGACCGGGCGCTCGCGGTACCGCCCGACGCCATCGAGCGGGCCGGCACCGGCGACCTGGTCTCCCGGGTCAGCGGCGACGTCGCTGCGGTATCGGAGCTGTTCGGTGAGGCGCTGCCGGCGCTGGCCCGGTCCACCCTGATGGTCGGGCTGACGCTGGTCGGCCTGGCCGTCCTGCACTGGCGCCTCGCGCTCGCCGGTCTCGCCGCTGTCCCGATGCAGGCCTTCGCGTTGCGCTGGTACCTGCGCCGGGCCGGGCCGATGTACGCCGCCGAGCGCAGCGCCGAGGGAGCCCGTGCCCAGCAGATGCTCGGCTCCATCGAAGGCGCGGGCACCGTGCGGGCGTTCCGGCTGGCCCGCGCGCACACCGAACGCATTGCCGAGCGGTCGCATGCTGCCGTCGCGATCTCGCTGTACACCACCGCCGAGCAGACCCGGTTCTTCGGCCGACTCAACGTCGCCGAGCTGATCGGCACCTCCGCGGTACTGCTCGTCGGCTTTGCACTGGTCCGCGCCGACACGATCACCGTCGGCGCCGCGACTGCGGCCGCGCTGTACTTCATCCGGCTCTTCGACCCGATCAACACGCTGCTCGGGCTCGTTGACGACGCCCAAGAGGCCACCGCGGGCCTGGCCCGACTCGTCGGCGTCACCCAGCTTCCCCAGCCGGACCCCGACGGCCGGGCCGGTGAGCCGGCCGACTCGTCGATCACCGCCGAGGCCGTCGGGCACGCCTACACCCCCGGCCACGATGTCCTCACCGGCATAGACCTCACCCTGCGACCAGGCGAACGGGTCGCCCTGGTCGGCGCGACAGGTGCCGGCAAGACCACCCTCGCCAAGCTCATCGCCGGCGTGCACACCCCCACCACCGGGCAGATCCGGATCGGTGGCGTCGCGGTCACCGCGCTCGACCCAGCCACCGCGCGAACCGCCGTCGTGCTCGTGACCCAAGAGGTGCACACGTTCGCCGGCACGCTGGCCGACGACCTGCGGCTGGCCCGCCCCGGCGCCCCCGAGACCGACCTGGCGGCGGCTCTGGACAAGGTCGGGGCGCTGGCCTGGGCCCGCGCGCTGCCCGATGGCCTCGCCACCGTGGTCGGCGCCGGCGGGCACCGGCTGACCGCCACCCAAGCCCAGCAGCTCGCGCTGGCACGGCTGGTGCTAGCCGACCCACTGGTGGCCATCCTCGACGAAGCCACCGCCGAGGCCGGTAGCGCCGGCGCCCGGGTCCTGGAAGCGGCCGCGCTGAGTGCACTCGACGGGCGCACCGCGCTCGTCGTCGCCCACCGGCTGACCCAGGCTGCCACTGCGGATCGCATCGTCGTGCTCGACGCGGGTCGCGTCGTCGAGACCGGCCCGCACGCCGAACTGGCTACCGGTGACGGCCCGTATGCACGTCTTTGGGCCGCATGGTCCCTGGCCCGCACCTCCACGGATGACGCGGGGATCCACCCTCGGGTCTGATGAGAGAGAAGATGTAACTAAAAAGTGACGTTGACGGTCCACATCACCCGTTTGGGTCTATAAGGAGAGCCTCACCTTATCAAGGGTGGGTAAATCCCCGTAGCGCGAACTTGGACGCGTTGCCGCAGCCGCGCCATCCGGAGAAGCACATGACCACATCGACGCTCGACGCCCGGTCCGATGTCATCAACGGCTTCACCCGCCGACGGTTCCTGGGCGGTGCCTCGCTGGTCGCGCTCCTGGCCGCCTGTGGGAGCGAGTCCAGCTCCGGTCCATCGACGACCGGCGATGCCACCGAAGGCTCAGGCTTCCCGGTCACCGTCGATCACAAGTACGGCTCCACAACGATCCCGGCCGCGCCGCAACGCGTCGTCACAGTCGGCTTCACCGATCCGGACTTCGTGCTCGCGCTGGGCGTCAAACCCGTGGCGATCACGGACTGGTACGGCGACTACCCCCTTGGTGTCTGGCCGTGGGCGCGGGACGCTCTCGGCGACGCGAAACCTGGCGTCATGCCCCGCCCAGAAGGCGACAAGCTGAACTTCGAAGTGATCGCCGGCTTCCGGCCGGACCTGATCATCGGGCAGTACACGGGAATGACCAAGGAGGAATACGAGCAGGCCACACGACTGGCACCCACCGTCGCCCAGTCCGGCGAACACATGGACTACACGATGCCGTGGCAGGTCACCATGCGGACCGTCGGCAAGGCACTGGGCCGGTCAGCCCAGGCTGAGGAGTTGATCGCCGGTGTCGAGTCTCGTTTCGGGGCGGCTCGCCGCGAGCATCCGGAGTTCGTGGGCGCCCCGCTGATCGTGGCCGAGCGGTCCGAGGCGGGCAGCACCTACATCCGGACCGAGAAGGAACCGCAGAACGGACTGTTCCGCGACCTGGGCTTCACCCAACCGGCACCGATCACTCAGCTTCTGGTCGACGAGGACGGGTACTCCGGCAAACTCAGCGACGAGCGCATGGAACTGCTCGACACGGCGTCGGTGGTGGTCTGGAAGTTGTTCGACCAGCCAAGCGTTCCCGAGGAGCTGGCCAACCACCCGCTGTATCCGAAGCTGAAGGTGGTGTGGGAGGGGCGTGACCTGTTTCTCACCGACAAGGTCGTGGTCGGGGCGCTGGCGTTCGGATCGGTGTTGAGCCTGCCGTACGCGCTTGACCGGATCGTCCCCATGCTGGCGGCCGCCCTCGACGGCGACCCGGCCACCAAGCCGGCCCCGTGACCGGCACGGGTCCCCCGAAGGAGCCATGCCATGCCACCACTTGCAACTCTCGATGGGCTGCACGGCGATCTCAGTCGGCGCCGTTTCCTGGTGGCGGCTGCCGCCGGGCTGCTCACCGCCTGCGAATCGGACGCCACCTCGAGCCCGGCGGTACCGGGCGGCGGGACCGTGGACGTTCACCGACGATAGGGGCGTCGAGGTGACCCGGCCGTCGCGGCCGTCCCGGATCGCGACGAATGACAAGGCGGGTGCCGCGCTGACGTCTCTCGGTGTACGACCGGTCGGCATCTTCAGCAGCGCGCGGATGGACCAGAACCCGATCCTGAACGGCGTGGACGTGGCCGGGATCCAGTCGCTCGGCGACGTCTACGGCGAAATCATGTCGAAAGGCTCGCGGCGCTGGGCGCGGACCTGCAGGCACCGAATGTTGGGGCCGCCCGGAAACGCTTCGAGGACGCCGGTTCCGCGCTCCGTGCCGCGGTCGCGGCCAAACCCGACCTGCTCGCCGTTGCCGTCTACGCCACCCCCAGCGAGGGGATCTCCTTCTGCCGACCCGCGACATTCCCCGGTCTGCGTCAGTTGCAGCAGCTCGACCTCGAGCTCGTGGTACCGGAGGGCGAAGCCGCGGACGTCAATGAGGACTTCACCAACTTCTTCTTGCCCGCCGTCCAAGCCAGGCAGATCGCTCCGTTTCGCAGGCTGGGTCCTGGATCTACGAGCAGAACGCCGGGGAGATCGAAGGCATCACCGCCGCCGTCCGGGCCGCGAACGCCGACTTGGTCTGAAGGAGGACCCATGACAATCACGCTGCTCGACCGGCTAGCCCCGATCCACGACGACGCCACCCGTCGGCAGTTCCTCATCGGCAGTCTGTCACTGGCCGCGTTACTGGCCGCCTGTGGTAGTGACGACGAGACACCGGCGTGGTCCAGCTCGGGCGATGGCCGGTTCCCAGTCACCATCGACCACAGATACGGCACCACCGAGATCCCTGAGGAGTCGAAGCGGGTTGTCACGGTGGGGCTAGTTGAGCAGGACGCACTGCTCGCTTTGGGCGTGGTCCCGGTCGCCACCACCGAGTGGTTCGGTGAGCAGCCCGGTGCGATCTTCCCCTGGGCTCGAGAGGAGCTGGGCAACGCGGCTCTGCCCGAAGTGTTGACCGACTCCGACGGCATCCAGTTCGAACGGATCGCCGCGCTGCGCCCGGACCTCATCCTCGCGCTGCACTCCGGAATCACCCAGGCCGACCACGACCGGCTGCGCCGAATCGCACCCACCGTTGCCCAGCCCACCGAGTACATAGACTATGGCGTTCCCTGGCAAGACCTGACTCGCACGGTCGCGGTTGCGGTGGGTAGGGCCGAGCAAGGCGAGCAGCTGATCGCCTTGCTCGGCGCCCGCTTCGCCGAAGTCCGCGCCGATCACCCCGAGTTCGTCGGGGCCACCATCCTGTCTACCGGCCCCGCCGAAGGCGGGAACTATGGCGTCAATGCGTCTGAAGATCCGCGCAGCCGGATCTTCACCGACCTCGGCTTCGTGGTGCCCGCGGAGATCGACGAGCTAGCTGGCGACCAGTACTACGCCGAGATCAGCACTGAGCGGGTGGACCTGCTCGACACCGACGTTTTGGTGTGGACATTGGACTCCCAGGATCAGCGCGGTGAGATCCAGTCCAATCCGCTCTACGCCAGCCTTGCCGTCGCCACCCAGGGCCGAGACATCTTCCTCGTCAGCGGGACCGACGTGTACGGCGCGTCCAACTTCGTCACGGTGCTCAGCCTTCCGCTCCTGCTCGATCGGCTCGTCCCCATGCTCGCCGCCGCCGTCGACGGCGACCCCGCCACGACCGTCACCCGCTGACTGTGCGCCGCCCGTCGCACCGAACGATGACGACCCTGCTCGCCGCACCCCGCATCGCACTACATCCCACAGCCGCGATCCACTCCCGGGGTAATCACCATCCGGTCCCCGCGCAGATCGACGAGCTCGCCGGCGACCGCTTCTACGCCGACGTCAATCCCGAGCGGATCAACCTGTTCGACACGGACTTGCAGGTGTGGGGCCAGCTCCAGTACCTACCGGATGGGCGCACCACGAGCGAGGCCGACCGCTTGGTCCAGCAGCTCGAGGGGATCCAGCGGGGCCGCGCGATCTTCCTCGAGGGCGATCTCGAGAACGCGTTCGCCTTCAACACCGTGCTGAGCTTGCCGTTCCTGCTCGATGCGGTGTGCCGATGATCGAAGCGGCGATCAACGGCGATCCAGTGACCACCAGCTGACAGCAAGGACGGATGCGATGCCCTCATTACTCGCCTCACCCGTTGATGACGCCACCCGCCGACGATCGGTATTGAGTATTCCGTACGCGGCCAAGCGCCTCGCCCCGCAGCTGACCGCGGCCGCAGAGGGCGACCCCGCGACCACGGTGACGCCGCGATGAGGCGCGCTCGGGTCCTCGGAGTGCTGACCGGAGTGCTCTGCTCGGTTATCGTCGCCTGCGGTTCGTCGCCGAACACCAATACCGACGGACCGAGCACGCCGAGCGGCGGCTCCGCCTTTCCGGTCACCATCGAGCACAAGTTCGGCAGCACCACCATCCCTGCACCGCCCAAGCGCGTGGTGACCGTCGGCGACGAGGACATCGCGGTCGCTCTCGGGATCACCCCAGTCGGCATCGTCCGTAACACCACTTACGACAGCGGCGTAGCGCCCTGGCTGGAAGACCGGATCGACCTGGCCAAGACGACTCTCATCGACGTACCGGCCGGGGCGGAAGGTGAGGGTGCCGCCGGGGTCAACATCGAGCAGGTGGCGGCCCTCAACCCGGACCTCATCCTGGCCGTCAACGACTTCGGACTCGAGCTCGACTACCCCAAGCTGTCCCAGATCGCCCCCACCGTCGGCTACGCGACCGAGTGGGGCGCGCAAAGCTGGCAGGAACAGACCATGGTCGATGCGCGAGCGCTCGGCCTGGAGGAGCGCGGCCGGCAGGTCGTGGCCGAGACCGAGGCGGCCATCCGCGCGGTACGGGACGCGAATCCCAGCCTCGCCGGCAAGACGGTCACGTACTCCTTCGCGTACGAACCCGGCAAGATCGTCACGCTCAAGTCGGACCAGGATCCCAGCGTCAAGCTCCTGCAGGAACTGGGCATGCAACTACCGACGTCGGTCCGTCAGTTGCCGGACATCGCTCCCGGCAATCCGGGCGGAGACCTGAGCTTCGAGAACATGTCTGTGCTGGACGCTGACATCGTCATCATGCTGTACGCCACCAACGAGCTGCAGCGCCAGGTCGAAGGCCTCCAGCTGTTCCGCAGCCTCCGAGGGGTGCGGGATGACCGGTACATCGTGATCGATCTTCCGACCGCGAGCGCGTTGCGGACTCCAACGGTGCTGAGCATCCGGTGGGGGTTGGAGCAAATCAGGCCATCCCTGGCCCGAGTTGCCACTTCATGAAGATGATCATGAGGGTTCTGCGGCGTAGTCGCGCAGCCAACGCGCGACATGCCGCACGTACTCGTCGTACTGCTCCAGTGCGAACGGGATGGCTGCGGCCACCTTGCCGTGGTCGACATCGAGGTAATCGTGCACGAGCACGTTGCGCATGCCAGCCGACGGACGCAGTGCGGCGGCGAGGTCCCATTCGAGGACGCCGGCGCGCGCGACCTCGTCGAAAGAATCAGCGTAGCTTTCCGGCGAGCGGCCGAGCAGCGCTGCCACAAGGTGGGTGTTGATCGATCCGGCGAGCTCGACGATCTGGCTGAGCACACGCTCGACGACGTGCCGGGTCAATCGTTCACGCCGCAGCCGCTCGGCGTCCACCTCGCCCACCTCGACGAGGTCCGCAAGTAGCAGCTGGATCTCGCGTAGCCGCTCCAGGATGATCGCTGGGTCCAGCCGGCGCGGCGTCATCCGGCCAGTAGTTCCAGGCTCAGCCTGCGCAGCCACTCGGTGTCCATCCGCTCCATGACGGCAGCCGTGGATGCACGTGCCCACGTTCCGGGTTCGCTCTCATAGAGAATGATCGAGCCGACCAGCGCACGTTCTCGTAGCAGCGGCCCAGCGGCGTTGAGGTGGGTCACATCTATCTGCTCAAGGCCCACGAGGTCGATCACATCGGTGACAAACCCGAACAGGTCGAAATCAGCACCATGCTCGGTAAGGACTCCGATGTCGAGGTCTTGCGCGTCCGGCTCGCCCCGGCCAGCGCTGCCGAAGACCGTGAGCACGTTGACGTGCCGCCGTTGACAAAACACCCGCAGCTCACCCGAGTCTGCCGCTGCTCGCAATCGCTGCAGCCCCTCATTCGGTGTCACCACAGCGTGATTGTCCTGCATCAGGCCGCTGGCTTGTCCCCCGGCTCGCCGTCAGCCTGGCTCAACCGAGAGCGGGCTCGGCGCAGCGATACCGCCAGCGCCAGCCACACGAGCATGAACAGCGCCCAGCCGATCACCTCATCAGAGCCGAGCAGTCCAGAGATGCTGAGCAAGGCCGCCACGCCCACCGCGACCAAGATGCCGACGGCCACTGCGCCGTCGTCGACCAGGAGGCCGAACGCTTCGCGCCCCGCGGCCGTGATTGCCCTGAGCACTGAGCTCACCGGGCTCACCGTGATGCCGCCATGTCAACGGGCTCCGAGCGGCGCAACCAACGCACGCTGAGCCAGGACAACACCAACGTGGCAGTGAGTAGGTAACCCAGCGCGGCGGCGCCGCCGATCCACGCCACGCCGAGCCCCTCCGCGGTCCAGTACACCCCGAAAGTGACCAGCATCGCGCCGACGGCGTACTTGAGGGTGTTCTCCGGGATCCGGGTCAGCGGCCGGCGCAGCGCTGCACCGACCGTCACGACCAGCACCAGGGCGGCCCCGGCACCGAAGGTGGGAGCGGCGTATCCGTCACTGCTAGCGCCGAGAGTAAGCACGATGAACGCCACCTCCACACCTTCGAGGAACACTCCCTTGCCGCTGACGGCGAATCCGGCCCAGTCGAACCCTTGGGCGCGTCGTGTCCGACCGAGCGCGTCGACCTCCTCGGTGAAAATGGCGGACTCGTCGTGCTTGGCGATCAACCCTGCCGAACGCAGCATGGCCTTGCGCAGCCACCGTCCGCCGAACAGCAGTAACAGGATCCCGATGACGAGCAAGAGCACCCGCTCATCGACCCGCTCGAGTAGCCCCGGCCCGAACGCGATCAGCAGCCCCACCAGTGCGACGGTCGCGGTCGTTGCGCCGGCCAGCGCGGCCCGCCATCCTCGGCTGGTGCCTACCGCAAGCACGATCGTGAATGCCTCGACGAACTCCACCAGGGAGGCCAGGAAAGCGGGTAATGCGACCGTCACCAGGTCGAGCACGACGTCGAAGGTAGCATTCGCTACGTCGAAGCTCCAGAGGAGTAGTGAATGGATCACCGTGCCGCTGACCGGATCCCTGCCGGGCTGGGCGGCCTCGGGCCGGCGCAGCGCAAGGTCGCCCGGTTCTTCACCGAGCACGCCGCTCAGCTCGGGTTCTTCTCCGCCGCGGAGATCGCTGCCCGGCTCGGCACTAGCGACGCCACCGTCGTGCGTACTGCCCAGACACTGGGTTATCGCGGTCTGGCGGATCTCAAGCGGGCGCTGCTCGACGACGCACCGCCGCCGGACCCAACACCGAGCGCTCGGCTGGGTGCCACCTTGCGGCACGCGACGACGCCGATCGATGTGCTGGACCATGTGCTGGACGTGCACCGGTCCGCTCTGCACGCCGCTCGAGAGAATCTCGATGAGCTATTCCCGGCCGCGGTGGCGCTGTTGGCGGCCGCTGAGCGGATTGTGCTCAGCGGCACAGGTCCCTCGGCCGCCGTCGCACACTACGCCGCGGTGCTGCTAGGTCGGGTGGGCCGACCGGCGGCCACGATCACTGCTACCGGGGTGTCGATGGCCGATCAGGCCATGGGACTGCGCCGCGGCGACGCCCTGCTGCTGCTGGCCTACACCCGCCTGCACACCCACGCCGCCGTTCTGCTCGACCTGGCCCGACGCCGGCGGATCCCCGTCTTGCTGGTCACCGACGTGTTGGCCGACGTTGATGGCGCCGACCTTGTGCTGACCTGCCCACGCGGTCTGGCCGGTGAGCAGTCCAGCCATGCCGTCACGCTCCTGCTGCTGGAAGCCATCGCGGTCGCGCTGGCCGCCACCGAGCGCTCCCGCGCCACCACCGCACTGCGCGAGCTCAACCGGTTGCGCGGCGAGCTGCTGGGCACTCCCGCCGACGTCGACGCGCCCGACGCAGATCCTCGCTAGTTCTCCGGCCGACCGCAGCGGATCACGCTCCCCGACCGCACCGCTGGCAGCGGCTGCTAGCCTCCGCCGCCGTGGCAGAACGCGCTGAGCGTGGTAACCGGGCTACCGCGCTGACCTGGGCAGCGATCGCCGAGGTTGGTCTTGCCGGCGTTGCACTGGTGTGGCTGATCAGTCCGTCCGCCGCCGGGACGGCAGGTTACGGCTATCCGCTGTCGATGGCTTTGTTGGTCTTTTCGATGCTGTTTACCGCGGCCGGAATGGTTATTGTGCTGGTAGCGCCCCAACTGTCTCGGGGCGTCAGGTTAGCCATCACATTGCTCCTCGCGGCCACCGCGGGAAGTGTGATTCCGCTGGCGCTGACCGGACTACTTGCTGCCGGCAGCGGAGGCTATGGCCTATTGCTTATCATAGCAATTATCGGCATGGAATTCCTCGCCGTGAACATTCCTCGTGCCACCTACCTGAAGCCACCGTGATCCCTAGACTACAGCATGACGAGGAGAATGAGTGACAGACGATTTGATGCGAGAATTGATTCAGCTGCAGCAGTATGCTGCCGGCCTGCAGGGTCTGCTTGCCACCGCGCAGGCTGAAGCTCCCCGCAGTAGCGAGGGAACGGACCGCACCGGTACCATTCGCGCTTCCTTGGGACCCGATGGGCTACCAAATTCTTTTCGTATCGAGCCAGGATGGCATCGGAAGATTACCGCTGAAAATTTCGGCGGCGCTGTTCTCGAAGCATTCCAAGCCGCTATGGGCAAAAGGTTGGCCATCTGGACAACAACCCTGGAGCAGCAAGGTTGGCAGGCTCAGGCCGCTCGACTGCGCATTGATCTCGACCAACAGCCTTCGGTGTCCGGGCAAGCTGAGATGTCGCCCGCCTTCGGGCATCCCGTGGAAGACGTGACACCGCGCCCGATCGATCAGGTCGCTGAGGACATGATCAAGGCATTCGACCACGTCGGGGACTTTGCCGCACCGCCGCCTCAGGTGGCCAGGGGGGCCGGATCAAGCCGTTCGGACAAGCTCGTCCTCACTCTGTCCACAGCCGGACTGGTGTCCTGCACGGCCGATCCGAAGTGGGTGTCCGCGCAGACCGCAGCCAGCCTGATGAATGCTCTCGGCGAGGCACTCACCGCTGCCCGCGCTGATCTCGAGAACAGCGCCGGCCGGCCCGCGCCGTCTCGGAGTTTGGACCGCCTTTTCACCGAGGCACTCGCGCTCCTGCGCGATCCACGTCGCGTCGTCGATTCCTGAAGGGACTCAAGCTGATGGCCCCACCCAGCAAAGCTCAAGTCAAGGTCGCCACGGACACGCTGCGAACGGAGGCGGGGATCTGGGACCAGCAGAGCAGTAAGCTGGGCAATATCGTCAGCCAAGCCAACGGCCTACGGCTGGAACGGATCGAGGCCGGCATCTTCCAGATCATTTTCGATGCCTATGCATCCGTGGTAGACCAGGTCGCCGCGCGATCCGGGGAAGGGCAGAAACGCATAACCGATGTCGCCAACACACTGCATCAGGTCGCCGACACCTACGACGAAGAAGAGGCGGCAACCCTGCACCTCGTGAAGAACCTGTACTGATTGGAAGAGACAGCATGGCTTTCAGCGAGGCGCAGTTTCAAGCCGCGGTCGACAAGATCGACTCTGGCATGTCCGATCTTTCCGGAAAGATCAATCAGATCCGGCCCACCGCTGAATCTGCGGTCGATCATTGGTACGTTCCGGACTTCGTCGCGGATGCGGTTCTCTGGCTGGCCGACAAGACCGTCAGCCTAGCCAAAGCGGTCTGGGACAAGATCGTGGAGCTGCTCAAGGGCGTGGCCGCGCCGGTCTACTTCTTCAAGTACGCCTTCGCCTGGCAGGACATCCGAGGGCTGGCCAGCAGCGTGAGCAGCGAACTCAACCCGGCGGCGCTACCCGCGGGAAAGCACTGGAAGGGCGTCGCAGCCGAAGCGTACTCCAAGATCATCCCATTACAGGCAGGCGCAGCGACCCGCATCGGCACCATCGCCGACAAAACGGCGGTGGCGCTGGGCATCTGCGCCGCCGCGGGCCTGGCGTTCTACTTGGCGCTGGGCATCATCCTGGTCAAGTTCATCGTCGCCATGGTCGGCGTCATCGTCGCCCTCGGTTCGGTCGCCTTCTCGTGGGCGGGAGTAGCGCTGGCCGTCGAAGAAGCCGGGGTGAACACCGGCCTCATCATCGCTGCGGTGACCACCCTGACGGCGGTGCTCGGCGCGCAGGCACAGCAGATGGTCACGCTGCACGGTGAGGCGGTCGACGCCAGCGCGTTCCCGGGCGGCAGGTGGCCCGACCCGACCACTGGTTCGTACCGCGACGGCTCGGTGCAGGATGGGACCGCAGGCTGGTCGTACGCGGGCTGATCGGCCGCCAGCGTACATCCTTGCGCGAAGGCGGCTTTGCCCGAGCGCGTACGGGCCATCCCCATCACTTGGTAGCCGCGATACTTTCGATCGCAGGCGGTTGGCGGTGGGAGGTTTCGATGGCGCTACGTCGCACGATTCGGTGGGTGGTTCGGCACGGGTTGGTCAGGCGGGCGGTGCACAGTCAAGTGCGCGCCGGTGACCTGGGTTCGCGGCTGATGATCGAGCCGCAGATCCGCGAGGACCCCTTCCCTTACTACGACGAGCTGCGCGTGCAGGGCCCAATCGTCAGGACCGGGCTCGCACTGATGTCAGCGCACCACGACGTCTGCCTGGCCGTGTTGCGCAGCCCGGACTTCGGTCAGATGCGTTTGGACCGCGTACCCGGGCCGCTGCGGCTGGCCATGAAGATTGGCGGCCGGCCGGTCCTGGGGCCGGTCGAACCACCGTCCATGCTGGCGGTGGACCCGCCCGATCACACCCGCTACCGCAGACTGGTCAGCCGGGCGTTCAGCGCGCGAGCAGTCGCCGCCCTGCGCTCCCGCGTCGAATGCATCGCCGAGGAGCTGCTCGACGAGATCGTCCGGTCGACACCGAAGAGTCTCCCGGACGCCGGGGGTCCGACCGTGGATTTGGTGGAGCGCTACGCCAGCCTGCTACCGGCCACCGTGATCGTCGAGATGCTCGGGGCGCCGGTCGCGATGCGCCGCCAGTTCCTCGACTGGGGGGCCGGCGCGGCGCTGTCACTTGACGTTGGATTGAGCTACCACGATTTTCTCCGCTCCGAGCGCGATTTGGCCGCGCTGCACCGCTGGATGCTCAGCCACTTCGCCGAAATCCGCCGCGCTCCCCGCGACGACGTCCTCAGCGCGCTGGTGACCGCCCACGACGAAGGTGACCAGCTGAACCTCGACGAGCTGAGCAGCATCGCCATGCTGCTGCTCGCCGCCGGTTTCGAGACCACGGTCAACCTGCTGGGCAACGGCGCCGTCCTGCTGATGCGCCATCGCGACCAACTCGACGTGCTGCGGGCTCAACCGCAGCGCTGGGCCGGTGCCGTGGAAGAGATCCTTCGCTATGAGTCGCCTGTGCAGCGCACCGGGCGGATTGCGCTGCGCGACACCGAGGTAGCCGGCCGTCAACTGCGTGCGGGCTCGCTCATCATCCTGCTGCTCGGCGGTGCAAATCGGGACCCGGCGGTCTTCGCCGATCCGAACCGGTTCGACGTCCAACGGTCCGATGCAGGCGCGAACCTGGCGTTCTCCAGCGGTATCCATTACTGCATCGGCGCCGCGTTGGCCCGGCTGGAAGGGGAGGTCGGGCTGCAGGCACTGTTCCGGCGCTTCCCCGATCTCTCGCTCGCTGGTCCACCGCACCGGCGTCCCACTCGCGTGCTCCGCGGCTACGACATGATTCCGGTCCGACCGAGCAGGCTTACGCCGACAGCAGGGGATCCGCTCAGACACCGAGCAGGGGCCCACCCGTAGCATCGAGGTACAGGCCGGTGACCCAACGGGCGTGTCGGAGGCGACGAGCTACGCGCGGTCGTCGACTCGGCAATGCGCGCCTGGCTGTGACCTTCCGCCACAGGAGCCGACGGGCGGGGGCCGGTCCGCACTTTCCGCAACCGACCTCGCCCGTGACCTAGTGGAGGTACTTGCCGCTTACCTGTGTCGGTGATCGCCTGCTGCTCCGCTTCGGCGAAGGGATGGGTGCCGCCGACGGCGATGTGGGTGCCCTCCTGCTGGGCAGCGCGGCAAGCTCCCGCCGCGCCGGGCCAGCTCATCGTGG
>JALZDN010000103.1 GCA_030862525.1 Actinomycetota bacterium | reverse complement strand
GGCCGCTCCTGCAGTGTACGACCTGCTCCACGGCCGGCTCAGCCGAGGTGGGGCTGCCGTACGTAGCTGTCCACAGTGCCCTCTGTGTCCACATCGGCGGGCTTCGCCGCTGGGCGGTCGCGACCGGCGCCGGGACGCTGTCGGGCATGTCTCGGGTACTGATATGCGCGCTGCTCGTCACCGTGCTGTCCGGTGCGACGGGGACTGGGATGGTCGTTTCGGCAGGCTTTGCGGCGCAGCCTGGGACGGCTGATGCCGGTGACCAGTCCCGGCCGCACACCCGGATGTTCGGTTGGCCGCTGGCGGGACGTCC
Organism: Actinomycetota bacterium; assembly: GCA_030862525.1. Lineage (GTDB taxonomy): Bacteria > Actinomycetota > Actinomycetes > Mycobacteriales > Pseudonocardiaceae. The sequence goes on along the minus strand of JALZDN010000103.1, from coordinate 30,535 downwards.
GGCCGTGGTCCGGGCTTTCGAGGCACCGGCGGTGCCGTACGGGCCGGGGCATCGCGGTGTCGACCTGTCGTCCGTCCCCGGGGCTGCGGTGCTCGCCGCCGGCGCCGGCATGGTGGTTTTCGCCGCGGTTGTGGCCGGCCGCGGTGTCGTATCGGTGGACCACCCCGGCGGGCTACGCACGACCTATGAGCCGGTGTCAACGATCGTCGCTGCCGGTGATCAGGTGGCCAGAGGTGAGCAGCTGGGTGCCGTGCAGCTCGGCCACCCTGGCTGCACCGCTACTGCCTGCCTGCACTGGGGTGTACGGCGCGGTCCCAGCGATTACCTGGATCCGCTGCGCCTGGTTGTGATGCCACGAGTGCGGCTGCTGCCCATTGACGGCCCTGCCCACCGCCCGGTGATGCCGAGGATTCAGCCGGCGGAGGCGTCGACCATTTTGCTCCGTAGCCGCAGCACCGCTCTGGTGTGCAGTTGACAAGCCCTCGACTCGGTAACCCCGAGCACCCGGCCGATTTCGGCAAGGGTGAGGTTCTCGAAGTAGTACAGGGACACCACCACCCGGTCCCGGTCGGTGAGTTGCGAGATCGCCTCGGCCAGCAACCGCCGGCCCTCGACCCAATCCAGGATTGCGCCCGGTTCGTCCATTTGGTCGTCGGGCAACGTCTCCGCAATCGAGGTGCCACCGCGGCCAACGGCGATGAGCTCATCCAACGCCACCACGCTGGTCAACTGCAGCTGTGCATAGAGCTCCCGCAGGTCGGTAACGGTGATGCCGAGCTCGGCAGCCACCTCGGTGTCGCTGGCCGAACGCTGCAACCGGCATTCCAGACGTTCCAGTGCGCGCTCGACATCCCGAGCCCGGCTGCGCACCGAACGGGGCACCCAGTCCTGCGCCCGCAGCTCGTCGAGGATCGCGCCGCGGATCCGCGGCATCGCGTAGGTCTCGAACTTCAAACCACGCTCGGGCTCGTACCGATCGATGGCCTCCCACAGGCCGAACACTCCAGATTGCACGAGGTCGGCGATGTCGACGTGGGCAGGCAAGCCGGTACCCACACGGCCGGCCACGTACTTCACCAGCGGCGCGTAGTGCAGGAGCAGCCTGTCACGTAATGTCGCATTGCGGTCCTTGCCGTAGGCGCGCCACAACGCGACGATGCCGGCTTGCACCTCCTCGGCCCTGGGCGTGGCCTCCCAGGCATCCCGGCTAGCGGGCACAGAACCGGCTGGGGGGATGGCGGTCAGGATGCGGTCGCGACCCCCGGAATGCTCAGGAACGGGGGTGGCTCCGGTCATGGATCGCCTTCAGCCTCTCGACAGTGACGTGCGTGTAGAGCTGCGTGGTGGCGAGCGTAGCGTGGCCGAGTAATTCCTGAACGGTGCGAAGGTCCGCACCGCCCTCCAGCAGATGAGTCGCGGCGCTGTGCCGCAGCCCGTGCGGCCCCATATCCGGGAGGCCTGCCACCGCGCCGATCACATCGTGCACGACCGCTCGAACGATTCGTTGATCGACTCGTCCGCCTCGTGCTCCGAGAAACAACGCCGCGGCTGAATGCGATTGGACGAGGGCGGGACGCCCTTGTTCGATCCAGCGACGCAGGGCGCGCTGCGCGGGTAACCCATACGGCACTGCGCGTTCCTTCGCACCTTTGCCAAACACCCGGACCAGGCGACGTTGCTCATCGAGGTCACCGAGATCAAGCCCGCAGAGCTCGGCGACACGTATCCCCGTCGCATACAACAACTCCACAACGGCGTGATCACGTACAGCAACAGGATCCGCCTCGGCGGTGCCCCGTTGCGCCACATGGAGTGCCGCCGCCGCCTGTTCCGGGTGCAGCACCGGAGGCAGGACCCGGTGTGGCCGCGGCGCGGCCAGCCGCAGCCCCGGGTCGCTGGCCAGCAGACCGGCTCGGGTGGCCCACGAAGTGAAGGCGCGTGCCGCTGCGGTCCGCCGTGCCAGCGTGCTGCGCCGGTGACCGCTGCGGTACTGCTTGCCCATCCAGCCGCGCAGCAGCGTAAGATCCAGCGCCGCCAGCGTGTCGCGACCTGAACTCACCAGGTGGTGCAGCAGGGAGGTGACGTCGCCGCAGTAGGCCCGCACGGTGTGCGGTGACAAGCCGCGCACCGAACGCAGATGGGCCGTGAAACGGTCTCGGTACGCGGCCAGGTCGTCCGGTAGTGAGTCGGGTGCGGGCGGTTCCTCGCTCACCGGCAGGACGGTGCGCTCCCGGCCGCCGGAGGTCAAGCACCGCCACGCGTGGGATCCTGCGATATTCGGTACCAGCCCGTCACTCCACAGGCGACCAGCCCCTGCAACTCCAGCAACGGCAGCGCGGACCGCACCCGATGCAGCGGTACCCCGCACTCACGCACCAGTTGCTCGGGATATCGGCAAGCCCGGACCGGCAGCGCCTCGTACACCGCGAGCAGTTCCGGGCTCAGCCCGTCGGTACGGCAGCGGGGCGTGCTTAACGGCGGCGCGAGGTCGGTCCCGATCCGCCCCACGACCTCGATCACCTCCGCTACCCGAGTGACCAATACCGCCTGCTCCTCGCGCACCAGCAGGTGGCAGCCCACAGACAGTGCCGAGGTGATCGGGCCCGGCACCGCCATCACGATCCGGCCCAGCGCGGCTGCAGCGGCAGCGGTGCGCCGGGCACCGCTGCGCACCCCAGCCTCGACCACGACGATGCCGCTGGCAAGCGCGGCGATCAGGCGGTTACGCACCAGGAAGCGCAACCGCGCGGGCCGGACACCCGGGGGATACTCGCTGACCACCACACCGCGTTCGGCGATCCCGTCCAGCAACCGTAAGTGACCGGCGGGGTAGGCCCGATCCAACCCGCAGGCCTGCACCGCGACGGTGCAGCCCTCGGCGGCCAGCGCGCCCCGATGCGCCGCACCGTCAATGCCGAACGCGGCGCCGGAGATCACTGCGTGGCGACCCTCGGCAAGCCCGTAGCCGAACTCGGCAGCGACGTGCTCCCCATATCCGGTCGCGGCCCGGGCCCCGACCACCGCTACCGCGCCTCGCTCACCCAGCTCGTCGAGGCGAGCAGCTCCCCGTGCCCAGAGCGCTACCGGGACACACCAGCGCGCGTCGGCCCGCGCAGCAGGGGTCGCGAAGCAGGTGAACGCCTCACGAGGCCATTCATCGTCCTCAGGAATCACCAACCGGCCCCCGAGCGCGGCGATCGCGGACAGATCGGCCTGCGCCCGGTCGTCGTCTCGGCGGGCAGAGCTCTCCGCGGCGACGCGATCGGAGACCTTCCTCGCGGCGACCAGCCGGGCCGCCCGGACCGGACCGACCTCGGTGATCAGCTCGGACAGGGCCGCGGCGGGGGGCTCGGCGACCCGGTTGAGGTAGGCGCGAGCCAGGCGCAGCTCGCGCTGACCCGGTGTCATGCCGCCCTCCGGTCGCGCAGACCCATCGCCACGGCCACATCCTCGGCCAGCGGGCGGTCCCGACCTGCCAGGTCAGCCACCGTCCAGGCCAACCGCAAGGTGCGATCTGCTCCTCTGGCCGTCACCAGCCCCCGATGCAGTGCCGCCTCGATCGGCTCGGTCACCGTTCTCGGCAGCCGGAATCGCCGCCGCAGCACCGGCCCCGGCACCTCGGCATTGGTGCTCCAGCCGGTACCCGTCCAGCGTGCCCGGGCCGCGGATCGGGCCCGGAGTACCCGTTCACGGACTGTTGCAGTGCTCTCCGGCTCCGGATCGGCCTGTCCCATGTTCTTCACCGGCCGCATCGACACCCGCAAGTCCACCCGGTCCAGCAGCGGCCCGGACAGCCGGCCCAAGTACCGCCTGCGGGCCGACGGGGCGCAGATGCAATCCCGCTCATCGGGCGGCGCGCAGGGACACGGATTGGCCGCAAGCACGAGCAGGCACCGTGCTGGGTAGCGCACCACCCCATCCCGGCGGGCTAGCCGGACCTCGCCGTCCTCCAGCGGGGTACGCAGCGCCTCCAGCGATCGTGGCCCGAGCTCGGGAACCTCATCGAGGAACAGCACACCGCGATGTGCCCGGCTGATCGCACCGGGCTTGGCCAGTCCCGAACCGCCGCCGATCAACGCTGCCAGCGAGCTGGTGTGATGCGGCGCGACAAACGGGGGCCCGGTAATCAGCGGGGTCTCGGCAGACAGCAGGCCGGCCACCGAATGCACCGCGGTGACCTCGAGCGCCTCCTGCTCAGTCAGCGCTGGCAGCAACCCCACCATCCGCTGGGCCAACATCGTTTTGCCCGTTCCCGGTGGCCCGGTCAGCAGCAGATGGTGGCCACCTGCGGCGGCGACCTCCACCGCCCAACGAGCGTCGCCTTGGTGCAGCACGTCAGCAAGGTCGGGGACCGGCGCCGGTGGGGATGGCAGCAGCGGCCCAGGATGGGTCAACCCGAAGGCGGGATCGCGCAACCAGCCGATCGCCTCCTTGAGGTGAGCCGCACCGTACACCCGCACTCCCTCGACCAGCGCCGCCTCGGCGAGTACAGCCGTCGGCACGACCAGCCGGTCAATGCCTACCCGGCGGGCCGCCAGGACGGCCGGCAGCACCCCACGCACTGGTCGCAGCCGGCCGTCTAGGGCCAGTTCCCCGATCAACACCAGCCCGCGCAGCCGCTCAGCCGGAATCCGGCGGTCGGCGGCAAGCAAGGCGCACGCCAGAGCGAGGTCATAGCTGCTTCCGCCCTTGGGCAGGGTGGCCGGCGACAGTGCCAGGGTCATCCGTCGCGGTGGCCACCGCTCACCCGAGTTGAGCACCGCAGCCCGCACCCGGTCCCTCGCCTCGGACAGGGCGGTATCGGGCAGGCCGACCATGTGCAGCCCCGGCAAGCCGGGACCGATGTGAGCCTCGATCTCCACCAGCACCCCGTCGACCCCGTGCAACGCCACTGCCCAGGCGCTGGCCAGCGACATCAGAACGCACCCTGCAGGTGCTCCACGGTGACCGGCCCATCCTGCGGGCACAAGATCGCGAGTACGTCGAAGCGGACTTCGCACCAGCCGACCCGGTAGGTCCGCAGCCACGTTGCGGCGACCCGCCTTATCCGAGCTGCCTTCGCCGGTGTCACGCCCTCCGACGGTTCCCCGTACCCCGTCCCCGACCGGGTCTTGACCTCGCACACGATGAGGCGCTCGCCGTCGGTGGCGATCAGATCAAGCTCGCCGTCCCGGCAGCGCCAGTTGCGCGAGAGCACTACGAGACCGGCACCCGCCAAGTAGTCCGCCGCCAGATCCTCTCCCCGCTTACCCAGCCCATCGCTATGGCGGTCCGCAGCCTGGGTCTTCGTCCCCATTCCGGCCTCCCCATTGTCTCGTGATCTACGAAGTAAATCTGCCGCATCAGGGCTGCGCCGTCGACAGCACGCGGGCAGACTTGTGGATAATGAGGCAGGTGTGGATAAGTCGGGTGCCGTAAGTCGATGGTGCAGTTCAGTGTCGGGGTGGTGTGCTTTGCCTACTCCCGAACCTGTGGAGAGTTTGTGGCGTGCTGATCTAGGTCCGGTCCGCGAAGGTCCTTGTCGAACGCCGAGCCGGCTCATCAGCGATTCGGGAGAAGGTGCTGGACTCTGGTGAGCTTGTCCCATCCGCCATAACTGTCCTCGATCATCACGGGCCAGCAGACCAGAGCGAGCACAGCCCGTGGAAACCGGCGTTCCCCGATGCGGAGCTGGTGGGCGCTGCGGCTGATCGCCGCCGATCCAGGAAGCGAGCGGGCCGGAATACAGAGCTGTGAAATACCTGGTAAGAGTGGGTGTGCGTTATGCGTCAGAGCGCGTTAACGGGCTCACCCGAGGCGGTGCACGTGTATGCGTCAGTGCGTAAGTCCAGCGACACACGCACACACCGACGGGCTGCGTCAGGAATCCTTATACCAAGGAGAAACGATCATGGATATCCCCGAACATAACCTGAGCGACCTAGTGCTCCGGATCGATGCGGCTATCACAGAGGGTCGGGAAGCCGAGTTGCTGGCGGAGCTCGACATTCCGGTCGGGCGGGAGGATCAACTCGACGCGGCGCGCAACGATCTGATCGTGGGGCTGTTGAACAAGCCGGGAGTTGACCACCGGGACCTCGGGTTTGCCGAGCAGCCTGGTTGGCTGCGACTCGGGATCATGATGGCTGGCGCTCGCTGGCTGGACGGCCAGGCGCGTATCTGTCCACACAACCCCAGGGCAGAACAGCCGGAGCCCGTGCACCTGGCATTGTGGCTACCCGACCTGGTGGTGTGCGGAGAATGCACCCACCTACTCGTGGCGCCCAAGCACCCGAGTTGTGCTGGTTGCGGAATAAGTAACGAAGTTAAAAGCGAAGTTGGGGGCAGCGCCAGCGCGCGATTAGTGATTGTCGTTGTCGGTTTCCTCGCAGTTCGAGTGTTTGCCTGTGCCGGATGCATGCCGCGAGGGTAGGGGCCGGTCATTTCCGGCCAGTGTGCCGTGACCTACGACAACAGGTCGGGGGCATTCTGTTGCGTCCGGCTACGTCCGGTGCTCAACGACAGTTAGCGGGTGTCCACACCCAATACGCGCCCAAGTCGTGCCTCAGGTTGAGCCGTGCCCCAGCGGGATGGGGAACGGGATTTACGTCCCATCCCGTCCGGTGGCTGGGCAGTCTGAGGTTGTGGCTGGTCGGGCGTTGTCGGTTGAGTGGTGTTGTTCTGTTCGGGTTGTTGGGGGTTTCATCACGCGGCCCTCACATCGGCAGATAGTCAATCTTGCCTGCCGTGCGTACCGTGGCATACTTCTCGGGAGAAAGTTGGATCGTTTGTCAAAGGCTTGGAGGGTGTGATGAGCGAACTCGGGCTCTACTATCCCTACATCCATGTGCAGGACGAAGCATGGTGAAAGCGGCGGCCCTCTATTGGCTGAGCCTGGGCCGGATGGTCCCGCACGGATATTCTTACGGGAGTCTTCCACCGCGCAAACACTTCGTGATGAGATGGACTTCTTCGTCGACGTCAATCCAACGCGCTACATGGATCAAGTCCCCGAGATTTCTCGAGATTCTTCGAGAATCACTACACCAAGCTGCGCAGCTACGCGGTTCCTGTTGACGCTGTTAGCGGCGACCTTGAACCGGAGCATGACACACTTTTCGCATGGATTCATATTGACGACAAGATAACACACAGACTGGCTAACGAGCTGCAATTGACTGGCTCGGGGTGATTTCACATGGGTCGTCTTTGGTTGGCATGCACCTAAGGTTGGGATGTTTTGGCTGATCGAGTAGCTCAGGCAAACAACATGGCAGCTGTTATAGATCAGTCCAGTGTTCACGGAACACTCAACGGTTGGACCCTCGACACCTTGCGGAAGTATTGCTGGACGCAAATTTGGACAGTTATCCCGTCCTGCAGCAAGTGCCGACCAGCATGCGACACGATGCACGTATGACCAGCGGTGCTGACCAACAGAAGACACCGTCGCCTCGGCTAAAGCAGCGCATGTCTACTTGGGTATCTATGGCGCACCGGGTATAGGAACTGGTGCCTTGGCTGACGGTCGGTTGTGCGGTTATCACCTTTGCGGCGATTTCCACCAGCACTGCTCCGCGATAGATCCCCGTGTGGTTGGACGTCCCGCTCGCAACCATGGTGATGACCTTCTTGTTCGGTGTCCTGCCGTCATTCTTGAGGTGGCAATCAGACGCCTGCTGTGGCGCCGACGTGGCAGGAATCAGCCGCAGGCTGAGCCGACGGTCATCGACGGCAGCAACCGCCCGGGACAAGACCCCAACGTGCGTATCGATGTGGTCAAGCAAGATGCGACTGCAAAGTGGCCAGCAGCCGATCTTCATCCAGCACCCAGTGACCGGCCACGATTCGCCCATTGCGAAACATGACAGCGCTTCACTTTACGACTGATGAATCACTCATCTCCTCGGTTGGCGCTAAGGGCACCGCAGCAGGTGCAGCTACCTGTCGCTAGCGCTGTGAGAGCACTCCATCTGGCCCACTGACTCGAAGGATCAATATGAGGCACTCCTTGATGTCGCTGATGCGCTAAGCGTCACCCTAGGCACAACAGCCTCTTCCTGGCTGCGATCTCTGGGTGCAGGGCACGAGGCGCTTGATTCGCTGCGCGAGGCGTATTTGGCCGGGGGGCGTCTCCCAAGGTAATTGACATCAGATGTTAAGGCAGGTAATCCGACTGGACGTGGACGGAGAGATTCCGTCTGGATTCCGAATCGCTTCTCGTGGGACCAAACGTGGCAATGCACTTACTCACCTTGCGGCGCTTGTGCAGGAGCCAACCGTTGGGTGCATGGCTGCAGGCCGCGCAACCCAGCGGAGACGGCTCATCGCGTTGCGGAGCTTCAGCCAACGCTGGAGGCCGCGCTCAGCGGATCCACCTTCTTAGCAGAGATGCCTTGGGTGCTTACACGGTCGAGCTCTACCAACCGCGTTCCGGCGAGTTGCATGTGATTGCCTTCCGTGCGATGGGCGACCATCCTGAATCTGAGAGGCAGGACTCGACTTCTGCGGTGCCACTCGCAGATGAAAGCGTCTATTTAACCGATTGACCTCTTGCCGAATAGCCGATTCTATCCTTCACCCGCGAAGTACTTTCAACTCGCTTGATTGGGTCTCGACAACCACGATTCAAACCGTACTGAACAGGACTTTCACGCATTTAAGCCCGGCGTGTCGCACACAGATTATCTACGGCGAAAGCCTGAGGCTAGGCTTCGCCCAGGGCGGCGGTAACGGCGGCCAGTAGAGCTCGCCGGCGGTTAGTGAGCCGATCCACGCCGATGTAGCGGCCGCCGATGTCGAGGATGCCTCCGTCCTCATCGGGATTGTTTCCGATCATGACGGTCTCAGAGGGTGCGATGCCGAGGCGGTCGCAGGCGATGTGGAAGACAGCGGGGTCGGGCTTGGCGAGGCGTTCTTCGAACGAAAGCACCATCTGGTCAACGAGGGTCTCGAGGTGGTGGTGGGCGAAGGCAGGCCGGATGTCGAAGGTGATGTTGCTGAGTACTGCAATCGGCCGACCGGCGGCTTTCACACGGCGCAGGGCGGCATCGGTGTCAGGGTAAGGCTGCCAGGCGTGCGGATCGACCACGCGGTCGTAAATCTGGTCGGCCAGCTCGAGCCGCATGGGCCCGGTGGTTCGCAACCACCACGTGTAGGCCCGGCGATGTAGCCAAGGGTCGAGGTGACGGCCCTGGTACGCGTACAGGATCTCCGCGGGCGCTGGCGGCGTAGGAAGCGTGCCGGCCCGCGCCCGGGTGAGCCGGTCCACCAGCGCCTTAATTTCGGTGGCTGGTGGGCGTGGGTGCATCTGTGCGAGCACGGGGCCCAGCAGGTGTTCTCCACGTTTGAGGTGAAACAGCGTGCCGGAGTAGTCGAACAGCACAGCGCGAATCGTGCCGCCGGTAGCTGTGCCGGTGATGGGTTGCATTGTGCTCATGGCGCGGTGGCCTCGGCCGCGAGTCGTTCTAGCGACAGTTGCTCGGCGGCGCGCACGTTGCGGCGGCGCTGCGGATGGCTGAGTCGGTAATGCACCATCGCCGGTAGCAGGGGTCGGACCGCCGCGGGGGAGCAGCTCGCCGTGAGAAAGCAGTCGAGGAACACAGCGCGGAAGCGGTCGGCGAGACGCGCGATCAACCCGGTGGCGTCGTGTTCGAAGCAGGCCAGGCTGGTCCAGGTGAACGCAATGTCGGACAGGGGACATCCGAGGGCAGCGTGGGGCCAGTCGATGACCACCGGGCCGCGAGGGCCGAGGATGATGTTGCCGGGGTGCAGGTCGAGATGCACGAGAGCGACCCCGGCCACTGGCCCGGGCCGGATTGTCGGTGGTGGCGGGAGTTGATGGAGCCGCTCGTGCAGATTAGCGAGCAGCCGCGCGTGGCGGCTCAGACGCCAGGGATGGCGCAGCAGGTCGGCAAGCATCGTGAGCCCGTCGACTCGGTCCATTTCGATCTCGCCGCGGCCGACCCGGTACACCCTCGGCACGGGGTAGCCAGCGCCACGGACGTGCTCCATCACCTCGGCCTCATGCCGCATGCACCGGCCATCTCTGGTGCGGCGCAATATCCGGTCATGATCGAGGTCATAGATTGTCGCGTCTCGACCCGCTGCCAGCTGCCGACCTGGCGGGGCAGTCAGCGTGCGTGTCTCGATCGGCAGCGGTCTGCCAATGCTGGTCATGTCGTCCTCCAAACCCGGGTCGCCACAGCGCCAGTGGGGCGTCATGGCCTGGCCGATCCAGTGGGCATGGCCCGCTCTCGATTCGCTGCATGGACCGGACGTGCGGGCCACAGGGTGGCCAGGGCGGCGCCGACAGCGACGACGGCTCCAACGCCGAGTGCACTACGCGGACCGAGCTGCTCCGCCACGAGTCCCACGACCGGTGCACCGATCGGCACACCACCGAGGACCACCATCGCGCTGAGAGCCATCACTCGGCCGCGCATTGCTGGTTCGGACCGCTTCTGCAGCAGCGTCGTCGCAGCGGTGATGAATAGCAGCGCGGTCGCCCCGGTCAGGGCGGCGCCGAGCACGGCGAGCGGCAGGACGGGTGCGACGGCTACGAGTCCCGACGCCATCCCGAAGACAAGCGCGGCCCGACCCAGAAAACGCACGTCAACGTCGGCGCGGCCGGCGGCGAGAGCCCCTGCAACGGCACCCACGCCCATCGCCGAGTACAACAGTGTGTACGTGCCCGCGCCGCCATCGAATGTCCGTTCGGCCAGCAGCGGAATCACTACTTGGTGATTGAATCCGAACGTGGCAACCACAGCAGTTAGCAACAGCGCCGTACGCAGCTCGGTGACCGCCCACACGTATCGAAGGCCAGCAACCACCTGTCCGCGTTCCCGCGCCGCCGGCTCCGGCGCGTGCAGTTCGGCCCGCCGCACAAGGCGCAGCGCCACGACGGCAGCGAGATAGCACACGGCCTTGGCCTCGAAGCACCAGCCAATCCCGGCTAGAAGAATCAGTGGCCCGGTCAGCACGGGCGCGAGCACTCGCCCGCCGGCGGCGACGGCGCTAGTCAGACTGACAGCGTGCGCGATGTCCTGCGGTGCGACAAGTTCGGCGACAATCGCATTCCGGGTGGGGCTCTCAACCGCGTAACCAACCCCACCGGCAACCGCGAGCAGGTACAGCAGTGGCGGCGTAATCGCATCACCCAGTACCAGCCCACCCAGCACCGCGGCCTGAGCCCCAGTGAGGACCTGGACAATCAGCAGCAGGCGACGCTTGTCGCAGCGGTCCACGATCGTGCCCGCCCAGGGCCCGAACAACAATAATGGTCCGAAGGTCGCCGCTGCGATGACGCCGAGCGCGACACCACTGTTGGTGAGCTTGTAGGCCAGCCAGCCCACCGCCACGAACTGGATCCAGGTGCCGCACTGCGACGCCGCATGCCCGAAGAGGAAGAGTTGAAGACTCCGTGCTGACTTACGGGATTTGACGGACGCGTGCGCCTTCACTTCGCCGTGACACGGCTTCTCCCCCACACCGTTAGAATGCGGGCGTTCTGGGAAGCCTGTCAAGAGCCATGGATCAATAGACTTTCATGAACCTGTCCGCGTCGCGAGGCAATTCGACGGCGGTGCAATTTGCGATTCATCGGCGACCACCTGCGGCGGCGCGGTCTGACCCATGCCCACGAACTCCGCACATGAGACAAGCCGCCTATTCGTGCCGAACGGGATAGTCCGCATCGCAACGTATATATGGCGTAGAGGAGTACGTATATCTGCACCCGAGGGCCCCAGGTGCGTCAGACCCGATTACGCAGTAGGTGATAAGTTGATCTATGACCGACCGCGTTGATCGTTTGAGTTGGTTTTTCGGGTTGTGGCCGGCCCGCGGCCCAAGTGTCGCCTCGGGTGAGCGGGAGTTATCTTGGGACTGGTATTTCCGGTCGGCCGTTTGCGGGCAGGGCGCCGAGGCGGGTGAGGACCTCTTCGAGTAGGTGGTGGCCGGTCTAATAGGGCCGGGAAGGAGTCAGTGATGGCACCCCAGTTAACTTAGATGGTTCGAAAGATAGCAGACGTTGTAGGACTCGGCAGGCCACTAACGGTAGCGCTCGGCCCGTCGCCTACTCGTGTCGGAGAGCCTCGACTGGCCGTAGCCGGGCGGCGCGGTTTGCCGGGTAGCTGCCGGCGACGAGTCCGATCGCGAGGCTGACCACGAACAAGAGCACCACAGAGGGGATAGTCACAGTGGGGGCAAAGGTGGCAAGGATGGGATCCAGATCGGGCGCGATCGCGGCGGCAAGCAACGATAGACTGATCCCCACAAAGGCGCCAATGAGCCCACCAAGGCCGGCCAGCACGGTGGATTCGATGAGGAACTGTTGGAGTATCGCGCGGCGGGTGGCACCGATTGCCTTGCGGATGCCGATCTCGCGGGTTCGTTCGGTGACCGAGACCATCATGATGTTCAGGACACCGATACCGCCGACGACTAGAGAGATTGCGGCGACGGCGGCGGTGAATAGGGCGAGGATGCGCAGGATCTGGCTGTAGGCGTCGATCTGGCTGCGCAGGGATTGGACCTCGAAGTCCCGTTTCCCGGCGTCCTTGATCCCGTGTCGGTCGCTGAGGATGCGGGTCACCTCATCCTCAGCGGCGGCAACGTCGGTCTCTCGGGTGGCTTGGACATTGATCTGGTTGATCTTGTCGCCGCCGCCGAAGAGGTACTGTCTCGCGGTATTCAGCGGCATGACCACGTCGTTGTCTCCTGGCAGGCTGACGGACTGCTGCACTCCGATGACTTTGAAGGTCCGGTGATTGATCCTGATCGTCCTGCTCAATGCCGCCGCCGGGTCATCACCGAAGAGGGTCGTCGCCACTGTGTAACCCAGGACAGCCACTCGGGCGGTGGAGCGCGCCTGGGCCTCGTCGAAAAACGATCCCGCCAGAAGATCCCGGTTGTTCACCTCGAGCCAGCGTTCGGTGGAGCCCACAACGCGGGAGCGGAACCTCGTAGTATCCGTCTCAACCAGAGTTTGGCTGATGGTGGCTGGGATGGCGGTTGCGACGTGAGGTGCCTGCTCGTGGTTCCGCAATGCCTCGACGTCGGCGTCGGTCAAGTCTCTTGGGGCGGTACCGCCTGGGAGGTTACTGGTCGTCGCTACGATGATGATTAAGTTGGCCAGCGGTTGAATGCGCTCATGAATCGAGGTCTGCACCCCGTTGCTGATCGCGACAAGCAGGATCACCGCCGCGACTCCGATGGTGATGCTGAGCATGGTTAGCGCGGAGCGCAGCCGGTCGGCGCGTAACTCGCGCAGCGCGATGCGCAGCGCTTCCTGCAGGTTCATTCTGTGACCTCGCTGGGTTCTCCGTCAGCAGGCGGTCCGTTGAGGACACCTCGTCTGGCAAATCATACTTACGGCTGGCGAGCGCGCTTTTCCGTTGGAGCATCCTGTTGAGGTGATCAGAGCGGTACCGCTAAACGCGCTGGACTCACCTCAACCCGTCCCAGCCCATCTCGACCGGCCAGAACTTTGCTTCCGGATCTCCGTCGCGAAGAAGAACTGCGTCGCCTGGGCAGGCTGGGTTGATGCGTCGATGCCCTGCCCGAGTGCCAGCACCGAGCTCTGGGTTCGCTGGGCTCCGATTCCCACCGGATGTGATCATTGGCAGTGCGCTGGTACCTACGCTATGCGCTGTCTCTCAGGGACGTCGAAGAACTGCTGGCCGAACGGGGCATCGAAGCCACCATGTCACTGTCTACCGGTGGGTGCAGCGGTTCACCCCGCTGCTGGTTGACGGGGCCCGGCCCTGCCGGCACGTCCCGGAAATCGGTGGTTCGTCGATGAGACTTACCTCAAAGTCGCCGGCGCTGAGTCTATCTGTACCGGACTGCTTAGCCGGTGGTCTTGCCCTGTGTCGCCCGAGCTAGTCAGTACTGTCAGCGCGAGCAGAACTGGGCTGCCCGTGGCGGACATCGTCAAGGACGGCGCGGCCGAGGTCGTGGCACAACTGCACCGAGCCCCTGGCCCCCACCGGTGGCGCGGACGCCACCACGTCACGAGCCCGACCACGAGGCGGTTCAGTGTTGCGGCACGAACCTTGAGGTGAGGGTCGGTACCCGTGAAATGTGGATAGGCGATTGGGTCCTCGATGAGCGTAGTGGCACACTTGCAACCTCTTACTGGGACGGCGGGGCATTGCGGCGATCGGACGGGATATGACACCAATGCAACAACGACAAGACGCTGGCTTCGGTCCACTTCGAGGTATTCCATTGCCATGGCTGGGCGCACGTTGCGGCACGGCCGGCGTGGCGCAGTGGTGGTGACGGGATCGACGGCCTGGAGTGCGGTCACGGCCGTGGCCGTGGTGCTGTTCACCGCTGGCGTCGCGGGATGTGCCGGTGTACAGAGCCAAGGCGACGAGCAGCATGAGATCGCCAGCGGGCCGTTCACACCGTCGACGGCCAATCCAGATCCGTCCCGGCAAATTCCTGGCGTGCTGGTCAAGTCCTATCAGGGCGGGCAGCATGTGAAGCCAACCCAGCGGGTGGCCTATGATCACAACCCGCCCTTCGGCGGTTCACACGACGGGTTCTGGGCCGCATGCAACGGCGTGGTGTACCCGCGCGCGGTGCGCAACGAGAACATGGTCCATTCCCTCGAGCACGGGGCGGTGTGGATCGCATACAACCCCGACCGCGTCGCGGGGGACGCGGTGGAGGCGTTGGCCAGCCACGTACGAGGCCAGCCCTATACGATGCTCTCGCCCTACCCCGGGCTGACGAGCGCGGTATCGCTGCAGTCATGGGGTCACCAGCTCGCAGTGGACAGCGTCGAGGACCCACGGATCGACCAGTTCCTCCGCGCTCTGAGACAGAACCCCAACACCCACCCCGAGATTGGGGCCAGCTGTGATGAGTTGGGTCCCGGCCGGTTTGATCAAAACAGCCCGCCGCCGTTTGACCCCAGCCCGCCGGGGCCGGACGCGGTTCCCGCCTAAACGGGGTCCCGGGGCGGTCGAACCCGCGGTTGGCCTGCGTCGGCGACCTCGCGATCGCTCTCGGGGCTTCGGAGGACGCCGTGGGAACGCACCCGCCACATGCTCCGGTCGCGCGCCGCGCTGCGCGGCTACTTCCCCGCCGTCGCGCGTTGCCCGCTCTTACCCCACGTCACCGAGTTCACCCGCGCTTGCGTGGGGTGACAATTTTCTTACCGGCGGCACTACTCGCCGTGTCGCGCTCGCGGCGGACGGTCGGCTTTGTTCCTTTGATGGTGGTGCGCCGCAAAGCTACGATCACGTCGTCGGCCGCGGACTCGGACACCTCCACCAGCGAAAAGCGATCAGCGATCTCGATGGCCCCAATGTCGCGGCCACTGAGACGGGACTCCCCGGTTATTGCGCCGACCAGGTCCTGTGGCCGGATCCCGGTGCTGCGCCCGACACCGAGGAAGACGCGCGTCATCCCGCCAGTTCGGGCACGGCCGCGCCGGCCTTCGCGTCCATCGACACCATGGAGATCTGGTCGCGTGCGCCCGGACACCTCGGCGACCACTGGGATCTGCTCTTCGTCGGCTTCGCCCCCAAGGGACTCGTGAGCCAACTTCACCGCGGCGAGCGCCACGTCCATGACATCGAACTCGTCAGCGAGCGTCTCGACCACGACACGGAAGCGCTCCAGATCGTTGGTGAGGAGGCTTTCCTGCAGCGCTGCACGGGTCAGCTCGAGGCGTCGGGCGCGCAGATCGGCGATGGTGGGCACCTTCTCCATCGTGATCCGCTGCTTCGTCACTCGCTCTATCGCCTTGAGCATCCGGTGCTCGCGCGGCTCCGCTAACGTGATTGCCACACCCTCGCGGCCGGCACGGCCTATCCGGCCGATGCGGTGCACGTAGGCGTCGGGCGCTGAAGGAACGTTGTAGTTGACGACGTGGGTCAGTTGCTCGATGTCGAGCCCGCGAGCGGCCAGGTCGGTGGCGATGAGCAGGTCGGCGGTCGCGCTGCGCAGGCGCCTCATCACCCGGTCGCGTTGCTCTTGGCCCATCCCGCCGTGCAATGCTTCGGCGCGGTAGCCGCGTCCGTTCAAGGTCTCGGTGAGCTGGTCGACCTCTTCCCGGGTCCGGCAGAAAACGATCGCAGCCGAGGGCGCTTCCACGTCCAACACCCGTCCGAGAGCAGCGGGCTTTTGCGCGCGGCTGACCACATACGCGCTCTGCCGCACCAGCGGGCCCGTACCTGCAGCCGTCGCCTCGCGGCCCATCTCAATCCGGACCGGATCACGGAGGTGGCGGCGAGCGATCCCGTCAACGCGTGACGGCATCGTCGCGGAGAAGAGCACGGTCTGCCGATCCGCGGGAGTGCTGTCGAGGATCGCCTCGATGTCCTCGGCGAACCCCATGTCGAGCATCTCGTCCGCCTCATCCAGCACGACCGTCTCCACACTGTGCAGACGAAGCGTCCCACGACCGATATGGTCGATTGCGCGGCCAGGTGTGGCGACCACGACATCGACCCCGCGTTCGAGCACCTGCAGCTGCCGGCCGATCGGCTGCCCGCCATAGATCGGAAGGACTCGGACGCCAAGATCGCGGCCGTAGCGGTGGAACGCTTGCGAGACCTGCATGGCTAGCTCACGTGTGGGTACGAGCACCAGCGCCACCGGCGCCGCACCTCGCTGGTCAGCGGACATTCGCTGCAACACCGGCAACGCGAACGCCGCCGTCTTTCCCGTCCCCGTCGCGGCCTGACCGAGCAGGTCACACCCCTGTAGCAACGGCGGGATCGCCTCGCGCTGGATCGGCGTGGGCTCCTCATAACCAAGTCCAGACAGCGCACGCAGCAACTCCGGCCGCAGCGCCAGATCAGCGAAGCCCGCCGCGTCCTCCGACGCGTTCACACTCATCAACGCCCTCCTGCTCCCGTCCAGCCATGCTCACCTGAACAGCACTCCCCGCGCCCCACGCGAGCCGCGAGCGCCTACGAGCGCCCATGCTGATCAGGACCCGGTGCATGAGCGCCCCACTCTGCGCCCAATGGTTCTACCGAATGGGCCGTACCTCCGGGCACCCGCCCGCGTGCTGTCGGTCGGGGCACATCGATGACCCTGCGGATCAACGATCAGTCGCAGCCAGCAGCCGGTGAGACATTGTCCACCGCTGCGACGCGGCCACAATCGACGATGATCAAGCGGTGGCCCCCTACGTCCGGCACCGCCCACGCCACAAGATCACAATCTACGGCACGAGTACTAGCCCTCGCTGGTCGGCCGCCGCCGGCAGAGCAACCACCCCCTGTCTCGGGGCTCTCAAGGCATGACCGAGGCGCGAAGTCGTCACCACCACCTTCTACCTTGGGTCATCGGCGGCAGCGGCACCCGGAGTCCCTCCGGAGCCGGTCGGCGCATCGCATCCTCGATGAGCGGGTCGGGTTTCCGTAATCCGAGTTCGGCCTCCACGAACCGGGCGGCCAGCACTGACCAGTCGTGCGCGCGACGCAGCATCGCGTGGCCATCGCCGAGCACGTCAAAACGACACACCCGGGAAGTGACCTGCTTGGCCCGCACCGCAAACCGGTAGGACAGCCGCGGATCGGTCGTGTGCTCTCGATCACCGTGCGCGATGAGCACTGACCGCTCGGCGAGCTGCCGCACCGGCTCATCGTCCAGGGTCCATGGCGCTAACGCACACACCGCAGTCACCGCCGGATGGTCAGCCACCCGCAGCGCCGCCCGCCCACCCATCGAATGTCCCAACAGCGCTATCGACGCGTCCCGGTACTGTTCCCGAAGCTGCGTCAATGCCCATCTTGCGTCCTGCACCGGGTGCAGCTCAGGCTCGTCCCACCCCCGGTAGCGATACCGCAGGATGCGTACCGACATCCCGTGCCCACCGTCACGCCGGTGCAGGAACCGAGCGAAGGGGACCATCCGGAGATAGCTGAGCTGAGTCCGCCGCCGCACTGTGGTCGGGCTTCGGGCCTGTCCCCCGTGCAGCACCAGAACAATCGAGCGAACCTGTGCGGGGTCCGTCGGCCAGCGGTCCTCGATCCAGGGTGTGGGTTCGGTCAAGGGTTTGGCGCCTCCGGCTCATGTTGCGAAGCCCGGTCGGATCGTCACTCGGAAGGTAACAGCACCACCGCGGAGCGCACTGGAGGACTGACACCGCCAACCGCTACTCCTCCTTCTCTACGTCACAGCCTCTACGTCACAGCGTCCGCGCCAGTCGATCCGCCAGTAGGCGTATGAAATGTGACGGATCGGTCAATTCACCACCCTCTGCCAGGAGCGCCATCCCGTACAGAAGCTGCGCTGTTTCCGCCAGTCCGGCGTCGCCCTTGCGCTCGACGTAGGATTTCTGTAGTCCACTCACTAAGGGGTGCGTGGGATTGAGTTCGAGGATGCGCTTGATGCGGGGCACATCCTGTCCCATGGCGCGATACATCTTCTCCAGGGTTGGCGTGACGTCGTGTGCGTCTCCGACGACACAGGCCGGCGAGGTGGTGAGGCGTGACGACAGCCGTACCTCCTTCACGTCTTCTTGCAATGTGGTCGTCATCCAGGACAGCAGATCAGCAAAGTCTTTCTGCCGTTGGTCTCGTTCGGACTCGGCCGTTTTTTTCTCGTCCTCAGTGTCGAGGTCGACCTGCCCCTTGGCGATCGACTGGAGCCGCTTGCCGTCAAATTCGCGAACCGAGTCAACCCACATCTCATCGACCGGATCGGTGAGAAGGAGCACTTCAAAGCCCTTGGCCCGGAAGGCTTCCATATGTGGGGAGCTCTCAATGATCGACCGCGACTCGCCGGTCATGTAGTAGATGTGCTGTTGTCCTTCTTTCATGCGATCCAGATATTGCCGCAAGGTGGTCAGCTGCTCTGCATGGTAGGTTGATGCGAACGATGCGATGTCGAGGATCGTATCGCGATTTTCGAAGTCATTGATAAGCCCTTCCTTGACGGCGCGGCCGAACTCCGTCCAGAACGTGTTGTAACGGTCGGCGTTGTCGGCCATCATGTCCTTTACCGTCGACAGCACCTTCTTGACCAAGCGTCGACGCATCATCTGGATCTGACGATCCTGTTGCAGTACCTCTCGTGAGACGTTAAGCGACAGGTCCTGCGCATCCACCACACCTTTGATGAAGCGCAGGTATTCAGGCATGAGCGCTTCACAATCATCCATGATGAACACACGTCTCACGTACAACTGGACGCCGCGCTTGCGATCCCGCATGAACAGATCCAGCGGTGCATGGGACGGAATGAACAGCAGTGCCTGGTATTCGAACGTCCCTTCCGCCTTCATGCTGATGATCTCAAGCGGATCATTCCAGTCATGACTTACGTGCTTGTAGAAATCCTTGTACTCGTGCTCTTCGACCTCGCTTTTGGAGCGCGCCCACAGCGCCTGCATCGAGTTGATCGTCTCGACTTCCCGCGTGACCTTGCCGTCCTTGTCCGGGCGCTCAACTTCCATCTTGATCGGCCATGCGATGAAGTCGGAGTATCGCTTGACGATCTCCTTGATCTTCCAGCCGTCCGTGTAGTCGAAGAGTTGGTCGTCCTTGTCCTCCGGTTTGAGATACAGGGTGACCGCAGTGCCTTGCGGCGCGTCGTCGACCGACTCGATGGTGTAGGTTCCCGCACCGCTGGATTCCCATCGGGTGGCGTGGTTTTCCCCTGCGCGCCGCGTCAGCAGTGTGACCTTGTCGGCCACCATGAAGCTGGAGTAGAAGCCAACACCGAACTGCCCGATGAGCTCCTGGGAGGCCGCCGCCGCATCCTTCGACTCCTTCATCTTCTCCAGGAACTCGACCGTACCGGATTTGGCGATGGTCCCGATCAGAAGCACCACATCGTCGCGCGACATGCCGATGCCGTTGTCCCGCACGGTGAGCGTGCGTTGCTCTTTATCGACCTCGATATCGATGTGCAGATCGGAAGTATCCACCTGCAGGTCCTTGTCGCGGAACGCTTCCAAACGTAATTTGTCCAACGCGTCGGAGGCGTTGGAGATGAGCTCCCGCAGGAAGGTATCCTTGTTCGAGTAGATCGAATGAACCATCAACTGCAACAGCTGGCGCGCCTCGGCCTCGAACTCAAGCGTTTCGACCTGCGTGTTCACCGGTTTCCTTTCTGAAGAGGGCTATCGACGAATAGTACGTGCGCTGCCGCCCAGGCTCAACGCCACATCGTCCCTCATCGAACGGCTGCCGGCCAAGTAACGGTGTGTCGCGCGGATAGCTGGCTAGCGGCGCGAGCAAGGCTGGTATGTCCGCGCCGAGGATGAGCACAACTGCCTTGTGGCCAGGCGCGGGTAAGGACGACTTACACCAGCCGGGACACGGCCTAGAACGGCTGACCGCCGCGGTCATAGACGTTGTTGCTCCTCAACACGACGACGGCCGCTTGACCGACGCACAGCGGGATCGGGTCGTCGACCAGATCGTGGCCCGTCCTGCGAGACCACTAACGCAGCTGCTCACAGCGCATCACGTCACCGGCCGACGCTGCCGTGACGGGGCGGCGGCTGGAGACCCGCGCGGCTGGCCGGCCTCTCGATGCCTGCCGTCCGCGCTGATGCGCAAGACTGGATCGCATGGATTGCGTGTTCTGCCGCATCGTTGCCGGCACTGCCGATGCCAGCATCGTCTACGAGGACGACCGATTGCTCGCCTTCTGCGACGTGAATCCGGTGAACCCGGGTCATGTGCTGATCATCCCCAAGGCCCACGGCGTAGGGCTGGCCGACCTCGACGAGTCCGATGGAAGTCGGATGTTCATGGTCGCACAGCGCGTGGCCGCCGTTCTTCGGCGCAGCGGTCTGCGCTGCGAGGGCGTGAACCTGTTTCTCGCTGATGGTGAGGCTGCGGGTCAGGAGATTTTTCATGTCCATCTGCACGTGTTTCCCCGCTATATGGGGGACTACTTCCGCCTCGATTCCGGGCAGCGGCGGGCGCCCCGCAAGGACCTTGATGAGATCGCCGCTCGGGTCCGCGCCGAGTTGTAACGCTCGCCGATCTAACAACCCGCTTCGGGTCGTTGGACCGTGCTCGACGCCTACGCGTACTTGCCCACCTGCGGAGAGGCAGCCGCCGCCCACGAGCGGACGCCGATCAGCCTCGCCGATCAGTGCGCACAGCTGCGGAGCGATCGTTACGACAATTAGGCATTCGACTTTATTTCGATCTTACCTTGGTTGACCCGCGCTTCGTAGCACGGCTGCGGGGCAACTGCTGGCCCCCGGACAACAGAACCGTCTTGGATGCGGAAACGGCTGGAGTGCCACGGGCAGACGATTTCCTGGCCTTCGATTTTGCCCTCGTGAAGTGGTCCGCCACGATGACTGCAACGGTTAGCCAACGCATAGACTGCGCCCTGCGCCCGGTAAAGCAGCACCTCGTTGCCAGCGACGGTGACCTGCTGCGGATTTCCATCGGCCAGTTCGGCGGCGTCCAGGACAGCAGTCCAGTCCCCGATGGGCTCTTCGAAGACGTTGTGGTCGACGCCCAGACCCTTGCGGTAGGACAGGTGTCCGCCGAGGAATCCCGAGGCGGCGAGCACGCCAGTGCCGATCATGGAGAGCGCAATGCCTCGGGCTCGTTTGCGCCGGAACCGCGCGGCACACGAGGCGGTGAAGAAGCCCAGCGCCACGACGTTGCCGATAGCATGGGCGGCACCGACCGCAAGGATGGAGTCTTCGACCTCGTCCGACAAGTCGGACAGGCCCGAGGCCGCTGTGGGCAGGGCCGCGACGACGCCCACAGCCACCAGCGTGTCCGCCCCTCGCCGAGAGGAGCTACCGGCGCCACCGAAGATCCCCATGAGGTCCAGCAGCAACGCACTGGTCCACGCACCAATGGGGACATCGGTGAGCAGGGGATGCACCGGGTGGCCCAGCCAAGTACCGCTCAGCAGATCCTTCACCGGACCGGTCCCGACCAGCTTGGCCACCGGTCTACTGATCACCTTGCCAGCGACGCTCAAAGGTCCAGAACGCTCCAGCGCCCAGGTCAACGATTCGAGTTGATGATTGAATCGGGCTGCCACCGGCCGCTGTCCAGAGTCACTCACCATGCCACATTCAACCACGGAACGTTGCGCTCCGGGATGGTGCACCGAGGCGGGCCAGGGTGCTTGTCACTCGTCCTGCCAGAGCACCAGCGCGGCGCAGGGCCCAAGCCCGACGCTGGCACTGCATGGCATTTCGTCCAACGGCAAGTCCTCCGACGCCGTGTCGGAGCTTCCCTGCGTGCCGAAGTCGTCGCTATATCCCGCCCAGTCGATATTGAGCCGAACTCGCCACCGGCCCTTGCGCGGCTGGGCCAACGTGGTAGCTGTGGTAGGTGCGGTGCGCCAGATTCAGTACCACTACGACATCATCACGCGGACCGCCGCGGTTCCAGCGATAGCAGGCCAAGACGTTATCGTCATCATTGCCGATATAATCGGTTGCGTCCCACCGGAGGCCGTCCAAGACGGTACCCCTCGAGCCATATCGCGCATTGTCACGGAGAAACGACACGACCTCAGGACGTCCATAGTCCGGCCGAGTGTCGCCCCACGGTGTCTGGCAGCGGCGATCGTTGTAGACATAAATCCCGCCCTTGCCGTTATCGCTCCAGCCGTCGAACTGCCACAGGTCCAGGTCGCTTGGACCCATGTGGTTATATATGCGACGTCGGCGATGACGGCCGGGCCCCGCTCGTGCGCTGCCCGGACGAGCCGCTTGAGCTCGGTAGTCCGACCGAGCCATCACGCTCGCGAACTCGCCCGGTGCGCCCAGCGGCGCCGCATCAGCAGAGCAGCCGTTGAAGTCCCCGGCAACCGACACACCCATCGCGAATGGCGCCCATATCCGGAACATGCCCCGTCCGCGTACGGCATGGCCCCCATGCCCGTGCGCTGCGAAGGGGCAATGCCGGTCGACTCGTCGATAGCGCTCACGCGGTCGCCGCCGGGTGGTGACCGACTGCGGCTCGTGTTCCAGGTTTCACGTTCAGCTGGCCACTCAAGAGGGAAAGCGCTCGGTATGGACATTTCCCGCAGCACTCCGCAGGACTTTCCCCGCACCGCGATCGTGACCGGGTCGGACTCCGGTATCGGCAGGGCGACCGCGGTGGCCCTGGCCGAGATGGGGTGTGACGTCGGTATCACCTGGCACACCGACGAGCACGGCGCCCAAGCGACCGCCGAGGAGGTCCAGGCTACCGGCCGGCGCGCGCAGGTCCGCCGCCTCGATCTGACGATCCTGCCGGATGCGGCGGGCGTGATCGACGAGCTCGCCGACCTCCTCGGCGGCGTCGACGTGCTGGTGAACAATGCCGGCACGGGCACTGCCACACCACTGCTCGACATCGACTACGGCACCTGGCGGGAGGTGTTTGCTACTGACGTGGACGGGGCCTTCCTGAGCCTGCAGCGGGCCGCCCGGCGGATGATCGCCGCCGGCCGCGGTGGGCGGATCGTGAACATCACCAGTGTCCACGAGCATCAGCCCAGAGTCGGCGCAGCCCCATACTGTGCGGCCAAGGGCGCGCTGGGACTGCTGACCAAGACCGCCGCCCTGGAACTGTCCGAGCATCGCATCACTGTCAACGCCGTCGCACCGGGCGAGGTCGCCACGCCGATGACCGGGCAGGAAGACATTGACGTCCACCAACAGCACCGCCCCGGCGTGCCCCTCGGGCGCCCCGCCGACGCCCGGGAAATCGCCGCCGTGGTCGCCTTCCTGTGCTCTGCGGCGGCGTCATACGTCACGGGTGCGTCGTGGACGGTCGACGGCGGGATGCTTCAGATGGGCCCCATGGCCGGCTCTCATCTCCAGACGGAGGACTGGCGCCAGCCATAGTCGTCAACGCTGCGTCGCCTACCGGGCTATGACAACTGGTGACCTTGCCCCGCCAGCATGGCGAGTACTGCACGAGCGATCGGAGCCGGGTTGGAAAGCAGGTCAAGATGCTGCCCGGGCAGCGACGCCGTGTACCACCCCGCTGCCGGGCCTGCTCAGCAGCGTCATCGTAAGCCGGGCTGAGTTGAAGATAACCGCGGACGCGAGGTTCCCAATCCGTCGGCGCCGGCACCGCGACGTCGTAGAACGCCTCCGGGAGCCGCGGCACCTCGGCGTCCGGGGCGGCAGCTACAGCCGCCCCGCGGCGTGCCGCCACCAATCCCTGTGCCCGTAACGGACGCAGGTCAGGCGCCGTCATCGAATGTCCCGACTCGGCCAGCAGTGGAGCGAGCCGACGCCACACCACGGCCGAGAGCAACGGCGGGTGGAGCCGCAGCAATTTCACAACGCCAGTCCCGGAATCACAAGGCTGAGGTACACCACCCCAGTGTCCCCCGATCGCAACGCTGTGCCTTACGCGTTCACTCATCGCTTGAGCCGCCATATGCCTTCACATCACTGCGCGGTGCACCGACCACCTTGGCTTCGTTCAGTGCCGCGTCAAGGGTCATCGCCTGTCCCGCGGTCCAGGCGGTCGCGAAATCCTGGTCACCAAGGACCGTCCGCATCGCAGCCAACCGCCGGTGGTGATGATCACGTTCGGGGCTGGGAAGCGGTGTTCCGTTCGCGCTGCGCATGGCGTCCGCCGCAGCGAAAAGATGAGTTGCCTGAACCGGTTGGTCCCGGACAGCGGCGATGTCGGCGAGGTCTTCCAGACATGCCGCGACGGAGCCGCGGATTCCGAGACGGCGGTACAACGTCAGGCGTTCGAGGTGGACGGCGGCCGCGCGCTCGTCGTCGCCGCAACGAAAAGCGACCAGACCGATGGTGCGTAGCGCGGAGCCGATGCCCTCCTGGGCGCTACCGCCGGCGCGGTAGGCCCGCAGCGCCTGCTCGGCCAGGGCGGCGGCTTGGGCATCTCGACCCTCCCGATACGCGAGGGTGGCCAGCAGATCCAGCGCGAAACCGACCGCCATGGGATGGCCGACGTCGCGGGCCAGCGCTGCAGAATCCTCGAGCAGCGCCGCCGCACGTTCGACGTGGCCCTGGTCAGCCGCCACCCGGCCGAGGTGGGCCAACCCCATCGCCGCGTGCCATCGGTCACCGGCCCGGCGGGCCAAAGCCACGGCTTGCTCGGTGAACTCCCGGCCCGAGGGATAGTCCCCGCGTGCCCACGCCGCGAGGCCCAGGCAGGCCGATCCCCAGCCTGCTCCTCTATCGTCGCCGTAACCCCGGGACACCGCCAGGCACTCCCGACCGGCCTCCGTGGCTCGATCGAGGTTGCCCTGCGTCAGCGCGAACGCGGCGGCGCCGTAGAGCAGCCGAGCCCGGATCGGCGGCGCCATGCCCTCGTCACCCCGCAGCGCGGCCTCAACCAGCTCGCGGCCATCGCCGAGCGGACCGCGCAGCAGCCACAGCAGCCAGACACTGCTGATGATCGCTGATGCGGCCGAGGACGTGCCCACGGCTAAGGCCCAGGCGGCCGCCGAGTGCAGGTTGGCCCGCTCCTCCTCGAACCGATCCAGCCACTGCGGCGGCACCGGATCCGGTGCCAGCGGAGTGAGTTGCTCGGCCAGCTCCGCGTAGTACTCGGCGTGCCGCCGTCGGATCTCCTCGGCCGCGTCGCGCCGCGCAAGCCGCTCGCGCCCGTACTGGCGCAGCATGTCCAGCAGCCGATAGCGGGACAGGCCGCCCACGCCCTCGGCCCG
This sequence comes from Actinomycetota bacterium, assembly GCA_030862525.1. GTDB lineage: Bacteria > Actinomycetota > Actinomycetes > Mycobacteriales > Pseudonocardiaceae. The sequence goes on along the minus strand of JALZDN010000103.1, from coordinate 4,942 downwards.
CAACACCAGCGACTTGTCGACCAGCTGACCCAGCAACTCAACGACGTCGTCACCCGGATTTGCCACGGCCTCGGCGGCCGCAAGCCCGAACCCACCGGCGAACACCGACAGCCGGTCGAACAGCCCGCGCTCCGGCTCGGCGAGCAGGTCGTAACTCCAATCGATCACTGCCGAGAGCGTGCGGTGCCGCGCCGGTCCACCGCGGCTGGCCGGCCCCAACAGCCCGAATCGGTCGTCGAGCCGGACGGCGATCTCGCTCACCGACAGCATCCGGGTGCGCGCCGCCGCCAGCTCGATGGCCAGCGGCATACAGTCCAGCCGTCGGCAGATCCGCTCCACGACGGGTGCGGTCTCAGCAGACATCTGGAAAGGTGCCGAAGCCCGCTCGGCGAACAGCCGCACCGCCGCCGGCTCGGCCAGACCGGGAACAGGCCAGACCACCTCGCCCACCAGCCCCAGCACCTGCCGGCTGGTCGCAAGGACGTGCACGGCGGGACATCCGCGCAGCAGGGCCCCAACGAGTGCCGCGCACGCCTCGACGATGTGCTCGCAGTTGTCCAGCACGATCAACACGTGTTCGCTGCGCAGGTAGTGATTCAGCGTGTCGACGACCGGGCGCCTGGGTTCTTCGCGGACGCCGAGCGCCGCTGCCACGGCAGACGGGACCGCTAGCGGTTCGGTCACGGGAACGAGGTCAACCAGGTAGGTCTCGCCCGAGAACCCGGCACCGGCGGCTTCCACCGCTAGCCGCGTTTTGCCGCATCCCCCGGCGCCGGTCAAGGTCACCAAGCGACGGTCCCGCAGCAGCGCCCTGACTTGGGCGAGCTCGTTCTCACGTCCGATGAAGCTGGTGAGCTGCGCCGGTAGGGTGCCGAACACGATGCGGTCCGGCCGCCGCGCCGAAGCCGACGAAAGGTCCTGGCGCAGGATGGCCGCCTCCAGCGCTCTGAGCTCCGGACCGGGATCGAGCCCGAGTTCGTCGGCCAGCGTTCGCCGGGCGGCGTCGTACGTGGCGAGCGCGTCGGCTTGGCGGCCGGACCGGTACAGCGCAACCATCAGCTGACCACGGGTGCGCTCCCGCAGCGGGTCGTCGGCGACGAGTGCCTCCAGCTCGGGCACCAGCTCGGCGTCATGCCCCAGCGCGAGATCCGCGTCGATGCGCTCGTCGAGGGCGATCCGCCGCAGCTCCGTCAACCGCACGTGCGCGGATGTCACGACTGCGAAATCGCCGAGATCAGCCAGCACGTCGCCCCGCCAGAGCGCCAGTGCCTCCCGGAGGGTGGCGGCCGCCGTGGCGGGATCGCTCGGCCGAGCCCGGCGCCCGGCCTCGACGAGCCGGCAGAACCGGCCGGCGTCGGTCTGCTCGGGCTGCAGGGTCAGGACGTAGCCAGGCGGTCGGGTCAGCAGCAGCCGCGCCGGCTCGCCCCGGGCGCGCTGTGGCTCCAGCAGCGTGCGCAGCCGGGCAACGTAGCTCTGAACGATGTTGGCCGCCGATTCCGGCGGTCGGTCCGCCCACACCGCATCGATCAACGAGTCCACGCTGACCACCGAGCCGGCCTGCAACACCAGTGCCGCGAGCAGGGCCCGCTGCTGGGGCGGCCCCAGGCGCAGCGGACGGCCGTCGGCAATCGCCTCCAGCGGGCCCAGCAACCGGAATTCGAGCATCGAAACCGAGCGTCCAGCCGCTGTGCAGCGGACGTCAAGGCCTCCCGCGCACCGTATGGCGTGGCCACAAGCCGCCGTGAACGTTGAAGGGATACCGACATGGAACTGCTCGCAGGAATCAACCACACCGCCCTACTCACCGCGGACATCGATCGACTGGCCGACTTCTACGTTCGGCTGTTCGGCGCCGGGATCGCGCTGGACATGAAGGAAGGGGGGCTACGGATCATGCTGATCGACGTCGGGCGCGGCGCCACGCTCGCCGCGTTTCAGATCCAGGACGTCGAGGTGCCTCGGGGCGGCCTTCCGGAGTTCGGCCGGGGCCGACACGACCACGTAGCGCTCAATGCCGCCGACGAGGAGGCATTTCGCGAGCTGCGCCGGCGCTTGGTTGCCGAAGGCGCCAGCGACGGTGTGGTGACCGACGTCGGCCCGGCGCAGCAATTCGGCTTCACCGACCCCGACGGCTGGGAGAGCGAGGTGCTCTGGATGAAGCCGAACGATTCCTGGGCGACTCACCGCCGCCCCGCTGATTGGCAGATCGTCGAGCTGGCACCCCAACCGTGATGAAAATTGATTTCTGGTTCGACCCGGCCTGCCCATGGGCGTGGATCACCTCCCGTTGGCTGCTCGAGGTCGGCAAGGCTCGCGACATCAACATGCGCTTCCATGTCATGAGTCTCGCTCTGGTGAACGAGGACCGCGAGGTGAGCGAGGAACATCGTGATCACTGCTCGCCAGCAGATTTTCACGGTGTCATGGTGAGGGCGCTCGGACCGGTACGCGTCTGTGTTGCCGCTGAGAAGAAATACGGCCGACACGTGCTCGGGCCGCTGTACACGGCGATGGGTTCACGAATCCACGACATGGATGTCACCGACCTGGGATCGTGGATGAACGACGTACTCGCAAACGGTTTTGATGAAACCATCCGACTGGCACTGGACGAGCTCGGCCTGGAACCGTCGCTCGCCGATGCTCGTCACAGCAGCGAGTTCGACGCCGAGCTGCGGAGCAGTGGGCACGCTGGTCCGAACGCCGCAGGAAAGGACGTCGGCACGCCTACGATCCACGTCGACGGCGCAGTCATCTTCGGGCCGGTGCTGTCGAAGATTCCCCGCGGCGAGCAAGCAGCGCGAATCTTCGACGCCGTGATCTTGCTTGCGCAATATCCGCACTTCTTCGAGATTAAGCGGTCACGCACCGAGTTTCCCAAGCTCTGCTGAGCCGCAAGTGCAGGCGCTGGCACAGAGAGCTGGTCCCGCCCATGACCCGCGAAGATCTCGTCGCGACCGCCGAGCCCACGGTAGTGTCCCGCAAACACCAGCTGACACCGCCCACCGCCCGTCGAAGGAGACCCGTCATGGCTTCAGCCAAGGGATTGGAGACCTATCTCAGCGATCACCTGGCTGGTGCAGTCATCGGTAGCGAGCTCGCGAGCAAGATCAGCTCCGACTACGCGCGCACCCAGTTCGGCCCCTTCCTTGCAGAGCTGGCCCGCGACGTCGAGCAGGACAGAGCGACGTTGGAAGGGCTGATGGAGCGGCTCGGAATTCAGCAGAGTGCGATCAAGCAGGGTGCCAGCTGGATCGCCGAGAAGGTCAGCAGGCTGAAGCTGAGCGAGACGGTAACCGGTGATCAGAACCTGAAGCGCTTTCTGGAGTTCGAGACGCTGTCGCTGGGCATCGAGGGCAAGCTGTCGCTGTGGCGCGCGCTGATCGAGATCCGTGAGTCACACGCCGAGCTCGCCGTCACTGATCTGGTCAGGCTCGCGAAGCGCGCCGAGAGCCAGCGGTCCAACCTTGAGGATCACCGACTTCAGGTTGCCCACGCAGCCCTGACCGGCTGATTTCGGCGCTTCGCGGCCCTGGATCACCAGCATTCAAGTGGCGTTCACCTGAAATTACCGTTCGGTGGAACGCCGCAATTAGTCTGCTTCTATGCGGGAAACCTTCCAGAATCAGCTCGGCCAGCTCGGCGATCACCTTGCCGAGATGTGCACGGCCGTCGCGTCGGCGATGGAGAAGGCTACGACCGCACTGCTGGAATGCGATCTCCAGCTTGCCGAGGAGGTTATCTCCGGTGACCATAGGATCGACGACCTGCGCGCGATCGCCGAAGACCGCTCCTACGCCGCCCTGGCGCTGCAGGCGCCGGTGGCGACCGACCTGCGGGTCATCCTCTCCGTGATCCACGCCGCCGCCGACCTTGAACGAATGGGTGATCTCGCGCTGCACGTCGCGGAGGCCACCCGCCGCCGGTACCCCGGACACGTGCTGCCCGACCAGGTCCGTCCCTACTTCACCGAGATGGGCCGAGTCGCAGTGGCGTTGGCACTCAAGGCGGGTGAGGTGATCCGCTCGCGGGACTTGGAGCAGGCCACCGAGTTGGAGTCCGACGACGACGCGATGGACGATTTACACCGGCACATGTTCACCGTGATGATGGACCGCGACTGGCCGCACGGAGTAGCTGCCGCAGTGGACGTGACGCTGCTGGCCCGCTTCTACGAACGCTATGCCGACCACGCGGTGTCAGTGGCCCGCCGCGTGATCTATACGGTGACTGGCCGGATGCCCGGCCCGCTGGTGGTCTGAGTCGTCGCGGATGGCGCGGACCCGCTCGACGGGTAATCCGGCGGGATCGTCGAGTTCCGAGTCCAGATACCGTTTACCCGGGTAGATCGGGCACGCGGCGCCGCAACCCATGGTGATCACGACATCGGAGACCTGGACGACCTCCTCGGTCAGCGGCTTGGGGTAGGCGTCGGTCAGTGGTACGCCGATCTCGTGCAGCGCCTCCTCCACGGCCGGGTTGACCTCGTCTGCGGGGGTGGATCCAGCACAGCGCACCACCACGCGGTCTTGCCCGTGGGGAGCGAGAAGGGCGGCCGCCATCTGCGAGCGGCCGGCGTTGTGCACGCAGACGAACAGCACCTCGGAGACACCGAGTCTGCCGAAATCGGGCAGGCCGCGGCGGGTAGGTGTGGTCATGACGATCCCTTCGACGATGAGATGGACCGGGTGAACAGCGGGCGGGCTGCGAGCGACACGTACACCAGTCCGATGAGGACCGGGACCTCGATGAGCGGGCCGACGACACCGGCGAGGGCCTCGCCGCTGGTGATGCCGAAGGTGGCGATGGCGACGGCGATCGCCAGTTCGAAGTTGTTGCCCGCCGCGGTGAACGCCAGCGTGGTCGACCGCTCATAGCTCAGTCCGAGGCCCTTGCCCAAAGCGAACGACCCAGCCCACATGATCGCAAAGTAGGCGAGCAG
>JALZDN010000077.1 GCA_030862525.1 Actinomycetota bacterium | reverse complement strand
GTATAAGCGACCGGAAACGTCGGTGACGTCGGGTTCACGGGAAGGGGCGACCGGCTGCCGGTGGAAGGATCGCTCAGCGCGCCGGCGCGAGCACCAGCCGGCCCAGGCCGGTCCACGGCGACTTGATGTCCCAGTGGCCGGGGCCATCAGCCTGCTGCGCGCTGTCGTACCGGAGCATTCGGTCCGGTCGGGCAGGGGAAACATTGCGGTCGAAATACCGATAATTGAGCTGGAGCAGTCGTCGCTTCACCGGTCCGGCCTGTCGCTCGTGTTCCCGGAGAACCGCGTTCATCACCCCGCGGTCGGAAAAAGCGTCTACGATCGCGCAGTCACAGAAGTAGACGAGTGTCCCGATCTCCCCCGGACTTGAGATCGTCTGACTCTCGGCGCTGCCAGCCAGGTCGGCCCCTACTCGCGCGTACTGGCCGGGCAGCGCCCAATTCGTGGTGATCGGGGCGACGGTCCACGGCACACCCCGAGCCAGCGCGAATCCCACGCTGAGGACGGCCAGCATGGCCAGGGGTGCGGCGGCCAACACACCAAGGGGGCGCGGTGCCGCTCCCAGCACCGCCGCCGTGGTGAATGCCGCACAGCAGGTAAGACCGGCAACCGAAGGGCCGTAGTACCAGTGGTAGGGCGTCGTGCCCAGCGCGACGAACGCGGCGAAATGAGCCAACCCACCCACGCCGGTGACCACCGGTACGGCGAGCCCATTCGGTACGGCGCGGCGCAGGGCGGGAGTACCCCAGGCCGCCAGACACAGCAAGCCGAGTAAAGCTGGGCCGGCGGCGAGCACGGTGGCCGTCGGGTACACCTGGCCATACAGCTGCCATCCAGTTGCGACGTCGTAGCTGTCACCCCACTTCTGACCTCCGGTCTTGAGCAGGAACGTGTCAGGCAACGCCGAGCCCAGCAGCACCCAGCTGACCAGGTGCCACGGCAGCGCCACCAGGACTGCAACTCCGATGACCGCCGGCATCCGGCGGCGAAGTGCGGCCACGCCGAGCACCGCGACCGCGGCGAACACCATGAGGTCCGGGCGGGTGAGCACTAACAACCCGGATATCACCCCGGCGGCCACCGGCCGCCCCAACACCGCGTAGTAAGCAAGCCCAACGACGAGGCTGGCGGCGATGAAGGTCTCAAGGCCGATGGTGGACCCCAGTAGCGGACTCGCCAGCAACGCGACCACCGTGAGCACCGGCAGAGCCCAAGACACTCCCGTGTGCCGTGCGGTGCGGGCAGACCAGACCGCGGTCACCGCGGCAGTAACCATCAGGATCACGCCGACGGCCACCACGGGCTCTCGCACCAGCATGGTGACCGCGGCGAGCAGCCACACATTGAGTGGGGAGGTCGCGGTATTCGACGTCTGCTGCTCGATCACGCCCCAGTGCAGACGGAATGCAACATTGCGAGCGTAGGTAAGGGTAATGTACGCGTCATCGATAAATGATCGATGCGCCAGCAGGAAAAGCATCCCGCCCGCCACCGCACCTGCGACCGCCACCCCCAGGTCCAGGCGTACCCGCGATATCCGCCGCCGCGGTGCCAGGCCCGCGAATCGGGCGGGTGTCGAGAGCATCTGCGTATCCAACCTGGTCCAGGCCCCGCCTCATCAGCAGGGGCCCGCTCCCCGCAGGTACCGAGTGCGCCCCTCGGCGTGCTTGGGCCGCTATTCGGAGCCGGATGGCGGTCTGCAGGTCAGCCGGGTACATCGCGAACGCGTCGGGCGGATAGATAGCCGACGCTGGCGACGACGAACGGGACTACGTAGTTGAAGGCGATCCGCAGCCACGTACCGACCGTCGCGGATCCACCAACGACGACCGCGCCCTGGTTCACCGCCGACAGCACGGTGCCCACTACGGCCGCCACCGGGATGGCGGTACGAACCGTATGACCGTGCAGGAACAGCCCGACCGCCTCGATCGGTCGAGTCCACGTCGTTTCAGCCACTCGCCCCTGTCCCGATGAACCGTCACGCCTATGGACGTTGCTTACGGTGCTCAGGATAGGTCTTGCAAGAGAGCCGGGGCTGTGCCCGCCATGAGTAAGAGGTACACGGCTGTTAGAGGTACACGGCCGTTAGAGGTAAACGGCTGCAGTGAGGGTGAGCACCAGGCAACCGCCCAGGATCTGGAGCACCCGGTCGCCGATAGCGATCTCCTCGGGCTCACCGCCGTTGCCGCCGTCGACGTCGACGGCGTAGCGCAGCACGGCCACCACGAAGGGAACCAGAGAGATGATCGGCCAGCGCGAGTCATTGATCTCGCTGAGCTGAAACGCCCACAGACCGTAAGTCATGATCAGAACGGTCGCCGACAGCGTCCACACGAATCGCAGGTAAGAGGCGGTGTAGCGCTCCAGCGACTTGCGAATCTTCGCACCGGTGCGCTCGGCGAGACGGATCTCGGCGTAGCGCTTACCGGCCACCATGAATAGCGACCCGAACGCGGCCACCAGCAGGAACCACTGGGACAGCTCGATCTCCGCGGCGGCGCCACCCGCGATGGCCCGCAACAGGAACCCCGACGCGACGATGGCGATGTCCACCACCGGCTGATGCTTGAGCCACAAACAGTACGAGATCTGCACCGCGATGTAGATCCCGGTGACCAATGCCAGGTCAGGCGACGCCAGGAAGGACAACCCGAGCGCGGCCGCGAACAGCAGTGCCGCGAGGACCAGCGCCAATTGCGGTGCTACTACCCCAGCCGCGATCGGACGGTTGCGCTTGATCGGGTGTGCCCGGTCGGCCTCGACGTCGTTGACGTCGTTGACCAGGTACACGCCGGACGCGGCGAGGGAGAACGCGACAAAGGCGATCCCGACCGCGGTGAGCACGTGCCACTGGAAGATGTAGCCGCCGGCGAACGGCGCGCTGAGCACCAGAACGTTCTTCAGCCACTGCCGGGGCCGCATGGTGCGGACCAACCCGGTGACCGGGTTGCCGCGCCCGACGAGGGTGTCCCGCTGGGTTGTGGCGGTCATCGCCATCCTCTCAAGCGCAGGCGTCGACGGACCCCGGCGCCGATGGCGGCGCCCAGGGCGGAGCCCACGAGAACGTCGGTTGGGTAGTGCACACCCAGCACCAGCCTGCTGACCAGCATCGGTGGCACCAGCACAGCGGTGAGTGGGCGGCGCAGCAGGCCACCGTAGAGGACCGCGGCTGCGGTGGTGGAGGCGGCGTGCGAGGACGGGAACGACAGCCGGCTCGGGGTGCCCACCAGCACCTGGACCGACGGATCGGTCGGCCGGTGCCGGCGCACCACCCGCTTGACCGCGATCGACGTCCCGTGCGCTGCGGCCACCGTGGCCGTCGAGAACAGCCAATCCCGGCGCCGTCGCCGGTCGACCAGCGCACCCAGCGCACCCAGCGCCAGCCAGCCCAGGGCGTGCTCGCCGAAATGGGACAGCCCGCGGGCCGCGGTCACCACCCGGGGCGCCGCCACTCTGCGCTGCACGGCAGCGAGCAGGGCGACCTCGTGCTGAGCGGCGGAGGATCGTCGTTGCAACGCTTGTATCGCCGAACTCATGCGTTGAATACCCGCTTCCATGCGGCTCGACCGGTGAGCTCCGGCGCTGCGTCACGGTAGCGCTTGCGCAGTCGGGGAAACTCTCGGGCCAGCTCCCGGTGTAGCTGCACCGAGCGGGTGAGCATCGAGCGGAACGCCCGGGGGTCCCGCTTACGGTAGGTCACACCGCGGCCGTCCGCTGTGGACACCGTCACCCCGTCCATCCCGGACAGCACGAACCACCGGGCGTCGGTGCGGGCCAGCGACAGCTGCGGCCGTCGCTGGGCGTGGGCAGCGACCGGACGCAACTGGTGTGCGAGACGTTTGAGCAGGGTCGCTCCGATGGTGACCGGGTTGGTGGGTGGTTTCAGCATGCGCTGGACCTCGAGCTGCCCACCGGCCGGCAGCGGGAGATCTTGAGAGTCAATCACCTGCCCGTCGGTGAAATCGGCACAGCGGGCCCGGACCTCACCCAGCGCCGTGGGCAGCTTGTCGAACAGCGCCTGCGGCCCAGCCATGAAGTCCCGGATCGCCATCTCCTGCAACGCCAGGGTGGAGTACTCCATCGCCAATGCGTGTTTCAGGGCGTGTTTGAGGCTGTCGGCGAGCATCGCGGTCGGCCGTACTTCGGTGCCGTGCAGCGCCGCGCCGACCAGCCGGTTGCGCAGGTGGAAGTAGGCCTGCCAGTCGGTGGCGTCGTCCTTGTCGGCAAAGGACATGTGCCAGATCGCCACGCCCGGCACGGTGGCGGTGGGATAGCCCGCGGCGCGGGCGCGCAAGCCGTACTCGACGTCGTCCCACTTGATGAACAACGGCAGCGGCAGTCCGATGTCCTCCGCGACAGTGCGTGGGATCAGGCACATCCACCAGGCGTTGTAGTGCACGTCGGTGCGCCGGTGCATCCACGCGGTCTGGCGCAGTGGGTGCTGGGCGAAGTCGTGATCGTACTCGGTGCCCGGCGCCTTGTTCCACCGCATCCGTTGCCGGTCGACGATCTCGCCCCAGGCGTGCAGCCGGGAGCGGGCCTGGGCCTGCAGCATCTGCCCGCCGATCAGCATCGGACGGCGCGCGAAGCGGGAGAACGCCACGGCACGCAGGATCGAGTCGGGCTCCAGGACGATGTCGTCGTCCATGTAGAGGATCTGCTCGCAGTCGGTGTTCTCCAGCGCCTCGTACATCACCCGGGCGTAGCCGCCGGAGCCACCGATATTGGGCTGGTCGATGATCCGCAGCCGGTCCCCGAGCACGGCCTGCGCCTGGCCGAAACCATCCTGGTCTCGGACCTTGTTGACGCCCTGATCGGGGATCACCACCGCGGTCACGATCGAGCGGACCAGCTCGTCTTCGCCGATCGCGCGCAGCGTGGCCACGCAGTCGGTGGGACGGTTGAAGGTGGGCATCCCGATGGTGACCGCGGCGCGCCCGGGCGCCTCGATCGGCGCGTGCCAGCCGCCGGAGTGCACGATCAGCTCCGAGTCCTCGGTGCTGATGTCGAACCAGTACCACCCGCCGTCCTCGAATGGGGTCAGGTCCAGCTCGATATCGAGCTCCCGACGACCCCCAGTGTCATTCACAGCACCATTGATCAGCTCACCGTGGGTGTGGATCGGGGTGGCGTCGGCCTTGGATCGGTAGACGTCGACCCGGCCTGCTCCTTCGACGTCCAGCCGCAGGTGCAGCGTGCGCAGTGCGCTCCAGCGCCGCCAGTAGCTGGCCGGAAACGCGTTGAAATACGCCGCGAAGGACACCTCGGTCTGCTCGGGCACCCGCACGCTGGTCCGGGACAGCGCACGCACCCGCCGCGCGTTGGGATTGGCGAGGGTGACCTCGAGGTCGACGTCATGGGGGTTGTGCCCGGTGGTGGCGCCGGCTGGCGGCCATATCCGCCGCGCCGTGGCCGACTGCTCGTCGACATAAAGCGCACGGACGGCCATCGGGTCGGCCCGCCGCGGCAGGATCACACGCTGCAGCAGCGTCGAGGACGGCTCGAAAGGCTTCTCGACGTGCTCGCTGACATGCTGGGGCGCCGGGCGCTCGGTGGTACTTGTCAAGCGTCAGTCCTCCAAAGAGGCTGCGCCGTCGAGTGGGCAGCCCTCGGTGAAATAGGGCGCGATCCGGTTGTCATACATCGACAGCGCCGAACCGATCGCCATGTGCATGTCCAGGTATTTGTAGGTACCGAGACGTCCACCGAAGAGCACGTTGTGGTTGGCCGTCTCCTTGCGGGCCAGCTCACGGTAGCGCTCCAGCTTCGCCCGGTCCTCCGCGGTGTTGATCGGGTAATAAGGCTCGTCACCGCGCTGCGCGAACCGCGAGTACTCACGAAAGATCACGGTCTTGTCGGTGCGGTAGTCCCGCTCCGGGTGAAAATGCCGGAACTCGTGAATCCGAGTATAGGGGACGTCCAGATCGGCGTAGTTCATCACCGGCGTGCCTTGAAAGTCACCGCAGTCACTCACTACCTCTTGCTCGAAATCCAGAGTGCGCCAACCCAGCTCGCCCTCAGCGTAATCGAAATAGCTGTCCAACGGCCCGGTGTAGACCACCGGCACGTTGTCGGGAAGAGCGTCGCGCACGTCGAACCAGTCGGTGTTCAGCCGGACCTCGATGTTGGGGTGGTCGGCCATCCGATTCAGCCAAGCGGTGTATCCCTCGACCGGCAGGCCCTCGTAGGTGTCGTTGAAGTACCGGTTGTTGAACGTGTAGCGGACCGGCAGCCGGCTGATGATGGCAGCGGGTAGCTCGGTGGGGTCGGTCTGCCACTGCTTGGCGGTGTAACCCTTGACGAACGCCTCATACAGCGGTCGGCCGATCAGCGAGATCGCCTTTTCCTCGAAGTTGACCGCGTCCTTGCCCTCGATCTCCGCAGCTTGCTGGGCAACCAGTGCTCGGGCCCGGTCCGGGTTCAGGTACTCGCCGAAATACTCGCAGATGGTCGCCAGGTTCACCGGCATCGGGTAAACCCGACCTTGGTAGATGGTGAACACCCGATGTTGGTAACCGGTGAAGTCGGTGAACGCCGTGACGTAGTCCCAGACTCGCTTGTTCGACGTGTGAAACAGGTGCGCCCCGTAGCGGTGCACCTCGATCCCCGTCTCGGGCTCAGTCTCGGAGTAGGCGTTGCCGCCGATGTGGTGGCGGCGATCCAGCACGAGGACCCGCCGGTTCAGCTGGCTGGCTACCCGCTCGGCCACGGTGAGACCGAAGAATCCGGAACCGACCACGATCAGATCGGGCTGGGGACTACTCACGGGCGTGGAGGGTAGTCGCCGAGTGTTCAGCTGCCCGCCGTGGGGCCGCAACACGGACCGCTGCTCGACGTCGTGGGCCGCCCCTGTCGGCCGGCCGGACGAACTCGAGACAAAAGCGTTTCTGGAAGTCCGATCGTGGAGACGAGCGGCGCGCGGCTAGCGAGGTCCCCGCCTCGGTTGACCACCGGTGGAGCCGCTGACCTTGAACATCAGTTCCCAGGAGTCGACGGAGGTGAGCTCTGGCACCGCGGCACGGTAGCGCTCCGCTGTCACGCTCCACTCCGCCACCAGCCTGCGATAGAGCACGACGCTGCGAGCGAGCAAGGCACGGAACTGCTGGGGGTCCCGCTTGCGGAAGGCAACGCCGCTGCCATCGGCGTTGGAGACCGTGGCTGAATCGACCATGCCGAGCAGGAACCATCGGGCGTTGCGGGCCGGCACGTTGATCTGCGGCCGGTCGCGGCTAGGCGGCGCTGGTGAGCGCAGGTGATGCGAGACCGTGGACAGCGCGCGCTTGACGATGGCAGCCGGGTGCACCGGTGGCTCAAGCAGCTGTTCGATGCGTACCGGGTCGAACAACGGCATCGGCAATTGCTGGGCCGATGGAAGAATCCGGGCGTCGTCGTAGCCCTCGCGCAACGCACGGACGGCAGGCAGTGCATCACACAGCGAGTCGAACAAACCCTCCGGTCCGGCGAGGAAATCCTCGATCGATTTGTGGTGCAACGCCACGGTCGAATACTCCATTGCCATCAAATGCTTGAAGGTGTTGCGCAGACCATCTTGTACAAGCGCCCTGCGGACGTCATAGCGGCTGTGCAACGCCAGAGTGATCAGCCGGTTCCGCAGATGGAAATACGCCGTCCAGTCCGTCGCGTCGTCCTTGTCAGTCCAGGGCATGTGCCAGATCGCTGAACCTGGCAGGGTGACGGTCGGAAAGCCGCATTCCCCGGCCCGCAGCGCGTACTCCGCGTCATCCCACTTGATGAACAGCGGCAGCGGCAGGCCGGTGCGTTCGAGCACCTCTCGAGGGAAAAGGCACATCCACCAGCCGTTGTAGGTGGAGTGGATGCGGGCGTGCAGCAGGCGTTGCTGGCGCAGCGTGAGCTTGGCGAAGTCGTGCTCGTAGACCGAGCCGGGTGCCGGACGCCAGAAGCTGGTCCGCAGGTCCACGATCTCGCCCATGGCATGCAGCTGGCTGCGAACCTGAAGGTTCAGCATCTGGGCGCCGACGATCACCGGTGATGACGCCGCGCTGGCGAAGGCGTGCGCGCGCAGCACACTGTCCGGCTCCAGCCGGACGTCATCGTCCATCAGCATCACGTGCTCGACGCCGGCCGTGCGCAGCGCCTCGAGCATGCCGCGGGCGAACCCGCCTGAGCCGCCGAGGTTCTCCTGATCGATCACCACTAGTCGATCACCCAACTGGGCTGCGACGGTGGCGAATAGCTGATGGGCGCGTACCTTGACGCTGCCTTGATCGACCACGAAGACCTTCGCGACGACGTCGAGCACCGCCTGATCCTCGGCCAGCGCCGCGAGCGCGGCGACGCAGTCGGCGGGGCGATTGAAGGTCGTGATCGCTACTGCGAGCGGGCGGGGTGGAAGTGGCTCGTCGATGATCCACGCGGCGTCAGCGATAGTCAGCGACGCCCGCTCGGTAGCGACGTCGAACCAGACCCACCCCCCGTCCTCGAACGGCGCGAGCGACTCCCGGAACTCCAACTCGACCGCAACGTCACCGGTGTCGAGTTGCTTACCCTCCAGGTGCACCACGTCGCCGTTTGCCTTGGAGCGGTAGAGGTCCACCCGACCAGCACCTCGCACGGACAGCCGCAGTGCCACTTCCTCCACGCGGGTCCAGCGCTTCCAGTAGCTGGCCGGGAAGGCATTGAAGTAGGTCGCGAACGACAGCTGACTCCAGGACGGCAGGCTCACCGTCGACCTCGAGACGACCTCAGAGGTGCGACCATGCAGGTTCTCTGGTTCATCCAGATAGAGCGGGCGCACGTCCGGAGGATCGTCTGCCCGGGGCATGACCACTCGATGCAGGACTCGCTGCATCGAGACTGAAGCGGCCGCTGGCCCGACCTGCAGCGAGCTGACGTCGGACAGCTTGCTGTCGGCAGCGTTGTTTCGCGCCGCTTCCTCGCGCGCGGCCCGCTCGATCGCCGTCGGGACCGCGGCCCGGTCGTTCGGACCGTCCGCCAGATGCACTTGCAGATCGCCCGCTTCGCTGGTTGCCACGTGATCCCTTCCCGCGTTGCCCGCCGCAGTCCAGATCCTCGCAGACCGTGCAAAGCGCAGCGCAGGGCGACCCTGCTGACCACGAATCTCCACCGACCACACACGCTACCGGCGCCCGATCCCGCGCCGAGCAATGAGAACCGGACGTCGGTTCACCCGTCCGGAGTAGTACGGATCGGTGCCGAGATACAAGTTTACACCCTATCCTAACGGGGTAGTCCCTACATGTTTCCCAATGGAGAGGAGCCAGTGAGGATGTCCGAGAACCAGCCAGACCAGAGGCAGCAAGAACTCGACAAGGATAGCGAGCCGGGTGAACACCAGTCCTCCGCACCGTCGGGAAAGGCGCCTTCAGCAGAGGAGTTCAAGGAGCGCGTTGACAATATCGGCGAAGAGTCCAATCTCGGCGCAGGAGAAAGCGAGGCCGATCCGGTCACGGCAGAGACCCCCCCGCAAGAGATCAGGGCCGGAGACGAAAAGCGGGTTCAGACCTGACCGAGGGTTCGGACCTGACCGAGATCGACCCTGACCGGGAACAATTCTAATCCGTAAGGGAGAATATCATGAGTCTTGCCGATAAGGCTAAGAACAAAGGCCAAGAGGTACAGGGTAAGGGCAAAGAGGCCGCTGGTCGGGCGACCGGTGACGACGAACTCAAGGCCGAGGGCAAGACTGACCAGGCCAAGGGCGATCTTAAGCAGGCGGGCGAAAAGATCAAAGACACCTTCAAATAGTGTCCACCCGCCATCCCGCCGCGGGTCATCTTCGGCAGTGACGACAGCAGCGGCCGTGACGCGGTCGAGCATCTCCACCGCGTACGCGCATCCGATCGGGTACCGCTTGAGCGTTTGCCACCGGCGCCGGCTGGGTAGTAGTACCAACTGAACTAGGTCGACCACAACACGTGGAGGGAGATGCCGCACCGCGAGGACCGGGGTCGACCGCGACTTGTCAAGTCCACCACGTCGATGGGTAAAGGAGCCTGTTATGGCAGAGCAAGAATCCGGAGTGGCGCGGCCACCGTACCCCCGGGAACCTAACGTCCACTCCGGGGGCGAGCAGGACCCCGGCGGCGACCGTCCCCTCCCCCCGTACGACGACAGCGACCTGCCGGGGCAGCCCGGCCGCCAGACGACGGGCAAAAGCAATGAGCAGCTAATCCAGGAACGGGGCGGTACCGGCAAATCCGATGTCGGACCCCGCCAAGTCTCCCAAGAGGAGCGCGACGGCGTGGGCGACGCCGACCTGGCGCCCCAGGGCCCGCACGATGTCGGGCAATCGCCTTCCACTTCCGGAGAAGACCTCTCAAGCGGAATGTCCGAAGCAGGACACACTAAGGATCGACTTGATTCGGGTCTTAGCGATCTGGACAGTAAGGCGGTGGACAGCCCGGCTACGTCTTCCGGGGACCAAGGCGGCTGACCCGCTCGCCCCAGGCGTCGCCCCACCTGTGGAGGTGGGGCGA
>JALZDN010000065.1 GCA_030862525.1 Actinomycetota bacterium | reverse complement strand
CGATGGGTGTCGGGACGGCGATGCCCGCGCTGGTCGCCGACCTCGGTGCGATCCCGCTGTACGCCTGGCCGTTCGTGTCGTTCATGGCGGCCGCGGTGTTCGGCACGGTGCTCGGCGGGCGCTGGTCCGACCGGGTCGGGCCGCGGGTCCCCCTGATAGTCTCACCGCTGCTGTTCGGGATCGGCCTGCTCGTCGCGGGCACCGCAGGCAGCATGGCCCAACTGCTGGTCGGCCGCGTGTTCCAGGGTCTCGGCGCCGGGGCGCTGACCGTGGCCGGGTACGTCCTGATCGCCGTGGTCTACCCGGAGCGCGCTCGCCCCGCCGTGTTCGGGCTGCTCTCCTCGGCGTGGGTGCTGCCGTCGCTCATCGGTCCCCCTGCCGCCGGGATGGTCACCGAGGCGCTGTCCTGGCACTGGGTGTTCCTCGGGTTAGTGCCGGTCGTGGTGCTGGCCGTCGGCCTCGTGGTGCCCACCGTCCGGCGACTGGACCCACCGCAGCACGAACCGGACTCCGTATCGCCACCGCACGGCTTGGTGACAGCCGCCCTCGCCGCGGCCGCCGCGGTGTCCGCGTTGAGCTGGGTATCCCAGCGCGTCACCATGCTCACCGCCGCCGTGGGCGGGCTCGCTATCCTGGTGCTCATCCCGGCCCTGCGCCGGTTGCTTCCGCACGGGGTCTTCCGCGCGCGGCCCGGCATTCCCGCTCTCGTGGCCAGCCGCGGCCTGCTGGCCGGGGTGTTCTTCACCGTCAACTCTTACCTTCCGCTGTCGCTGAACGGCACTCACGGCTGGTCGCTGGCCGCGGCAGGTATCCCGCTCATCGTCGGCTCGCTGGGCTGGTCGGCGTCTGCGGGGTGGCAGGGCCGCCATCCTGAGCTCTCTAGGACGACGCTGCTCCGCGTCGGGTTCTGCACACTCGCGCTCGGCACGGCCGGGATGCTGCTCGTCGCCCCATCGTGGGGCTCACCATGGCTGGCCGCCCCGTTCTGGCTGCTCGCCGGTACCGGGATGGGCCTTGGCTTCTCCTCGGTGTCCTACCTGCTGCTGCAGCAGTCCGCGGCCCGTTCGGTCGGCTTCCACTCCTCGGCCGCGCAGATCGCCGACCAGCTCACCACCGCCATCATGATCGGCCTCGGGGGCGCTCTGCTCGCGCTGCTGCCCTCCCCGGCGGTGGCCCTTCCCGTACTGGTAGCGGTGTTGACGGGGCTGGCCGCAGCGGGTGCCGCGCTCGCCGGCCGCACGGCAGTGGACCGCGGGATAGGTTGATCAGCCCTCAGGCCGGGCGCAAGCTCGGCTCCACGGTGTGGATCGTCACCGACGTCAACAACCGTTCCAAGGCTGCCTCGACGTCTTCCTTCCAGGTCAGCGCAGTGCGCAGTTCCAGGCGCAGCCGCGGCCAGCGCGGGTGTGTGTGCACGGTCTTGAATCCGACCTGCTGCAGGAACTCGGCCGGGATCACGCAGCTGGACTCGTCGTTGGGCCGAGCGTCGCCGAACGCCTCGATGGCCTTCACGCCCCGCCGGGTGAGATCCTTGGCGACTGCCTGCACCAGCAGCCGGCCCAGACCGCCACCACCGAACTCCGGCAGCACCTTCAAGGCGGTGAGCAGCACGGCATCGGCGCTGACCGGCGAGGTCGGAAACGCCGCAGCCCGTGGCACTGCGGCCGGCGGAGCGTACAGCGCGTAGCCGGCCGGTATATCCCCGGACATCACGATTCGCCCGCAGGAGCCCCACTCCAGCAACACGCTGGAGACCCAGGCCTCCTTCTCCATGTCGGTCTGGCCGAAGTCCTCAGCCTGCTCCCGGATATGCGGCGCGAGCTCCCAGAACACGCAACGTCGGCACTTCTTGGGTAGCAGATCGAGATTGTCCAGGGTGACGCCGACCACTCGACGTGACACCGGGCCTCCCTGAACAAACGCGCTAGGGCTGCTGCGCCGCTACGGGGGCGCCCGCCGCCGGGCGCCAACCACGCAGTGCCTCGGGCAGCATATGCTCCAGCGCCACCGGGAGTGAAGCCGGCGGGGCGCTTTGCTCGGGGCTTTACACTGCCAGGGGACTCGACCCGCAGCGAAGGCGCCGCCGTGACCCCCAAGAAGCCTGCACCGCCACCCGGTTGCGCCCAACGCGACCTCGATCCGCACCTGGACCGTTACGCGCAACGCACCGCTCGCATGACCGCATCCGAGATCCGTGCGCTGTTCGCGGTGGCCAGCCGCCCGGAAGTGGTCTCCCTGGCCGGCGGCATGCCCTACCTGCCCGCCCTCCCGCTGGACTCGCTGGCCGACGACCTCGCCCAGCTGGTGGCCACCGAGGGCATGACCGCGCTGCAGTACGGCTCGGCGCAGGGCACCCCGGAGCTTCGCAGGCAGATCTGTGAGGTGATGGCTCTGGAGGGCATCCGGGCGCACGCCGATGACGTCACGGTGACCGTCGGTTCGCAGATGGCCCTGGACATGGTCACCCGAATCTTCTGCGATCCCGGGGATGTGGTGCTCGCCGAAGCCCCATCCTATGTCGGGGCACTGACCACCTTCGCCTCCTACCAGACGCAGGTGGTGCAGGTGCCGATGGACGATGAGGGATTGATACCCGCCGAGTTGGACGCTGCGCTGCGGTCGCTGCGCGCCCAGGGACGCGTCCCCAAGTTCCTGTACACCATCCCGAATTTCCACAATCCGGCCGGCGTGACGTTGGCCGTGGCGCGCCGCGCAGAGGTGCTCGAGCTGTGCGCGGAGCACCGGGTACTGATCGTCGAGGACAACCCCTACGGGCTGCTGGGTTTTGACGGTCAGATCTATCCGGCGATGCGGGCCACCGACGCGGACAACGTGGTCTACCTGGGGTCGTTCTCCAAGACCTTCGCGCCCGGTCTTCGGGTCGGCTGGGCGCTGGCCCCGCACGCGGTACGGGAGAAGTTGGTACTGGCCGTGGAATCGGCAACCCTGTGCCCCCCGGCGTTCACCCAGTCTGTGGTGTCGCGCTACCTGGCCCAGCACGACTGGAAGGGCCAGATCAAGAATTACCAGGAGGCCTATCGGATCCGTCGGGACGCCATGCTGGCGGCGTTGCGGCAATACCTGCCGCCGGGGTGCCGGTGGACCCATCCCGCGGGCGGGTTCTACGTCTGGCTCACCGTGCCCGAGGGCTTGGACACCAAGGCGATGCTGCCTCGGGCAGTGACTCAGCGGGTGGCCTACGTGCCGGGAACCGCCTTCTATACCGACGCCGACCGGTCGCAAGCCAGCAGGCTGATGCGGCTGTCGTTCTGTTACCCGACACCGGAGCGGATAGCCGAGGGTGTGCGCCGGTTGGCCGCAGTGCTGGACGGCGAGCTCGAACTGCAGCGCACGTTCGGTAGCGTGAGTTCGCGCGCGGTATCCGGCCCGCAGTCACCAGCACCGGACACCGCCTGATTGTCGTCCACTTCGGACCGGGCTAGTCCACTGAGGAGTTCCGGGTGACCGATCGCATGGTGGCTGTACTAGCCGGTGGGCTGTCGCACGAGCGCGACGTGTCGTTGCGTTCCGGGCGTCGGCTGTCCAGTGCGCTGCGAGACGTCGGGCTGCACATCGAAGAGTGGGACATCGACGCCGCGTTGGTCGGCCGACTCACCGCCAGCCGGCCGGACGCCGTCGTGGTGGCACTGCACGGTGGAGCGGGGGAGAACGGCGCCGTGCAGTCGGTGCTGGAGATGCTGCGCGTACCGTATGTAGGCGCTGGTCCGGGGGCCTGCCGACGCGCCTGGGACAAGCCGACCGCCAAAGATGAGCTGGTTCGCGCCGGGCTGACAAGCCCGGACTGGATCGCTCTGCCGCACGCCACCTTCCGCGATCTCGGGGCACAAGCCGTGCTCGATGCGCTGGTCACCCGGCTCGGGCTGCCGCTGATCCTCAAACCGGATCAGGGTGGTTCTGCGCTGGGGGTGCACGTGGTGCACGAGGTCGCTGAGCTGCCGGGCGCGATGGTGAGCTGCCTGGCCTACGGGGACACCGTCCTCGCCGAGAGGTACGTCGAGGGCATCGAGGTCGCGGTCGCGGTAGTGGACGAGCCAGATGGCCCGCGGGCGCTGCCGGCGGTGGAGATCGACCCCAAGTCCGGCTTCTACGACTACGCCGCGCGCTACACCGCCGGGCTGGCCACCTTCCACGCCCCAGCCCGGCTCACCCCCGCGGCGGCCGCTGCGGTGGCCGATCTCGCGGTGGCCGCGCACCGGCTGCTCGGTCTGCGCGACGTGTCCCGTACCGACGCGGTGGTGACGCCAGACGGAGTGGCGCACTTCCTCGAGGTAAACGTGGCGCCGGGACTCACCGAGACGTCCCTACTACCGATGGCGATCGAATCCGACGACGCGGAGCTCGGTGCCGTTTACGCGGAACTGATTGAGCGAGCGGTGGCCCGCGGCGGGACTGGGTGGGCCAGTTGATGACTACGCGGGCCTGCGAGGTGCCTTCTACAGCGCCTACATCTGCCGACCTCGGCTGGTGCGGGTGGTGGGCGCACTGCTCTGAGGCTCAGACCTGAGGCCGCTGTACGTGAGTTCGGGTTGCCCTGCGTCGGGCGTGATCCAGGCGGCGTGATGCAGTCGGGCGTGATGCAGTCGGGCGTGATGGAGAAGCCTTGGTCGCCGCACGTACGCCGTTATAGGGCGAGCCCGACCCACACATGCATCACACGGGCAACCAGTGGCAGAAATTGCCGCGTTGACCGGTGACAACGCCGCTGGCCGTCCGCCATGGAGGTGTTGAGCAGGCCTCCCGTACGGCACTCGGGCTGGTTGGCGCTGCTTTCGGCGCGACGGTCATCAAGCGCGCGTTGGCAGGACGCGACGTCGAGACCTACGTTCGGCAGGAGCTTAAGCTGCGGCTGCGCAACGCCGCCGAGCCGGCCTAGCTACGCACCACCGACGTGATCCAGGGCTCCGGACCCGCTACGAGCCGGTCACCGATGGCGCCGATCGTTCGACCTTGTCGCGGAGCACGCTGAGCAGACTGGTAGCGGACACAAGGGCCCAAACGCCTTCGAGGAGCAGAAAGCCCCACTGATGTTCCAGCACGGCCTCGACGGCCAGCACCGTGGAGCCGACGAGGTTGAGTGCCAGATAGGTACGGGAGCTCTGGCGTAGCAACCCACGTTGGGCCAGGGCGAAGCCGGCGAGAACAAGCAGTGACCCGACGATCTGGACGAGCTGGCTCATGACGTCTCTCCCGGACAGAAGCGTCGTCTTGGCGGACCGGGTACGGCGCACATCTCGTCCGGGGTCTCCGCCGACGGCGGAACCGACACAATCGTCGCACAGCTGGTGCTTGCCGAGCGCCGCGTGCAGACTCAAGTGACTGAAATCTCCCAGGTCACTCCGGCGTCGGGTCCGATTGCCTCGCTCGACCTACGGTGCCGGGGTCTCACGCTGACGGTACCGTCGAGGCCATGACCGATCCCCACCGCTACGAGTCCTCGGGTCGTGGCTCAGTTCGCTGACGACTGGCAG
Organism: Actinomycetota bacterium; assembly: GCA_030862525.1. GTDB lineage: Bacteria > Actinomycetota > Actinomycetes > Mycobacteriales > Pseudonocardiaceae. Next base: position 33,432 of record JALZDN010000065.1, on the reverse strand, counting down.
ACCGCACGTGCAGTCTGGGTGCGCGCATCGGACGAGGTGCTGGCGCCTTGGCGCGCAACCGGGGCAGGTTCACTGCGGCTCAGCGTGACCGCTTCCTCGGTGGCGCGGACCGACAGTCAACTCGATTCGCCGTGGCGAACGAGGAACAGAACAGCTAGCAGACGGTGACGTGATCAGGCATGTGGCGTGCACCCGAAGCATTGTCGACGGCAGCGCGACGCTCGGGCTTGGCGTGGATGTGCCGATGTGCTTGGCCACTGCGGCATGCCATACACAATGCATTAATTTGAAGCTAACATGCATGCATGAGTTCGCCGCTGCAGATCCGCAACGTGCCCGAGGAGACGCGGCGTGCCCTTAAGGCACGCGCCGCCGCACGCGGTGAGTCACTCAACACCTACCTGTTGGAGCTCATCAACCGTGAGGTGACAAGACCGACGGTGAGTGAGGTCCTCGATCGTGCTGCCCGGCGCGCCGAGCGTGGCAACGTATCGGCGCTCGAACTCGTCGCTGCGGCGCGAGCAGAACGCGAGGATCAGCTTGTTCGCCGGTCCAGCCGTTGATCGTCGTGGACAGCGCGGCGGTGGTCGATGCACTCACCGCGGTGGAGGGGACAGCGAAGCTGCGCGCCTATCTCGCGGCCGAGGAATTGCACGCTCCAACACTGCTCGATTTCGAGGTCGTCTCGACCCTGTGGGGGCTGACCGTGGGCGGGCACATCAGCATGGCCAGAGCTGAGGACCTGCTCACCGATTTCGATGACCTGCCCCTGCAGCGCTGGCCGTTCATCAATGGCCTGCGCCGACGGGCCTTTCAGCTACGCGCCAAGATCTCTGCCTACGACGCTGCATACGTCGCCCTGGCCGAAGCGCTGGAATGCCCGCTGCTGACACGCGACTCGCGCCTCGCCCGCTCCACTGGGCACGCCGCTCACATCGAAGTCCACTGATCGATTGCGAGCAGCGCCCTTCCTGTGGAGTCATCGCGGCCCACATCATCCGGGCGCCGTCATCAGCGCGACGATGCGCTCGAGGTCGTCGACGGACCCGAACTCCACCACGATGCGGCCTTTGCGGCGGCCCAGTTCGACCTTGACCCGGGTGTCGAAGGCGTCGGAAAGGTTCTCCGCGAGTTCCTGCAGCCCGGGTGCCCGCATCGGACGAGGTGCCGTTGCCTTTGGAGCAACGGGCGCAGGCTCCCTGCGGCTCAGCGTGACGGCTTCCTCGGTGGCCCGAACCGACAACCCCTCGGCGACGATGCGCGCCGCCAGGCTCTCCTGGGCGAACGGCTCGTCCAGACCGAGCAGCGCGCGGGCGTGCCCAGCGGACAGGACGCCGACGGCGACCCGGCGCTGCACCGCGACCGGCAGCCTGAGCAGTCTGATGGTGTTGGTGATAACCGGGCGGCTGCGCCCGATCCGGGACGCCAACTCCTCGTGCGTCACGCCGAAGTCCTCCAGCAGCTGCTGGTAAGCGGCGGCTTCCTCGAGCGGATTGAGCTGGGCCCGGTGGATGTTCTCGAGCAACGCGTCGCGGAGCATAGCGTCATCGGCGGTGCTTCGCACGATCGCCGGGATCCGGTCCAGCCCGGCCTGTTGCGCCGCTCGCCACCGTCGCTCACCCATGACCAGCTCATAAGAAGCGGTGTGCAGCTGTCCGCTCACCGGCTCCGCCGGTGGTTTCCCGATCGCCGGCTCCACCGGCAGTGGCCGGACGACGATGGGCTGCATCAGCCCGAACTCACGGATCGAATGTTCGAGCTCGGCCAGGGACTCCTCATCGAAGGACTGCCGGGGCTGCCTGGGGTTGGGCACGATGGACCCAATAGGCAGCTCTTGGTAGACCGCCCCCGCTACACGGCCGCTAGCGGCGCCCAGACGATCATCTGTCCGGCCCTCCGGAAGCTGGTGTGGCGCCAATTCGCTCACCGTGGAGCCGACCGGTCCGGTGGGGATCAGGGCGGCGAGGCCGCGGCCGAGACCGCCTTTGCGCTGCGGTCCAGAGGTTTGCGAGACCGTGCTCCCGGCGGGCATCAGAGACGTACCTCCCGGCTGCCTGAATAGGAGTCTCCCGGACGGTCGGATTGCAGGGCGATCTCCCGCGCGGCGTCCAGGTAGCTCAGCGCTCCCCGCGAGCCGGGGTCGTAGACCAGCACGGTCTGCCCGAAACCCGGTGCTTCCGAGACCTTCACACTGCGCGGAATCACCGTGCGCAGTACCTGGTCACCGAAGTGGTTGCGAACCTCGGCGGTGACCTGGTCCGCCAGCTTCGTGCGTCCGTCGTACATCGTCAGTAAGATCGTGGACACCCGCAGTGCGGGGTTGAGATGCGCCTGCACCAACTCGATGTTGCGCAGCAGCTGTCCGAGCCCCTCCAACGCGTAGTACTCGCATTGGATGGGAATCAGCACTTCCGGCGCAGCGACGAGTGCGTTCACCGTGAGCAGGCCAAGTGAGGGCGGACAATCGATGAAGACGTAATCGACGTCCAGCTCCTCGAGCGCCCAACCTTGCAGCGCCCGCGACAGGCGTGACTCCCGCGCCACCATGCTCACCAGTTCGATCTCGGAACCGGCGAGGTCGATAGTGGCGGGGATACAGAGCAGATTCGGCGATTGCGGACTCACCGCAACGGCGTCCGCAATCCCGATCTCCCCGATCAACACCTCGTACACCGAGCGGGTGCCGGAGCGGTGCTCGACTCCGAGTGCGGTCGAGGCGTTGCCCTGCGGGTCCAGGTCGACCACCAGCGTGCGCAGCCCGTGCAGAGCCAGACCTGCGGCAAGGTTGACCGTGCTCGTGGTCTTGCCGACCCCGCCCTTCTGATTGGCCACGGCAAGAACCCGGCGCCGGAACGGACGGGGCAGCTGGTCGGTGGGGTGCTGCACCCGGGTGGCGCGCTCAGCCTCCTCGCAGATCGGAGTCCACCCGACATCCTTGGGCTGCGTCGCCAAGGGGGGCGGCGAGGGATAGGACATCGACATGGCTCCGCTGGATAGATAGACCCCGCAGGGCTGATGGACCGAGCAGGGTTGATGGGCTTCGCTGGGCGCGGTCGACAGCGACGCATGGGTGACCGCCCGCAGTCCCCTGGTTTCACGTGAAACGTTGAGCACTGCATCTTCCTGCGCGGTGCCGTCCTGCCACCTGGGGGGGCTCACGCTCACCGATCCTTCCTCCTCCGTGCCCTCGCTGTACGAGTGACACGCTGGGCCCGCCGGGGAACAATGATGACCGTTGTCGGCGGCCGCACGATGGTGGCACCACACTGCACGATCTCCACCGGCCCCCCTCCGGCGGCCTGCACAGCGTGTGCGTCCCGTACGGCCTCCTCGCAGGCCGTCGCACCCTTGATTGCGAGCAACCGGCCGCCCGGCTGCACCAGCGGGAGTGCCCAGCTTGCCAACCGCCCCAACGGAGCCACCGCCCGGGCTGTCACGACGTCCTTACCGCCAAGCTCGTCTCGCACCCGCGGGTCTTCGGCGCGACCGCGATGAACCGAGATGGCCAAGCCGAGCTCAGCGACTACCTCTTGCAGCCACGCCACTCGTCGAGCCATCGTGTCCAGCAGAAACAGCACGAGATCCGGTCGAGCGAGCGCAAGCGGTATACCTGGCAGCCCCGCACCGGAACCCATGTCCAGCACCCGACAACCTTCGGGCAGAAGTTCGCCGAGCACGGCAGAGTTGAGCATGTGGCGTTCCCACAGCCGGTCTACTTCTCCCGGACCGATGAGCCCCCTGTGAACCCCGGGTCCGGCGAGCAGCTCGACGTACCGCTGCGCTAGCGGGTATCGATCACCGAACATCGCTTCCGCAGCCGCCCCACCGTCCGCCTCAGCCGGACGTTTCACGTGGAACATCGATGTCTTCGTGGCCCGCCCGGCCAGTCGATCAGGTGCAGCGGAGCACCACAACGCGGCGTTGCGGCTCCTCGCCCTCGCTCTCGCTGCGCACACCATCCACCGCCGCCACCGCGTCGTGCACGATCTTCCGCTCGAAGGGGGTCATGGGTTGTAGCCGAGCCGGCTCACCCGCGTCGCGGACCCGCTCCGCGGTCGAGCGGCCCAGCTTGCTGAGATCATGGCGCCGGGTGGACCGCCATTGCGCGACGTCGAGCATCAACCGGCTGCGGGCACCGGTCTGTTGCTGAACCGCTAGTCGCGTCAGCTCCTGGAGAGCCTCGAGCACCGACCCACGAGGCCCCACCAACTTTTCCAAGTCCTCCCCGCCGTCGATGCTCACCATCGCGCGGCCGGCCTCGACGTCGAGATCGATGTCACCGTCGTAGTCCACCAAATCGAGTAGCCGCTCGAGGTAGTCACCGGCGACGTCACCCTCCTGAACAAGCTGGTCCTCGTTCACCGGTCCATTGCGCGTCGACCGCGTGGTCCCGACCGGGCCATCGATGTCGACCACTCCGTCGGTCGCCGCGGTGTCCGACACCGCAGGGTCCGGTCCTACAGCCTCAGTCCCCGACGTCTCGGTCGCCAGCGTCTCGGCCACACCTGTCTCCTCTCCGGGGATCGTGCCCTCAGCGGCGCTTCCGGTTGGTCTTCTTCCGCGCTCGGGGCCGTTGCTGGATCATGCCAGGCACTGCGGAACTGTCAGTGTGCTCCGTGCCTTTTCGGTTGGAGGACGCGTCTGATCCGTCGCGGGTCGACGCTGTCGATCCCGCTCCGTTCGAGGCAATCTCACTGCTTCGTTCAACGCCGCTCGATTCAGCCCCGCTGGATTCAACAGAGTCTGACTCGGACTCCGGGGCTGATCCAGATCCGGTGCCACCATCCGGTCGACCAGCGGAGCTGCTCTCAGCGGTTTCCTTCTTCGGGCGGACCGGCTTTTGGCCGGGTCGCGGGGCCAGCGACTGGCGCTGCGCTATCGCCGTTTCCTTCTTCTCCGCCTCTTCGGCGTCGATCCGGATGTAGACGTAGTGCTGCTGAGCGAGCGTCCACAGGTTGTTGGACAGCCAGTAGATCAGAATCGCCACCGGGAAGAACGGGCCACCGGCTATCACGCCGAGCGGGAACAGGTAGACCATGAGCTTGTTCATGAGCTCTGCCTGGGGGTTCGCCGCCTGTGCCGGATTCTGCCGTTGCACCGAGTGCTTGGCGGTGAGGTGGGTGAGGATGCCGGCGACGATGGTCAGCGGGACGGCCACCGCGGCGATCTGCCACCGAGAAAGGTCCCCATACCGGGCGAGCAGCTCGGCGGACTCGGTGATGTACGCCGACAGCGGCACCCCGAACAGGTCGGCGTCAAGGAACGACCGCACATCGGCCGCGCTGAACACGTAGTTGCCGATCTGCGCGTTCTGTTCGGGAGTGAGGAAGTCGCGGTTGAACGACCGCAGCACCTGGAACAGGCCGATGAACACCGGAATCTGCACCAGCACCGGCAGGCAGCCGCCCAGCGGATTCACCCCATGCTGAGACTGCAGTTTCTGCATCTCGGCCGCCATCTTCTGGCGGTCGTCGCCGTACTTCTTCTTCAGCTTCTGGATCTCGGGCGCGAACTCCTGCATCTTGCGCATCGACCGGACCTGGCTGACAAACGGCTTGAACAGCAGCGCACGCAGGGTGAACACCAGGAACACCACGGCCAGCGTCCACCCAACGCCGCTGCTTGGACCGAGCAGATAGCCGAACGCCTGATGCCAGAACCACAGGATGGCCGACACCGGGTAGTAGATGAAGTTCAGCACGACGACTCACTCTCGGCGGGGGAGCGGGATGATCTCGGTCTGGGAACCGGGTCCATCCCTCCAGGGTGCCAGGGCGCGCAGCGCAGTAGTCGCCGCGCGGTCAACCACGATCCCCGCAGCGCCCCGTGAACGGTCAGTGCCTCGACTGCGTACGCGCTGCACGTCGGGTAAAACCGGCAGGTAGGCGGTAGGACGGGAGAGATCCACCGGCGGTAGAACTGCAACAAGAACACCAGCGCGCGCGCCATCGGGCGAGCCTGTTGAGTCTTTGAAATGCCGTGAGTCCTCGGCGTTCTCGGAGTCTTGGGGGTCATCGCCGGCTGCCGGGGCCGGTCACCGTGGACGAAACGGTCAGTCGCCGAAGTGCTGCGCCGAGGTCATCACTTAGTGCATCGCTGCTCGCGCCGGCCGCCGGCGGCAGAGCTCGCACCACCACCAGTGCTCCACCGGGCAAGGCACCCAACCGACTGCGCATCAGGTGGCGCAGCCTGCGCTGCACGCGATGCCGCAGCACCGAACCACCTACCGTCCGACCGACCACGAAACCCACCCGCGCCGGCGCAGCGCCATCGCCGGAGCGGGCCAGATGCACGACGACCGAGCCGCACGCTGCCCGGCGGCCCCGCTTCATCGCCGTCGCGAAGTCGTCGCGACGGGTCAGTCGGGCGGCGGCAGGCAGCAAGGGAGGGGAGTTCCGCGAGCGGAGAGCTCAGGCCGACAATTCGCTGCGCCCCTTGCGGCGCCGCGCAGCTACGATGGCCCGCCCGGCACGGGTGCGCATGCGCAACCGGAACCCGTGAGTCCTTGCGCGGCGACGGTTGTTCGGCTGGAACGTGCGCTTGCCCTTGCTCACGGCTGTCGTTCTCCCGGTGCTCGTTGCTCGGTTCTCATTGTGCAGGTCGCAGCTGTTCAGTGTCGCAGCTGCTCAGGGTCGCAGCTTTGGGACTGCGGGCGTCGGCCATCCCCTGCCGGCACCGGCGGCACTGCTTCGAGCGGGTCCCACACGGCGTGCAACCCGAACGGGTCGTGGCGAGAGCACACGAGAGTACCCGCCGGTGGGCGGGAGACCTCGCGAGCCTAAGCGGGGGAGGCCGGCGCCGTCAAAACGAGCGTCTCCCGTCACTGTAGGGCCGACACGCCGTTACTTCGGTGATGCTTGCTATCCCGGTGTTCTTGTGGCAACGGCAGATACTGGTCCACATGCCTGCTCTTGCGGCGCCGGAAGACAGCTCGAGGACGGCCCACGGGCTGACACGTCGGGGATTTGGGGAGTGCGCTGATCGCTTCTGCTAACCGTTCATGCACAGCTGTGGACAACCTTGTGGACGCTTGGCACTCCTGAAGTCCACGACCTGAAAGTCCATCACCGGCCGAAGGGGAGTCAGCGCGGTGCCAGAGCGGCAAACCGACCTCGGCCAGGTATGGAATGAGGTCGTCCGAGAGCTCTCCACCGGTACACTGTCGCCGCAGCAGCGCGCGTGGATGCGTGTCACCCGCCCGATCGGCATGCTGGATGGCACGGCGCTGCTGGCCGCGCCCAGCGACTTCGCCAAGGACGCCATCGAGCGCGTACTGCGCCAACCGATCAGTGCGGCACTGTCCCGGCACTTGGGTCGGCAGGTCTCGCTGGCGGTGAAGGTCGACCACCCGTTGCCGGTGCCAGCGGAGCTGCCGTTGGCGACGTGGGCAGTTGACGGGGCCAACCGACCCCCCGCCACGGACAACCACGCCGTCGTGCCCGGTAACTCCGAATCGGTACCCGCACACGTGAGTCCCGCCGGGGCGCGATCCGACCCCGGTGAGCAGAGCGAGGAGGACGCCGCGTTGGCCACCGTGCACGAGATCTGGCCCACCATGACCGGCGCAGCCGGCTCGACCGCCGCGGCACCGACCCGACGGTCGAGCTCCCAGACCAAGCTCAACGAGAAGTACACCTTCGACACCTTCGTCATCGGTGCGTCCAACCGGTTCGCGCACGCAGCGGCGGTGGCCGTGGCCGAGGCACCGGCGCGGGCCTACAACCCGCTGTTCATCTGGGGCGAGTCGGGGTTGGGCAAGACGCACCTGCTGCACGCTGTCGGGCACTACGCGCAGCGGCTGTTCCCCGGCATGCGGGTGCGGTATGTCTCCACCGAGGAGTTCACCAACGACTTCATCAACTCGCTGCGCGACGACCGCAAGGTGGCCTTCCAGCGCCGCTACCGCGACGTCGACGTGCTGCTGGTGGACGACATCCAGTTCCTGGAAGGCAAGGAAGGCACCCAGGAGGAGTTCTTCCACACCTTCAACACCCTGCACAACGCGAACAAGCAGATCGTGATCTCCTCCGACCGCCCCCCCAAAGGGTTGGGCACCCTGGAGGATCGGTTGCGTACCCGCTTCGAATGGGGACTGATCACCGATATCCAGCCGCCCGAGCTGGAGACCCGGATCGCCATCCTGCGCAAGAAGGCCGCCGGTGACCGGTTGGCCGCGCCGGATGAGGTGCTGGAGTTCATCGCCGCCCGGATCGAGCGCAACATCCGCGAGTTGGAGGGCGCGCTGATCCGCGTCACGGCGTTCGCGTCGCTGAATCGCCAACCGGTCGACAACCAGCTCGCCGAGATCGTGCTGCGCGACCTCATCCCCGACGACCAGGCACACGAGATCGGTGCACCCAACATCATGGCGGTGACCGCTGAGTTCTTCGGGGTGACCATCGAAGACCTGTGTGGACCCGGCAAGACCAAGCACCTCGCTCAGGCCCGGCAGATCTCCATGTACCTGTGCCGGGAGCTGACCGACCTGTCGCTACCTCGGATCGGGCAGACCTTCGGCGGCCGTGACCACACCACGGTGATGCACGCGGACCGCAAGATCCGCAAGGAGATGGCCGAGCGCCGCCGCACCTACGACCAGGTGCAGGAGCTCACCTCCCGGATCAAGCAGCGCGCCCGCTCCTGACCCGGTTCCCCATCAAGTTGCCATGTGTGGCCCCATACGGAGCATCCACATGCCTTCCGGTGGGGCAGATGGGACCCAAGTGCGATGGATCATGGTGACAACCAGGGTCCCGCGGCCACGAATGCATCGAGGTGGCGCGTCTGGTGAGTGCCCGTTGACGCGACCCTGACCGAGGTCCGACTGCTGTTCTACCGTATTCGGCATGGCACAGCGGCAGAAACGTTCGATCTCTCTCCCGGCAGAGGGCTCGGCCGAGGGATCGGCCCGCGCCCGCGCGCTTTTGGACCGGTCAGGCGGTCACCGGTCGACGAAGCGATCAGCGTAGATGGCTGGCGTCACACACGCGGGCGTCCTTGGCGGTCACTCGGGCCACCACGATGTCGTGGCGGTGACCGTGGTGGAAGGCGCCCTCCGTTGGGGCGATGCCGTTGTCACGTCGAACCGCGAACACATCGAGAAGGTAGGGCAGGCGGTCGGCGTCACAGTCCGCATTGAAGACGTGTGACGCGCCGCCGCAATGTCACGTAGTTCCCCATCCCCATCGGCAAACTTTCGGCGTCGACCTGACGCTGTGTCACGGGCGCAACCGTAGCCGATGGAGGAAACAGCACAACCCAAACATGTCCTTCCTTTATGACCACTGCCACCGAAAGGCCCGGATGCATCGATTCACCCACACCTGGGGACAACTCTGTGGACAAGCGGGGGCAGCTATGCACTTCACGGGGCTAGCTCGCAACTGTCCACCGCTGGCCAGCACGCTCCACGGCCGGACGCTTGCGCTGTCCACACCGCACCGCGCCGCCCGAACTGTGCCGATGCCGTGCGTCCACGCCACCCACAGCACTTACTACTGCTACTGATGTCTCTCTATCTAGAAAACCCCTCACTACCAGCGCCGTGGACAAAACACCGCCCGCGGACCCGGCCCGCACCGCGACCTCATCCAGGACCTACGGTGGGTCCCAGACCACCGGGAGGATTCGTCGTGCAGCTTGGACTCGTCGGACTTGGCAGGATGGGCGCCAACATGCGTGACCGGCTGCGTGCCGACGGCATCGACGTCCTCGGCTACGCCCTCACTTCCGGAACCCGCGACGTCGACTCGCTGGCCGAGCTGGTCGACCGGCTGTCCGGTCCTCGAGCAGTGTGGATCATGGTGCCGGCCGGTGACCCGACTCGGGACACGGTGGCACAGCTCGCCGGGTTGCTCGCCAAGGATGACGTCGTGATCGAGGGCGGCAACTCGCGGTACACCGAGGACCAGCGCAACGCCGACCTGCTCGCCGGCAACGGCATCGGGTATCTCGACTGTGGCGTTTCCGGTGGAGTGTGGGGCCGGGAGAACGGCTACGGGCTGATGGTCGGCGGTGCCGCGGAGCACGTCGAGCGGCTGATGCCGGTGTTCGACGCGCTTCGTCCCGAGGGACCGCGGGAGGAAGGCTTCGTGCACGCCGGCGACGTCGGTGCCGGACATTTCGCGAAGATGGTGCACAACGGCATCGAGTACGGCCTGATGCAGGCCTACGCGGAGGGCTACGAGCTGCTTGAAGCGGCAGACGTGGTCACCGATGTGCCGGCGGTGCTGAAGGCGTGGCGACGCGGCACGGTGGTCCGTTCCTGGCTGCTCGACCTGTTGGTGGTGGCGTTGGACGGTGACCCGAAACTGGCCGAGCTGCGGGGCTGGGTGCAGGACTCCGGCGAGGGGCGTTGGACAGTCGAGGAAGCGATCAACCACTCAGTGCCCGCACCGGTGATCTCTGCGGCGTTGTTCGCCCGGTTCGCCTCCCGGCAGCCCGACTCCCCGGCGATGCGTGCGGTGGCCGCGTTGCGCCAGCAATTCGGCGGACACGCGGTACAGGCGGTCAAGCTTGATCCGGCACTGGAAGATCCTCAGTAGCTCCGGTGTACGTGAGGCAGCTAGCGGTCACCGACTTCCGCTCCTGGGAACACGCCGAGCTCGATCTGCAGCCCGGTGTTGCGGTGCTGGTCGGCGCGAACGGGCAGGGCAAGACAAACCTGATCGAAGCGCTGGGTTACCTGTCGACGCTGGGTTCACACCGGGTCGCCACCGACGCGCCACTGGTGCGCCACGGTGCCCAGCGAGCCATCGTGCGTACCGCGGTGGTGCACGCCGGGCGTGAGCTGACCGTCGAGCTGGAAATCTCCCCCGGACGGGCCAACCGAGCCAGGATCAACCGCTCCCCGGTGTCCCGCCCCAGGGAGGTGCTCGGCGTGCTGCGCAGCGTGTTGTTCGCGCCCGAGGATCTGGCGCTGGTCCGAGGGGACCCGGGAGAGCGCCGCCGGTTCCTCGACGATCTGCTGGTCTTGCGCGCGCCCCGGCTTGCCGGCGTGCGATCGGACTACGACAAGGTGCTGCGCCAGCGCGTCGCGTTGCTCAAATCAGCCGGTGTGACGCGCCGGTCCGGTGCAGGGGCCGGCGACCTACGCACCCTGGACGTCTGGGACGGTCATCTCGCCCGGCACGGTGCGGAGCTGCTCGGAGCTCGGTTGGACCTCGTCGCCGCGCTGGCCCCGCATGTCGCCGTGGCTTACCGCGCAGTGGCTCCAGAGGCTCCCGACATCCAGCTCGATTACCGCAGCAGCCTCGGTGACGCACTACCCGACAAGGTGCGCGAGAGTGGCAAGGCCGACATCGACGCGCTGGAGGCGGTGATGCTCGCTGAGCTGGCCCGGGTACGCCTGACCGAGGTTGAGCGCGGGGTCTGCCTGGTCGGACCACACCGCGATGACCTGGAGCTCGGCCTGGGTGGAATGCCGGCCAAAGGCTATGCCAGCCATGGTGAGTCGTGGTCGTTCGCGCTGGCGTTGCGGCTGGGTAGCTACCAGTTGCTGCGCTGCGGTGGTGCCGAACCAGTGCTCTTGCTCGATGATGTCTTCGCCGAGTTGGACACCCGTCGTCGGGCCCGGCTGGCCGAGGTGGCGCTGGCCGCCGAGCAGGTAGTGGTCACCGCGGCGGTGGCGGATGATGTGCCCGGCGAGCTCGATGGCGCGCGGTTCGATGTGCACGAAGGGCAGGTCCACCGTGTCCGATAACTTCGATGCACCTGGTGAGATCCCTTCTGGTGACCCTTCTGTGGGCAAACCTGTGGATAGTGTGGACAAGTCGATGTTGGGTGCACCCGCAGGTCCTTCTCAGACACCACCTGACGGGCCCCGGGGTGCCGACATCGCCCGCGCTGCACTGGAAGCTGCCCGCGCTGCTGGCTCCCGCTCTGCGGGGCGCGGTGGTTCCCAGCGTCGTAGTGCCGGCAGCCAGGGTGCGGAGCCTCGTCGACGCCGCCGTTGGTCCGGTGCGCGGGCTGACGACCGGGATCCGCAGACGCTGGGCAGGCTGGCGGCCCGGGTGGTGGCCGATCGCGGCTGGGTGAACCGGGTCTCCGGCGGTGTGGTGTTCGCCCGGTGGACGCAGCTGGTCGGCCCGGAGGTCGCCGAGCACGCTCAGCCGGTGTCGCTACGGGACGGGGAGCTCACCGTGCAGGCCAGTTCCACGGCGTGGGCCACCCAGCTACGGCTGCTGCAACGTCACTTGGTCGCGCGGATCACCGCCGGTGTCGGCCCGGGCGTGGTGACCCGGCTACGGGTGCAGGCTCCGGCTGCGCCCAGCTGGCACCGCGGCCCCCGGCACGTCCGCGGCCGCGGTCCCCGCGACACCTACGGTTAATCGTGCACGCCCGCCCAACCCCGTGTGTCCGGCTCTCCTGCCCGGTGTGTCGGGCTGTGGTGTACGGCTGGTGACCGGCTGTCGAACCGGACGGGCCGCTCAGAGCTCGGCAGGGATAACAGTGCTTGCTCCGGGCGGTCCGGACCTGCGCTGACACAAACGAGTCGCGCTGTGAAGAGATGAGGGGGGTCCCTGACCCCCTTCTGTCCGACGGGACCAGTAGAATTGATGGCGACAGCTGGCTTGGGGTTCAACCAGCCGATGTCACCACCGACCGTGTCGAGTGTTCTCCAGCGGTCGGCCACCGCATCGCAGCACCGCATCGCACCCCGAGGAGAGACCGAGGACCGTGGCCGCCAAGAAGAACGACTACAGCGCGTCTTCCATCACTGTCCTCGAGGGTCTCGAAGCCGTCCGCAAGCGTCCCGGCATGTACATCGGGTCCACCGGAGAGCGGGGCCTGCATCACCTGATCTGGGAGGTGGTGGACAACGCCGTCGACGAGGCGATGGCGGGTCACGCGACCAGGGTCGAGGTCACCCTGCTCGCCGACGGCGGGGTACGGGTCTCCGACGACGGCCGTGGCATTCCGGTGGACATGCACCCGGTGGAGAAGCGGCCCGCGCTGGAGATCGTGCTCACCACCCTGCACTCCGGCGGCAAGTTCGACGGCGAGTCCTACGCGGTTTCCGGTGGCCTGCACGGCGTCGGCATCAGCGTGGTGAACGCGTTGGCCAGTACGCTGGAGGTGGAGATCCACCGCGACGGGTTCGTCTGGCGGCAACGATACGAGGACTCCAAGCCGGCGCACCCGCTGCGCAAGGGCGAGGCCACCCGCAAGACCGGCACGACTCTGACTTACTGGGCCGATAGCCGGATTTTCGAGACCACCACGTACAACGCCGAGACAGTGGCGCGCCGGTTGCAGGAGATGGCCTTCCTTAACAAGGGCTTGACGATTGTGCTCCGCGATCAGCGCGTCAATGGCAGCAACGAGACCGAAGACGCCGAAGGCCGGACCGCGCAGATCAAGGAGCGCACCTTCCACTACCCCGGTGGCCTTGAGGACTTCGTTAAACACCTCAACAACTCCAAGGACCCCATCCACCGGAAAGTGATCGGGTTCGAGGCGAAAGGCGAAGGCCTCGAGATCGAGGTCGCGATGCAGTGGAACGCCGGCTACACCGAGTCGGTCTACACCTTCGCCAACACGATCAACACCCACGAGGGCGGCACTCATGAGGAGGGTTTCCGTTCTGCGCTGACGTCCGTGGTCAACCGCTACGCGAGAGAGAAAAAACTCCTCAAGGAGAAGGACGCCGCGCTCACCGGCGATGACGTGCGCGAGGGCCTCGCTGCCATCGTGTCGATCAAGCTCAAGGAACCACAGTTCGAAGGTCAGACCAAAACCAAGTTGGGCAACACCGAGGCCAAGTCGTTCGTCCAGCGCACCTGCAACGAGTGGCTGATCGACTGGTTGGAGCGCAACCCCGCCGAGGCTAAGACGATCATCAATAAGGCGGTCTCGTCGTCGCAGGCGCGGCTGGCCGCGCGGCGGGCCCGTGAGCTGGTGCGCCGCAAGTCGGCAGGTGATCTGGGCGGCCTGCCCGGCAAGCTGTCCGACTGCCGCTCCACCGACCCAGGCCGCAGCGAAGTGTTCATCGTGGAGGGTGACTCCGCGGGCGGCTCGGCGAAGTCCGGCCGGGATTCGCTGTATCAGGCGATCCTGCCGATCCGTGGGAAGATCATCAACGTGGAGAAGGCACGGCTGGACCGAGTGCTGAAGAACACCGAAGTGCAGGCGCTGATCACCGCGCTGGGCACCGGGATCCACGACGAGTTCGAACTCGCCAGGCTGCGCTACCACAAGATCGTGCTGATGGCCGACGCCGACGTGGACGGTCAGCACATCCGCACTCTGCTGCTGACGTTGCTGTTCCGGTTCATGCGCCCGCTGGTCGAGCACGGGCATGTGTTCCTCGCCCAGCCACCGCTGTACAAGATCAAGTGGCCGCGAGTGGAGGCACAGTATGCCTACTCCGACCGGGAACGTGACGGGCTCATCGAGGCCGGCATCGCGGAGGGTCGCAAGCTGCCCAAGGACGACGCGATCCAGCGCTACAAGGGCCTTGGCGAGATGAGCGCCAAGGAGCTGTGGGAGACCACGATGGACCCGGCCAACCGGGTGCTGATGCAGGTCACCCTGGATGACGCGGCGACCGCCGACGAGCTGTTCAGCGTTCTCATGGGCGAGGACGTGGAGTCCCGCCGCTCATTCATCACCCGCAACGCCAAGGACGTCCGCTTCCTCGACGTCTAGCCCGTGGTCCCAACCCGCCATTCGGTTGGCGAATAGGTCGCGATTCGCTTCGTTCATCGTTAGGTCTCTCAGCGGTGGCCGACGTCCACGGTGCCGTGCCCGGAGGGCTGCAGCGGAAGGATCGACACATGGGCAGGATCAGGGTGGCCATGGTCGCCGCGAGTGCGGGGCTGGTGCTCACGTTCACCGCGTGCGGGGCGAACAGCTCAAGCTCGGACGCAGACGGGTCTGCCGTAGGCACGGGCGCCGGCCCGAAGGTTGGCGTGATCCTGCCGGAGACCGCAACGTCGGCCCGCTACGAGAGCTTCGACAAGCCGCTGCTGGATAAGGCGCTGCGCGCCGAGGGGCTCGATCCGGACATCCAGAACGCCCAGGGCGACGTGCAGAAGTTCTCCACGCTGGCCGACGGAATGATCAACAGTGGGGTGCAGGTCCTGGTCATCGACGCGCCGAACAGTGAGGTCGGGTCGGCGGTCGCGAGGAAGGCGCAGGCTGCTGGTATCCCGACCATCGACTACGACCGGTTCAACCTGGGCGGATCCTCGGACTACTACGTCGCGTTCGACGCCGTGCGTGTCGGCGAGCTGCAGGGTGCGGGCCTGGTGCAAGGGGTGGGCGACAAACCGGGTGCGAACATCATCGAGATCGAGGGTGCACCGACCGACAACAACGCCACCCTGCTCTACCAGGGCCAGCAGTCGGTGCTGAAGCCCAAGTACGACTCCGGTGCGTACAAGCTCGCCGGTAGCCAGCGCATACCCGAATGGAACAACCAGCAGGGCGGCGTCACGTTCGAGCAGTTCCTCACGGCCAATGGCGGCAAGGTGGACGGTGTACTCGCGGCCAACGACGGGATGGCCGGTGCAGTGATCACCGTCCTGAGGAAGACCGGACTGGCCGGCAAGGTGCCGGTGACCGGCCAGGACGCCACACCGGCAGGGCTACAGGCGATCCTGCGCGGCGACCAGTACATGACAGTGTTCAAGCGGATTGCGGACGAGGCGAACGTCACGGCCAAGCTGGCCGCCGCGTTGGCCAGGGGCGACAGGACGGCTGCCGATGCGCTGACCACTGGAACCTTCACGGATCCGACGGCCAACCGCACGGTCAAGTCGGTGCTGCTGACCCCGATCTTGATCACCAAGGACAATGTCAAGCAGGTCGTGGACGCCGGCGGCGTCACGGTATCCGAGATCTGCGTGGCCGACACGGCCGCCGTCTGCGGGCAGCTCGGCATCAGGTGATCAATACTCCCGGAGACGGAACCGAACGAGAGTGAGGACGCGGTGACCAAGCCGATCCTGGAACTCAAGGCGGTCAACAAGAGGTTTGGTCCGGTGCAGGCGCTGCACGACGTGGACTTGGCGATCCGTCGCGGCGAGGTAACCGCTCTGGTCGGGGACAACGGCGCGGGCAAGTCGACGCTGGTCAAGTGTATCGCCGGGATCCATCTGGCGGACTCCGGGGAGATCTTCTGGGCCGGCGAGCCGGTGCGGCTGAACGGCCCGAGGGACGCCGCTGCACTGGGCATCGAGGTCGTCTACCAAGACCTTGCGCTGGCCGACAACCTCGACATCGTGCAGAACATGTTTTTGGGCCGCGAACGTGGTCGGGCTTGGGCACTGGACGAGGCGAGCATGGAGCAGACCGCGCGTGAGACACTGGCCACGCTGTCGGTGCGCACCGTGAAGTCGGTCCGCACCCCGGTCGCGGCGCTCTCCGGTGGGCAGCGCCAGGCCGTTGCCATCGCCAAGGCCGTGCTGTGGGACAGCAAGGTCGTGCTGCTCGACGAGCCCACCGCCGCGCTCGGCGTCGCGCAGACCCGCCAGGTGCTGGATCTGGTCCGCCGGTTGGCCGAGCAGGGCCTCGGCGTCGTGCTGATCAGCCACAACATGGCGGACGTGTTTGCGGTCTCGGATCGCATCGCGACCCTTTACCTCGGCCGGTTGGTCGCCGACCTGCCCACCCGAGAGCTCACCCACAGCCAGGTCGTCGAGCTGATCACCGCCGGCCGGTCCGGCGAGCTCGGCCTGACCCGTCCCGACCCGCTCACCCTCTAAGGTCCGCGGTCGCGGGCCGAAGCATCAACACCAGGCGGGACCGATGACTGACCCCATCCCGGCCAGACCGTCCCGGTCCGAGGCGGTGGTCGGCTTCGGCATCGACACCACCGCTCGCAGCACCGGTGAGGCACTGCGGGACTATCTAGCTCGAGTCCGGGGTGGCCAGCTCGGATCGCTGCCGGCACTGCTCGGGCTGATCGTGCTGGCGATCGTGTTCTCGGCGGCCTCGGACAGCTTTCTGACCCTGGGTAACCTCGCCAACCTGCTCGCCCAGGGCGCCGGCGTCACGATCATCGCCATGGGGCTGGTGTTCGTGCTGTTGCTCGGCGAGATCGACCTCTCGGCGGGCACCGCGTCCGGGGTCACCGCTGCGGTCCTCGCCCTGCACCTGGTCTCCGGCGGCAACCTGCTGCGCGGGCTGGGTCTGGGCGTGTTCGTGGTGTTCTGCGTGCTGCTGGTGCTGGCCATCGGGATCGGCATCCAGCTGCGGATCTGGGCTGCCACGGTTGCGCCGGCGATCGCGCTGGTGATGGTGCTATTCGGGGTGGGGCCCAACCCGTGGTTGGCGATGCTGCTCGCGGTGTGCGTGGGCACCTCGATCGGCTTGCTTACCGGCTTCCTGGTGTCCCGGATCGGCATCCCGTCCTTCGTGGTCACGCTGGCGTTGTTCCTGGCCTGGCAGGGCGTGATCCTGCAGCTCATCGGTGAGGGTGGCACGCTTGGCCTGCGCGAGGACACCCTGTTCGCGGTGGCCAACGGCAACCTGTCGGTGGCCGGTAGCTGGGTATTGTTCGTACTCGCCGCCGGTGGGTTCACCGCCGTCGTACTGGGTCGGCATTACCGGCAGCTGCGCGGCAGCCTGGTTACCCAGCCCACCCCGCTGGTGTTTGTCAAGGTCGGGATGACCGTGGTGCTGGCAGCGGTGAGTACCTACCTGCTCACCCGCAACCGTTCACAGCGCGCATTGATCGAGATCAGCGGCGTGCCGTACGTGGTGCCGATCGTGCTGGTGCTGCTGGTGACCGGCACTTACGTGCTGGACCGGACCAGCTTTGGCCGGCACGTCTACGCCGTCGGCGGCAACGCTGAGGCAGCCCGGCGGGCCGGCATCGACGTGCCCCGCATCCGGGCCAGTGTCTTTGTCATCTCCGCATCGCTGGCCGCCGTCGGCGCGATCGTCTACTCCTCCAAGGTCGGCTCGGTCGACCCGAGCGCGGGGGGTGGCACGACGCTGCTGTTCGCAGTCGGCGCCGCGGTGATCGGTGGGACCTCGCTGTTCGGCGGCCGGGGCCGGCTGAGCAATGCGGTGATCGGCGGCGCAGTGCTGGCGATGGTCGGCAACGGCCTGGGGTTGCTCCGCCAGCCGCCTGCTGTGGTCCTGGTCATCACCGGCCTGGTGCTGCTACTCGCGGCGAGCGTCGATGCCCTGTCCCGGAGAGCGCGCTAGGACGGTCGGCCGAGCGCGTCCGGCCCGTGCCCAGCGATGGGTCACCGATAGACTGTCAGGGTTGCGCGCACGTCAGCGGCCACCGAAGGGACCGAGCCCCTTGACCGAGATCACCCTGCCGTCGGACGGGGACCGGATCGAGCCGGTCGACATCCAGCAGGAGATGCAGCGCTCCTACATCGATTACGCGATGAGTGTGATCGTCGGACGGGCGCTGCCGGACGTCCGCGATGGGCTCAAGCCGGTGCACCGCCGGGTGCTGTACTCGATGTACGACTCCGGCTTCCGACCCGACCGGCAGTACGCGAAGTGTGCACGGGTGGTCGGCGACGTGATGGGCAACTACCACCCGCACGGTGACTCAGCGATCTACGACACGCTGGTCCGGCTGGCTCAGCCGTGGTCGATGCGGTACCGACTGGTCGACGGCCAGGGAAACTTCGGTTCTCCGGGCAACGACCCGGCTGCTGCCATGAGATATACCGAGTGTCGCCTGACTCCGCTGGCCACGGAGATGCTGCGGGACATCGACAAGGACACCGTCGACTTCGAGCCCAACTACGACGGCCGCACTCAGCAGCCCGTCGTGCTGCCGGCCCGGATCCCGAACCTGCTGATCAACGGTAGTTCCGGAATCGCGGTGGGGATGGCGACGAACATCCCACCGCACAACCTGCGGGAGGTCGGCGCGGGGGTCGTCTACCTGCTGGAGAACCCCGACGTCGACGACGAGACCCTGCTTGAAGCGCTGGTCGAGCGGATCAAGGGCCCGGACTTCCCGACCAGGGCGCAGATCGTCGGCACCGACGGCATCGCCGACGCCTACCGGACCGGTCGCGGCTCGGTCCGGATGCGCGGCGTGGTGGAGGTCGAGGAGGACACCAAAGGCCGCACCACCCTGGTGATCACCGAGCTGCCCTACCAGGTCAACCCGGACAACCTCGTCGAGTCGATCGCCGCTCTGTCCCGGGACGCCAAGCTCAGCGGGATCGCCGAGATCAACGACGAGTCCAGCGACCGCATCGGTATGCGCATCGTGATCACCCTCAAGCGCGATGCAGTCGCCAAGGTGGTGCTCAACAACCTCTACAAGCACACCCAGTTGCAGCACACCTTCGGCGTCAACATGCTGGCGATCGTCGAGGGCGTGCCGCGCACGCTGCGGCTGGATCAGATGGTCCGGCACTATGTGCGTCACCAGCTCGACGTGGTCGTCCGGCGGACCCGATACCTGCTGCGCAAGGCCGAGGAACGCGCGCACCTGCTGCGCGGTCTGGTCAAGGCGCTGGACATGCTCGACGAGGTGATCGCGCTGATTCGCCGGTCCCCGACGGTGGACGACGCACGCACCGGGCTGATGGAGCTGCTGGACGTCGACGAGATCCAGGCGAACTACATCCTGGAGACCCAGCTGCGCCGGCTGGCCGCGATGGAGCGGCAGAAGGTCATCGAAGACCTCGCCGAGCTCGAGCGGGAGATCGCCGACTACCTGGACATTCTGGACAAGCCGGAGCGGCAGCGCACCATCGTTCGTGATGAGTTGGTGGAGATCGTCGAGAAGCACGGCGACGAGCGCCGCACCATGATCACCGGCTACGACGGCGATGTGTCGAACGAGGACCTGATCGCCGTCGAGGACGTTGTGGTCACCATCACCCGCACCGGCTACGCCAAGCGGACCCGCACCGACTTGTACCGAGCGCAGAAGCGTGGCGGCAAGGGCGTTATGGGCGCAGGCCTGAAGACCGACGACATCGTGGCGCACTTCTTCATCTGCTCCACGCACGACTGGATCCTGTTCTTCACCAACAAGGGCCGGGTCTACCGGGCGAAGGCCTACGAGCTGCCCGAGGCCAACCGCAACGCCCGCGGCCAGCACGTGGCGAACCTGCTGGCGTTCCAGCCCGATGAGCAGATCGCCCAGGTCATGCAGATCAAGGACTACACCGCGACGCCGTATCTTGTGCTGGCCACCCGCGATGGTCTGGTCAAGAAGAGCAAGCTGACAGACTTCGACTCCAACCGCGCCGGCGGGCTGATCGGGATCAACCTGCGCGACGAGGACGAGCTGGTGGGAGCGGTGCTGTGCTCCAGCGACGACGACCTGCTGTTGGTGTCGGCGCACGGCCAGTCGATCCGATTCCAGGCGACCGACGATGTCCTGCGTCCGATGGGCCGAGCCACGTCCGGGGTGTTCGGAATGCGGTTCAATGACGGTGACGAGCTGCTGTCCCTCGCAGTGGTCCGTCCCGGGCGGTTCCTGCTGGTGGCGACCGCGGGTGGGTATGCCAAGCGGACGCCGATCGACGACTACCCGGTGCAGGGACGCGGCGGCAAGGGCGTGCTCACCCTCCAGTACGACCGTCGGCGTGGCAGGCTGGTTGGAGCTTTGATCGTGGACATCGACGACGAGCTGTACGCCATCACCTCCACCGGCGGGGTCATCCGGACCACGGCCAAGGAGGTCCGAAAGGCCGGTCGGCAGACCAAGGGAGTGCGTTTGATGAATCTGGGCGAGGGATCCACCCTGGTGGCCGTCGCACGCAACGCCGAAGAAGCCGACGACCTAGACGCCGACGGCGCACCGACGAAGGATGACTCGTGACGAGGCCTGAGAACGCCAAGCCGACCGAGGCGCAGCTACGGTCGGAGCAAACCGATGCTGCTGCGGCCGAGCCGGCGTCAGGCAACGGTGCTGCCCCGGTGAGCTCGCCTCCACTGCAGCGCCAGCGCAACGCACCGGAGGACGTGGATCCAAAGACGGTACGGCTGCAGATGGGGAAACCTGAGCACTCCGGCGGCAACGCGCCGTCAGCGTCGCCGCCCACTGTGCGGATCGGGGGGTACACACCGCCCGAGCGGGTGGCGCCTGCCCAGCCGACGGACGCGCGAGTGCGCCCGGCTCGGGTGCCCCGGCGGACGAGCCTGCAACTGCAGCAGCTGGATCCGTGGTCTGTGCTCAAGATCTCGCTGGTGCTGTCGGTCGCCGGATTCCTCGCGTGGATGGTGGCCGTGGGAGTGCTGTATGGCGCGCTCGGCGGTATGGGCGTGTGGGACCAGCTTAATGGCACTTACTCCGACCTCACGTCGGTGAACAGCCCCGACGGGGGCACAGAGTTGATCAGCGGTGGGCGGGTCTTCGGGATAGCCCTGATAATCGGGTTGGTCAACATCGTGCTGATGACGGCGCTGGCCACCGTCGGATCGCTCGTCTACAACATCGCGACAGACCTCGTCGGCGGCGTTGAGGTCACCCTGTCGGAACCGGAGTGATACCCGGCGAGTCAGTTTGGGCCCCGATGAGACCGTGCGGTAGCCTCGCGGGGCGCCGGGGGCCTATAGCTCAGTCGGTTAGAGCGCGTCCCTGATAAGGACGAGGTCGCTGGTTCAAGTCCAGCTAGGCCCACCGAAGAAACACCATGTGGCAGAAGGAGATTCATCGTGAGGAAGCTTATCCCGCTCGTGCTCGTCGCTCTGGTCGCTTTGCTGGTGGTGCGCCGTCAGCGTTCCGCAAAGGCGGAGGCCGACCTCTGGCGCGAGGCCACCACCCCGACCGCCTGAGTCGCCACCGGACACCCGCCGCGTCCGGAGCCGGGGACGTAGTTCAATTGGTAGAGCACCGCCTTTGCAAGGCGGGGGTTGAGGGTTCGAGTCCCTTCGTCTCCACGACGCAAAACTGCAGCTCATAGCCCTTATCAGGGTCCTGTCGTCTCCTCGCCGTCGGTCGGTTCGCTGGCCGGGGGAGGAGCGAAAAGGAGTGGGACCGTCGAACGCGGCTCTGACACGCTGGTGGTAGTCGTCCGGTGTGTGGGTGTAGTGGTTGAGCGTGGTTGATGCCTGCTCGTGACCCATGACCCTCTGCACCACGTTTACCGGCACGCCGTCTGACACGAGCCACGTGGCGTAGGAGTGCCGTAGGTCGTGGTACGGCAGGCCCCCTACCGCGTGGGTGACAACGTGTGTGATCGCTTCGCGCTCGGTGGGGAACGTCCGGCGCCGCGTTGCTCCGGATTGGTCAACCCAGGTAGCGCACCAGGTGTCGCCCAGGTGTCCTCGACTAGGACTGCACTCAACCGGCACGTCAGCGCATTCTGGCACCTGGATGAACGAGCGCGCCCATAACTTGAAATCGAGCGTTTACCTGCGTGTCCAGTGTCAGGTGATCTTTGACAGGGTCAAGCATGTCCTGAGACTCGACAACCCCCCAGTTGCCGAATTCTCCTCTATGGGATCAAGAGCCGCCTGCCGCGGCGCGCGCACTCACCGGTGACGTGGTCGTCGCTCGGCCGTGCGACCGGAACCACGACACTGCGCGCGGCCCTGGCGGGCCGTGCTCGGTCGCGGCCCGCTCCCACGGGCCGGTGAAGCTGTCACCCTGCCGTCGAGAGGCTGCTTCGTGTGGTCCCGTGACCAGATCTGTGCTGCCTGCCGAAAACAGCTCCGTGACGGTGGGGGTCAGCCCCCGAATGTGCCCCCCACTGTCTTGATCTCTCGCAGCTGCTGGCAGGAGCGTGCCTGCTCAAACGCGGCGTCGAGGCGTGGATTGCCGTTAAGGGCGCCCAAAGCCTGGGCATTGTTGCCGATGGCACCCACCACGTTGCCGGCGGCGACCACGGCCCGCCCGATCGCGGTTACGCTATTCGGATCGGCCTGGTCGACCTGTTTCTTCGCGTCGACGAGATCGTCGTTGATGTCCTTGATGTCGCTGCGGACTTCGTTGGCGATCTGCTCGCCACCCTCCACCGGCGGGACACCCGCTGACGCCATGCTGTCCAGGGCGCGCTGCGTCTCAGCCTGCGCCTGGGCCAGGTAGGCACTGTAGGCCTGCTGAGTGGCCGCCGAGGCAGTGAGGTCGAACTCCGGCGGTGATCCGATTCTGTTGACCACGGGGATCAGTGCGCTGCACACCGAGTCGGTCCATTGCACCGTCTGTTCCTGGAGCACCGGCGCGGGAGTGGTTGCAGCGGGATCTCGGTCCGACCCGCAGCCAGTCAACGCCAACCCCGCGGCGGCGGCCAGGACGGCCAACGAACGACGCCGACCACGGCCCTCAAGATTCGAATATTTCCTCACGGACGCTCCTCCCCCGCCCAGCGCGCGCTTCCGTCGCTCTGGGCTCGCCTCGATCACAACCTGTCTATAGCTTTCTCTTCACGCGGCGCGCTTTGTACAAGCCGGAGGCAATTGCGACCCCGACCGTGGCGATCGCGACCTGCAGCACGATTTCGATCCAGTCGACACCGGCAGTGACCGCGACGCCTATGTACTGGGCCAGCAGAGTGCCCAGGAGGGCTCCAACGAGGCCGACAACGATCGTGAGCCAAATGGGAATGTTCTGCTTGCCGGGCAGGATCAACCGGGCGAGCGCGCCGATGACCAGGCCGACGACCAGTGCGGTGATAATCCCGGTGACGGTCATGGTGTCCTCCCCCAACGTGGCAGACGACTGGCCCGTCTGATCGTTTCTTTTTACTCCTCTGGAAGGTCGGGTGCACGCGCTGCGCCAACCTGTCGGATCGACCCGCCGATTCGGCGCCCGGTAGCGAGATTCCCAAGCTGGTTATCAAGCAGAGGTGCCTCCGGCGGGCCTCCGCTCCGGGATGATCCCCGCGCTGGGCATGACGGTGATGGGTTACTAGGTGGCGCGGGTATCCCGCCACGTCGGCGCCCGAGGTGCTCCAAGGCAAGCTCGCCGACGTGACGGGATACCCACTTCTACCCCGCGGGTCCTGCGTCAGGCCGACCCCCACTACATCCATTGCTACATCAACGGCCACGGACGGTTGGGAACGTCCTCGGACCCTGACCCGAGGATAAGGCCCAACCCTGGGCAAATTGCAGGTAGTGACGGGGCGCTGTGTGGCACTACGGAACAGAAGACCTTCGCGCTGGCCGCGTCGTGGTGCCGGTGTGTTGACTGTTTGAGTGAAATTCAAGCAATCTAGGCCGCTTGGGGTGACCGCGTTAGGTGCGGTTGGACCGAATCTAGGATGTGACGCATCCAGGGCGAGATCCCCGACGCTCCAGGAGGATGGTCGGGTTCCGAAGCAGCGTGAGGTCAGCGATGCAGGTTCGGTCCGTGATTTACGTCAGCTTCGCAATGCTGCTGCTCGCTGGGCTCGTCACCTGCGGCAGCAAGCCGCTCGACGAGCCGGTCACCAAGGTATCCGATCTGGTAGCCCTGTGCGATGGGCGCCATTTCACCACCGCGGCTCCGTACGCGGGGCCGCCCCCGCACCCGATCCTCGTCGTTCGCCCACACGGTGCGGTCGAGGACATGATGGAGAACCCGAGATTGAACGAACTTGGGCCAGCCTGGAACCCTCAGGACGCGGCAGCCGTCCAGCTGGTGGCGTGCACCGAAAGTGACGGCGGCGGCGAGGAGTCGGGGCTAAGGTGCCAATATCCCTTCGGGAAGTCAGCGTCACTTCGAATTGCCGACTACACCGTCACTGTCTATGAGGCGCGCACCGGCGCCAAGGTCGGCCAGGCCAAAATCAAGGCCCGCGAAACTTGCCCCTTATCGGCACCGGTCTACCGGCAAGACCCAGTGGTGTATGCGACGCCGTCAGCTCAGCAGTACCTCGAGGCGCTCGAGAGCTTCGTGAACCGGAGATAGCGGGGTTCCCGTCAAGAGCGAGCGGGTACGGGTTGCGGGCAGCTGCCGACAACACCTTGCCCTAACGCGTTCTGATCGCCAGACTCCGCAATGATGACTCCCAGCGGCAGCTCGCCGATGTTTTGGATGCCAATCGCCGTGTACCAGCAGCGGATCCTTTTGCGGTGATCGCTCAGTTCCAGGACCAACCACGTTCAGCGCCGTCCACGGAACGTTCAACTACAGGACGCGCAGGTATTGCGTTACCCAGAGCCCGGGAATGAGCTCCTGCGCCTTGTTGTCACCCGGCCCACCCGCTCACTCATGCCGCATCTCATCCCCCTGCGTTCGTGTTCAAATCAATGAGCCGATGCAGGTCACGGACGTGAGCGATATTCGGCGAACTATCATCCAGACTTCTGAAAATCGGAAGGTCGGGGGTTCGACCCACCCTGACCATCCTGTTATATGGGCACGCATGCGTGGAACAGACCAAAGGGGCACCTCGTCACTCGACGTTATTGGCCCGGTGAGCTGTCCGGTCAGGCTGTTCGCGTGAGCGAGACCGACGAGGTCGACGACACGGCCGTGGCCTGGTTCGCCGTGATGGGCGCCTACGGATAGATCATGCTTCGCTTCCAGCTCCTGGAGGCGAGTTCTTGGAGCATCCTCGCCGCGAGGAAGCCGCCGGGAATGAGCCTCGACCAGCACATCGCGAAGCTGGCGAGTGGGAACGGCAGGCCGGCGAGCGACTGATCGACGCGCTCGGCCTGCCGGACGACCTGCGCGACGAGGCGATGACAGCACTGAACCCCAGAAACCTGCTAGCGCAGGTTCCTCCGGGAGCGGCCGTGTTCTTCGGTGACCCCGCGCCAGCAAGGAGGCAGCCAGAGTGCTGGGCGAAGTCGGGGTGAAGGTCGAAGAGTTCGAGGAGCTGCTTAAGGCTTACATGCGCGGCTGGGCATCAAGGAGGTGGACGAGGCTGAGATCGAAACGTTGGGACTGGAGTTGCCGGACTTCGCTGTGCGGTCGGCAGTGTTCGCGGCTCTCCGCATTTGAGCGGGGCGGCCCCGGTCATGCGGCTTGCCGTCGCGGTCGGGTGACTGCGATGTGGGCCATGATGCGTCGTTGGTAGTTGTCCATGTTGCGAAATCCGCAACCGACACGCTTGACCTGTTTGATGATCCGGTTGAAGCCCTCGGTGCGGGCGTTGGTGACCTGCTCGGTCAGCGCGACGGTGATGGCTGGCCACCAGGTTTCGATGGTGGTGGCCAGCCGGTTGGTTTCATCCATGTCAGCGCGGGCACAGGCGTCGTAGAAGCGCCACAGTCGGTGGTGGATGCATTGCGTCGGTCTCGGCGAGCAGTTGGCGCAGCAGCTCTTTGCAGCCCCAGGCGGCGCCGATCTCGTCGGTCGGGCCGTCGTCGGCTGGCGGCACGCCGTAACGCTCCTGGCGGCACCGGAGAGCGTCGCGCACCAGCTCCCTCGGAAGAGCGGGTTCGGCAAGAAGACCCCTTGCTAGATGTACCACCTGGCGAGATGCACTGCCGGGGTATCGCCTGGCAAAGTCGTCATTGGAGCAGTGCCGCCGGGGGCCGGGGTTCGGGGCCGGATGAGCCGACCGGGTATTCCTCCAGTGGCACGGCGTCGTCGGCCCACGCGGCGAGCACGGGGTCGATGATGCGCCAGCACTCCTCGGCTTCGTCACTTCGGATGGATAGGGTCGGATCCCCGGCGAGCACCTCCAGGAGTAGCACGCTGTATGGCGGCAGCTGCGGGTTGGTCAGGCGTGCTGTGAGCTGCTCGCGTTCCAGGTCGAACCACTCGCCGGCACCGTTGAGGTTGATCGCCAAGGAGATTGAGTCGGGGTCGAAGGTGAGCCGCAGTACGTCGGGTTCGGTTTCGTCGGCGAACGGGAGATGCGGCACCGGCCGAAAACGCACGATGATCTCGCGGCGGTCCCTGCCCAGAGCCTTGCCTGAGCGCAACCGAAATGGCACCCCGGACCAGCGCCAGTTGTCCACGGCAAGAGTCAGCTCGGCGTAGGTCTCGGTGCGGCGAGTGGGATCAACTCCGGGCTCGTCGACGTACGCCGGATGCGTGCGGCCGGCGGTGTAGCGGGCGCGGCGGCTGCCACCGGTGAGCTCCGCGCGGGAGGGTGTGCGTACGGCTCGCAGCAGGTCGACCTTGCGGTCCCGCAGCGCGCGCTCGTCGAGGGAGGTGGGCGGCTCCATGGCCAGCAGAGCCAGCAGCTGCAGCAGGTGGTTTTGCACCATGTCTCGGAGTGCACCGGCGGTGTCGTAGTAGCCGGCGCGCCCCTCCAGTCCGAGGGTCTCGTCCCAGATGATGTCGACCTGCTCGATGTGCAATGCGTTCCACACCGGTTCGAAGACTCGGTTGGCGAAGCGCAGACCCAGGATGTTGAGCACGGTCTGCTTGGCGAGGAAGTGATCGACCCGGAACACCGCGTCCTCTGGGAACGCCGAGTGGATGAACTCATTGAGCTGCCGAGCAGTCTGCAGGCCGGTGCCGAAGGGTTTTTCGATGACGAGCCGGCTGCCCTGGGGGATACCGACCTGGGCGAGGCCACGCAGGGTGTCGGCGAACAGCGTGTGGGGCAGCGCGAGGTACACCACAAGCGGACCAGCGGTCTGCGCGATGATCGGGGCGAGCGAGTCCGGGTTGGTGACGTCGCCACGCTGATAGTGCAGGTGTGCGCACAGACGTCGCCGCACGTCTTCGCCGATGTCGGGGGCGTGCAGCTTGAGACGGTGCGCGGCATGGCTGCGGAATGTCTCGTGGTTTCAGTCGTCTGGCGCGACTCCGGTCACTGTGAACCTGTTGGGGAGTCGGTCGGCGGCCTGCAGCCGGGCGAGGGCGGGCAGCAGATAGCGACCGGTGAGATCCCCGGATGCACCCAGCACGATGAGCGAACAAATCACGGCCATCCCTTCCTGGCGAAGTGGACGCACCCGCCGATCGGTCTGCGCTAGCGGTCGTCCCGGTTGCGGTAGAGGTACTGCTCCCGCGCATAACGACGCGCCACATAGCTGGCGATCATCAATCCGAACGCGAGCACGAACAGCGCGACGTCACCGAACCCATTGGTGATGAACACCGCGAACGCGACCGCGACGAGCGCCGCCACCCCGAAGGCCACCGACATCCAGACCGCGGCTTGGCGTGACGTTGTTCTCACGACGCGACCTTGCCCGGCGCCGAATGCACCTCGGCGGTGGGCGTGGGTGCGGTTCCATTGGGCCGCAGGGTGTCGACAAGCCGGAGCAGCTCCATCGGCAACGGGAAGATCAGTGTGGAGGTTCGCTCGTTGGTGATGTCGGCCATCGTCGACAGCACCCGCAGTTGCATGGCCGCGGGGTGTATCTCGAGGACTTCGGCGGCCTGGCCGAGGGTCTCGGCGGCTTCGAACTCGCCGTGCGCGTGGATGACCTTGGCGCGTCGTTCGCGTTCGGCTTCGGCTTGGCGGGCCATCGCCCGGCGCATGCTTTCGGCCAGCTCCACGTGCTTGACCTCCACGACGCTGACCTTGACGCCCCACGGGTTGGTGGTGTCGTCGATGATCTGCTGCAGCCGCTGGTTGATCTCGTCGCGTTTGGTGAGTAGGTCATCGAGATCGACCTGGCCAAGGATGCTGCGCAGGGTGGTCTGGGCGATCTGGGAGGTCGCGACGATGTGGTTTTCGATGGCCACCACGGAACGCACCGGGTCGACCACGTTGAAGTAGGCGACGGCGTTGACCCGGACGCTGACGTTGTCTCGGGTGATGACGTCTTGGGAGGGCACGTCCATGGTGACAGTGCGCAGGGATACCCGGACTAGGCGGTCGACGATGGGGATGATGAAAAACAGCCCGGGTCCCTTGGCGTCGATGACGCGGCCGAGCCGGAAGATCACTCCCCGCTCGTACTCGGGCACGATTCGGACCGAGGCGACGAGCAGCAGGGCCAGGACGGCGACGGCGACGCCCACGGCGATGGTGGTGTCATTCATGGCGATCACTCCTTGGTGCCAATGGGTTCGACGATGAGGGTCAGATCCTCAAGGGCCACGACCCGCACCTGCTGGCCGTCGTGTAGCGGCTCCCCGCGGGTTCGGGCGGTCCACCATGCCCCCTCCAAACGGACCCGACCGGTGGTCTGTCCGCTGGTGCTGCTTACAACCGTCTGGTGTCCGATGAGGGCTTCGGCGCCGGTAGTGGGGCGGGTGCGGTGCGCGCGCCGGGCGAGGCGACCGGCGAGCAGTGAACCACCCCCGACCAGCGCCGCGGTCGGCCCCAGCACCGCTGGACTCACCCCGACCGGTCCCTGGAACATGAACAGCCCGGCCAGCAGCAGAGCGACGGCGCCGCCGGCGGCAGCGACCCCGATGCCCGGGGCGAACAGCTCCGCGGCGAACAGTGCGGCAGCCAGGGCCAACAGCGCCAGGCCCGCGGCGTTGACTGGCAGCACGGACAGCGCGAAGAACCCGAAGATGAGCAGGATGGCGCCGGTGATGCCGCCAAACCCCATGCCGGGGCTGGCCAGCTCGTAGAGCACCGCCAGCGTGCCCAGCGACAGGAACAAAAAGGCCAGATTGGGATCGGCGAGGACGCCCAGCAGTTGGCGGGTCCAGCCGAGATCGTGATCCACCACCGTCGCGCCCGCGGTGCGCAGCGTCACCGTGGTAGCGCGGTTCAGCTGTACGTCGCGGCCGTCGAGCGCGGCCAGTAACGTTGCCCGGTCATCGGCGAGGAGATCGATTGCACCGATTTTGTGGGCCTCTGTCGCCGGAACGGCCCGGCCCTGGCGCACGGTGTCGACCGCGAAGCCGGTGTTGCGGTCGCGCTGCGCGGCGACCGATTCGGCGAACGCCGCGGCGTCGTTGATGACCTTGTCGGTGATTTCCCCGCCCTGCAAATCGACCGGGGTGGCCGCGCCGATGGTGGTGCCGGGGGTCATCGCGGCGACGTGTGCGGAGAAGGTGATCAGCGCCCCGGCCGAGGCGGCGCGGGCACCGGCCGGGGCCACGTATACGACCACCGGAACGTCGGCACCGAGGAATGACTGGATGATCTGCCGCATGGAGGTGTCCAGGCCACCCGGAGTATCCAGCTCCACGAGCAAGGCCTGGTGTCCACCGCGTTCGGCTTCCTGCACGCCGTCGGTCAGGTAGTCAGCGATGACGGGGGTGATCGGCCCGTCCACCCGTGCGGTCAGGACCGTGGGAGTCTCCGAGGTACGAGGCGCTGCGACACCAGCCGGGGCCGCCATGAGCCCGGCAAGACCAAGCACCGCCAACGCGGCCAGCAGCAGGCGACTCCACGTCATTGGCTGCCCTCCTTGGCGTGTCAGCTAGGTCGCCATCGCGCGCCTTGACCTGTCGTGGCGTCGGCACAGCACTTGTCAACCATGGTTGTGAGTAGCGGGTCGGCCAACAAGGCGTGGGTGCGGTCAATGAGCGCTGGTTTTGCTTTCCGGGTTCCGGCAAGAAGGCTGTGGTCGGTTAGCGAAGCCACGCACCGGTGGACAGCTCAGGTCGATGGCCCTGCAGCGCTCGGGTCAACGCCACGCTGCTGGAGATCACGCCGACGTGGCTGAAGGCCTGGGGGAAGTTACCGAGGAAGGACCCGTCGGCGGGATCGATCTGCTCGGGCAGCAGCCCCAGCGGGCTGGCCCGGGCGCAGAGGCTTTCGTACAGCTCACCGGCCTCGTCCACGCGGCCCTGGCCGAGCAGGTTGTCGACCAACCAAAAGCTGCACAATAGGAAGGCGCCCTCGTGCCCAGCCAACCCGTCGGGTGACTCATCGGGCAGGTACCGGAACAACAACCCGTCCCCGGCGCCCAGCCGGTCGGCGACCGCTTGGGTCGTCGCGACCATGCGAGGGTGGTCGGCTGGTACGACGCGGCGCAGCGGCAGCGCGAGCAGGCTGGCGTCCAACCCGCCCCCGTCGCCGAGCTGCTCGGTGAGGCTTTGGCGCTTGTCGTCCCACGCCTCGCGCACGATGCGCTCCGTCACCGCCTCGGCCGTGGCGGCCCATCCCGCGCGGTCACCGGGCAGGTGCAGGCGACTGGCCAATCGCGCGGCTCGGTCGAGTGCGACCTGGCACATCGCAACGGAGTAGGTGAATAACCGGCCGGGAGCGCGCACCTCCCAGATGCCCTGGTCCGGAGTGGTCCACACGACCCTGGCAATCTCAGCCAGCTCGGCCAGATGGCCCCACAGCGCCTCATCGACGGGCCCGCCGCGGGCGGCCCACTGGAAGGCGCAGTCGAGGATCTCACCGTACACGTCATGCTGTACCTGGTCGGCTGCACCGTTGCCCCAGCGGACCGGCGCGGAGCGGCGGTAGCCCTCGAGGTCGTCGTCTACCCGTTCGGCAGGGGGCAGCTGGCCGTCCAGGTTATAGAGCACCCGCGGCTTGCCGGCGCACTCCACCGCGTCGAGCACCCAGCCCAGAAAGCTATCGGCCTCGGCGGTCAGCCCGATCCGGCGCAGCGCGAACACCGAAAACGCCGCGTCACGAATCCAGGTGTAGCGATAATCCCAGTTCCGGACACCGCCGAGGGACTCGGGCAGCGACGAGGTGGGGGCCGCGACAATGGCCCCGTTCTCGAAGTGGTCCAGCAACTTGAGGGTCAGCGCGGAGCGCCGTACCAGATCGGCCTGCGGGCCCTCATAGCTGATCCCGGCGCTCCAGCGCCGCCAGGCCGCGGCCGTCTGGTCCAACAGTGGGCGCGGGTCGACCTGGCGCATGCTGCGGGCGCCGCGCTCCCAGCGCAGCAGCAGCCACAGGTCCTCCCCGGCCTCAACCCGCACGGTGCTCTCGAGCCCGCCCAGCGGCCGGTCGCAAAGCAGGTGCAGCTCAAGGTCAGGTCGGGAGCAACGCAGCCGCAGCCCACCGCCGTGCCGGTCGACGTCGACGCCCCCGCGGGGGCGTACCGAGATACGCAGCGATGCCCAGCCCTGGAGCACCCGGACGCAGCGCAGCAACTCACCGCGCGCGGCGGGTGTGTCATCGGTGAGGTCGGCGCCGGAGCGCAGGGTGAAGGCGTCGGTCACCTCCACCAGGCCGGTCGAGCAGCGCAGCTCGGTGACCAGCACACCAGTGTCGGGCAGGTAGTACTGGCGGCTGGCTTGCAACTGCTCGGGAACGACAACAAACTCACCCCCGCGGCGGCGGTCAAGCAGCCCGCAAAACAGTGGCTGGGTGTCGAACCGGGGCACGCACATCCAACTGATCGCGCCGTCGCGACTGACCAGGGCGCAACCCCGACCGTCACCGATCAGGCCGTAGTCGGACAGCGGCAGGTAACCGTCGTAGCGCAGCAGCGGTCGAGCCGAGGTCATCTCTTTGCCTCCAACGAGCGTCGCGCGGTCCAGAGCAGCAACGTGACACCGAGCGCAGCGCCGACTGCGGACCCGGCGAAGATCCCGACCTTGGCGTGGTCAACGAGCGCCGGATCGGCGTAGGCCAGCTCAGCGATGAACAACGAGACGGTGAACCCAATCCCCGCCAGCGCCGCGATCCCCCACACCTGCCCGGTGCCCACCCCTGCGGGCAGGCTAGCGACCCTGGTGCGCTGGGCCAGCAGCGTCACTAGCCCGATGCCCAGCGTCTTACCCACCACCAGCCCAACGGCCACTCCCCAGGCAACTCGCGAGCTGGCCGCGTCGGCCAGCACCCCACCGCGCAGGTCCACGCCGGCGTTGGCCAGCGCGAACAACGGAACGACAGCGAACGCCGTCACCGGATGCAGCCGGTGCTCAAGTTCGTGCAGAACCTCACGACCACAAACCGGGCGGGCCGGGGTGAGCAATCCCAGCGCCACCCCGGCGATCGTGGCGTGCACGCCGGAGAAGTCCGTGGCATACCAGACCCCCACACCAACCAGGGCATAGGGCCATACCACCACCACCCCGAACCGGCGCAGGGCCAGCACGGCCGCCAGAGCGATCGCGGCGGCACCGACCCAACCCAGCGAGATCGACTCCGAGTAAAACACCGCGATGATCACGATGGCGATGATGTCGTCCACAATCGCCACACTGACCAAAAAGACCTTCACCCTAGCAGGGATCCGGGAACCCAGCACAGCGAGCACACCGACCGCGAACGCGATGTCAGTGGCCACCGGAATACCCCAACCGGCGGCGCCCTCACCGGTGCCTACGATCCCGAAGAAGATCACCGCCGGGAACACGACACCACCCGCGGCAGCCAGCGCCGGCAAGACCGCCACCCGCGGCTCGCGCAGTTCCCCCGTGATCAGCTCCCGCTTGATCTCCAAACCAATGACGAAGAAGAACAGGACCATCAACCCGTCATTGACCCAGCCACGCAGATCGTGACTGGGCGCCAGCGGGCCGGTCCCTAGGGTCAGCTCGGTATCCCACAGCGCCTGGTAAGCACCGGATGCCGGGCTGTTGGCCCACACCATTGCGACCACCGCGGCGATCAGCAACACGATGCCGCCGGCGGACTCCGCTTGCAGGAACTCCCGCAGCGGCTCGACGATCACCTTGTGGGCCCGCCGCCGCAGGGTCCACTTTCGGGACACGCGACGCACCTCCAGTGACGAGCTACTCAGACACCGGTAACGCCGAGCGCAACCGACGAAGGACTTGTCGACGATCCTCGACGCGGGAGAGGGACGGCAAGGTGCCTACCCGGCTAC
>JALZDN010000060.1 GCA_030862525.1 Actinomycetota bacterium | reverse complement strand
ATGCTTTGACCGTTGGCGTCGCTAACGTTCCTGGCAGGGCTATGCCAGTTGCTGTCAGGGTCTGCTGTCAATCGGATCCGAGTGACTTGGGTGCCGTCCTGAGGATGATGACCTCTACCGTGTCAATCTTGATCGTGGGTAGCACTGCATGGTGTTAGCCAAGGGACCGATTCCGCCGCTTCAGGGATGACCCCCAGGACGTAGGAGTAGGCGTCTCTACAGGTCAGAGCGGGTGCAGGGGCCGTGCGGGGGTAGTTGATGTGCGGGTTGTTCACCTCCGTGCATGACGTGTGGTCCCAAATGGTCCCCAGCAGGAAGCTCCCGGCTACTCCCCTACCTGCCCCTCGTCCTGGCCGCCGGTCTCGCCGCGGTGCTTGAGTCAATGATCGCCAAAAACGGTCGCGCGCGACGCAGAGCGCCAATTACTCCGGGACTTTGCCTGCAGTGCTCTCCCGTAGAGACACTACGGCACTCGGGAGATGGGACAGTTCAATCAGACAAGATCCGCCACGTCCAACAGCACGGTGTGGCTCGATGATCATCAGTTCAGCCGAGGTCGGCACGGGCAGTGGCCGAGGTACCCGGAAGCTCGGAAATTTCAAGTTCTGCAGCCACCAGTCCGATCCTCTGTAGCTGTGGCAATACCTGACTGAGCAGATAGCCGGCCAGCGCCTCAAGGGTGGTGTTGACCAGCGGCAGAATCGTCACGTCCTCGGCGGGCAGCAGGTACTGCTTGCGGCCGCAGATGATTGACAAGGACTCGCTGTTCGGCGTGATCCGCAGCTCCGGTGCCTGTCCGGGGACTAGGGTGCGACGCCGCAGCGGCGCGACGGCGTCCCGCATCGCTGGCTTGATCTCGCTGAACTCAGCAACCATTCCACTGGCATCGGGCTCGCCGGACACCCGCAAGGCGACCTGGAAGGTATGTCCGTGCAGGGGTTCGACTTCACCGTTATATAGTGCAATGTGGGCGGCGTAGAAGCCGAACTCGGCGCGCGCCATCTCCAATGTGGTAAGCATCTTCGTTTTATTCAATGCCGCGCTCAGCCGACCTTGTACTGTTCGTCACCGAAGTTCGCGACGACTTCGAGGAGGCCTCCGAGGGCGGTGACGTAACGGTCGAGAACGTCGATGCCGGACAGTTCGCCGTTTTCGATCTGGCTGACCGTCCGACGGTCACCCCCATCGCCTGGGCGACTTCGCGCTGGGTCAGGCCGCGCCGCTTGCGCATGTCAGCGAGCCGGTGCGCACGAACCTGGGAGATGAGCCGGGACGTGCCGCGCTCGACGTCCTCGCGACCGATCACCTCGATGTGTTTGTCGCGGATGTCCGACCAGCGCACGGTGCTCATGGTGGCGGCTCCTGTTCGGTGGCTCGTTCTTTCAGAGTAACTGGTCAGGTCGTCACAGCGTGGTTATTGATGTGCGGGTAGCCAGGGTCGGCTTTCGGCGAGCATGACGAGGGTGTCGAAGAAGTTCCGTCCGTGTTTGGCGGCGGTAGAGAGGTAGCTGCGGATTGCGCAGAACTGTTGGGCTCCGGCGAGGGTACGCAGGCAACCGGACACCTTCTGCCGTAGTTTGATCATTCGTATGTCGCGTTCGGAGCCGTTGTTGTCGGGCGGTATTCGCCAGTTGGTGGTGAAGCGGAGGTAGTCGTCTTGCCGGTCGAGCAGCCTGTGGGCGAGTGCGTTGTGCTTGCGCATCACCTTGTCGCTGCGGGCGGCGGTGGAGGTGATGCCGATCTGGACGGCGCAGCGGTAGAGCTGGATCTGTTTGTCCAGGGCGTCAGGGTTGGCGGCGTCGGCGCCGCTGGCGATCGCGTCGAGGATGAGTTTTTGTATCGCGACGAGTGCGTCGCTGGCTTGGGTGGCCCAGCACCACTCGGCGTCCGGATCGGCGGTATCGGCGACTGCCTGTAGCTCACGCAGGGCGTGAGCACAGCAGAGCTGATGTTCGACGTCGAGGTAGTTGTCGTAGGGCGCCCACGCGTCGTGCACCACCACCCCGCGACACCGCGTCAAGACGCCGGCCGCGTCGATGCCCTCGCTGCCGCGCTTGGGGTGGCAGGTGATTAGGGTGCATTTGCCGGTACGGGCACAGTGTACCCAGTGCAGCCGGCCCGCTACTCGCAGGCCGGTCTCATCGAACCCGGCCACCTCGGATTCGGCGATGCGGTCTGTGACCTCCTCGAGAAATCCCTCGAGCCCGTCCGCGGCACGTTGGGTCACACTGGCCACGGTGCCTTCGGAGACCGGGGTGCCGAACAGTTCGGCCAACGCCTGGGCGGTGCGTTTTTTGGACAGGAACTGCCCCACATACAAATAAAGGATGATCGCGGTGATCCGCGGCCCGTACTGCACCGGCGCCGTCACACCCTTCGGCGCGGTACCGCATGTGGTGGTCCCACAGGCGCAGCGGCGTGCGACAAGCTGATGCTCGGTGACCCGCACCGTCATCGGCGGCAGATCGAACACCTGCCGCCGCCCCATCCCGACTTCCGGGGCGTCCGCCAGGTCCGCGCCGCAGCCGGTGCACGGGCCAGGCTCGTGCCGCAGCCGCTCGTCCGGTTTGTCGACCAGCACCAACGTCGATCCCGGATGTCCCGGCTGCCCGCCCGGTTTGCGGCCGCTCTTGCGGCGCAGCGACTTCGGAGCAGGCTTAGCAAACGGCGAGTCCGACGACGGCGGCTTCGACGAGTTCCGCGAGTTCTGCCCCAACTGCCGCCTCAGCTCAGCATTCTCGCCACGCAGCTCCTCCACCATTACCCACAGCTCCGACATCATCGCCCGAAGCTGTGCGTTCTCCGCAGCAAGCTCCTCATAGGATGGATGACGATCAGCAGGCACCCAACCATCATCAACAAGATGACGACAAGATCAACTCGCCACGCCAAGGACCTGACCAGTCACCTTTCAGATAGGTCTCATAGAGCGTTCTGCGTGGGGGATGGCGTGGCGGTACCAGCCTGACCAGTTGCTCGCCTTGTCTCCCGCGACCAGCAGGATCGCGCTGCGCCATGGATCGGAGACGAACAAGATTGCACCTCGGTGGAGCCTGGGGAGCCGGAACGGAGTTCTTTGAGATTGTGGATGGCTGAGCCCTTGATTCGGTCGACTAATGGCCGACCGAGGTTCGGCCGACCTCGGCCAACGCCTCGATCGCATAGACGACCTGTCGGTAGCTGCCGTCGTCGACCGTTTGCTAGGTCGTCGAGCCATCCGTTGACCTCGTCAGTCAGAAAGATCTCCCACGGCATCCTGTCGCTCCATTGCCAAGAGTATAGCTCGCTATACCTGTGGGCGATGATCGATCTAAGCTGGCAGGTGACAATCTCGCGCCGTACACAGCTTAGGGTTCGGCCGTGGAGCCGAGCTCCAGCGCCGCCTGACTCACGTCTCGGTGGACGGGATCATCGCTGAAATTGAGACCTTCGAACAGGTTGCGTCACGAACAGCCGTCAGGATAGGACGCGCCGCCAGCAACCCGAACCCGCTGGTCGCTCCCCAGCTGTATAGCGGATACCGCCTCCGGCAAGACGGCTTCCAGCTACACCCGGTTCTCGACCTCGACGTAGAGCACGGTTGAGGCGGCAATGCGGCCCACAGCTCTCGGATGGCCTCCAGAGGCGCTCCGTGTCGGGTTCTGCCGCGGTGCTCCTCAGCTAGATCAGTACCGAGCTACACCAAGGTCAATAGCGTGAGATTTCGGAGTTTGGGGACCACCGGACAGACGTCAGGGCCCGCTCACCGAGGCAAAAAAGCCACTGAACTGCAGCAACGACGTCGGGGTGACGGGACGTTATTCGAACCGTCCTGACCTGCTGCAACAGCTCCGCAAGGTGGCTGCGATCTTGTCATATGGCGGTCAAGACGATGGTGTGGGCGCGAAGGTTCCTATCGAGTGCCTGGTCCGCTCACGACGTCTGCATGATCGCTTCTCCCCTGAGGATCTTCAGGCAATAATTGATCTTTACAGGTCAGGCGTCACGGCTAGAGAGGTGGCAGAGAAGTTCGGGGTCAGTCGGTGCAGCGTCAAGCGACTGCTGCACCGACACGGCGTACGCCGTGAAGGTCGTGTATATCCGCGCAAAGCACACCACGCCTGATGTTTGCTGATCTTGTCTGGCACCCAACTCTGGGAAGCGGCTGCTGAGACTGGTCCGATAATGGCCGTACGCTCGTGCGCGTCGTGTGGAGGTAAAACGTGAGGTCGTCATGACAAAGCACCGTGAGCAGGGCGGCCACCACGAGACGACCGTCGACGACGCCGTAGAGACGGTGGCGGAGCAGGGATCATTGCGTCCGCGAGGTGAACAGTCAGTGACTAACGGCGGCCTTGCCAAGCAACCGAAGGACGATGGCGCCCCTACGGGCGTCCTAGGACGTCTTAGGTGGCGTCTCAACATCGTCTCGGGGTCCACCTTCATCGTCGGCTCTGCTTTGGTGGCCACAATTGGGCAGATCCTATCCCTCCCGCTGTGGGTTCTCGTTGCTGCGATCGCAGTTCTCCTAGGACTCATTGCGGTCGTTGCACTCGTATACCCTCAGTCACGAGCGCAAGGCACATCCCACCAAACCGTTGCTGTGGTGATGTTATTGATAGTCGCGACCGTGGTGGCCATCGGGGCGATGTACCGATATTACGACACGCGTGATTCGAGAGACACGACGCTGTGGACCCGCGAGAGTAAAATACCCTTGACCGTGGAACTAAGTCGTGACGATCCCTTTCCGCAGGGTGCGGTTGTACTGTCGCCGGTCAAGCTTGGCCCCGACTTCTGGAAAGGGGACATATCAATCGAGTGCATCACGCCGCAGGAGGGTAACAAAACGCTTAACTGCACCGATGGCGACGCCCGAGATTATATCGTTGCGCCGATTGACGGGCGGGCATCTATTGCAGATATCAATGGTGATGCGTTTGCCGAGCCGAGCCTGTGCAACGAAAGCCGCAACGCGCAATACAGGACAACGGACGTTAAGCTAGTCCAGAGTCACACCTACTGCTTGCGGCGGACCGGCGAATACGAACGGATGGTCACACTTCGGATAGTGAAATTGCCAACCGAACATCCACGGCCAAAGCACATCGAGCTGGAGGCAGCGGTGTGGTCCCACTGACGGTCACTCTTGGATGTGTGACCTCTACCTGGCGATCATAATACTGCCAATCCACAGTAGACATATCTTGATCACTGTCGGGGTGACGGGACGTTATACGAACCACCCTGACCTGCTAGAACAGCCCCGCAAGGTGGCCACGATCTTGTCGCATGGCGGTCAAGACGATGGGGCGGCGACCTCCACCAGACCCGGGGGTGGTTCGCCAACCTAGAGCGGGCGGGTCACCACCCCGGCGCTATCGCCGCGCTGCGGTTCATCCTGGTGCACCACCACCCCCCCAACCCCATCGGCCGATGCCCTCACTGCCGCTTCAGCGGGCGCCGCCTGTGGCACCGCCGACCCTGGCCGTGCGTGGTCTGGAGGCAAATCCACCACGAGCTGCTCGGCCCATTCGCCAGCGGTGCCCATCACCGGCAACGACCGTAAGACCACCGCCAGAGCTGTCTAACCCAGCGCGACACCTCCGGCGACGCCGCACACCCAAACAACCCCCAGGATGATCTACCGAGGGACTATTTCAGCTGATAGCTGGAGTGGGATTCGAACCTACGACCTCTGGGTTATGAGGCGAATGGAACCTGTCTTACACCTTCCATCAGGTTCCACTGCATCCTGCCTGCCAGGGCTGACCGTCCGTGGCGTCCCACCTCGTCCGACCGGCCCAATCGCTACCCACAGCCTCCTTACTACCGTTTCTACTACGGCCGCCCTGGGATCGTCGCAGGATCGGCACTCGCATTGCTGCCCTCGGGGTGCCGGTGGTCCACCTGGAGAGGTCAGCGGAAGCCACCTCGGCCACCCCGGCCCGCCTCTGGCCGTCCCACCCCGCGTCCGTCGCGTTGCCGAACGCGTCTGCCGGTGGGTGTGATCACGACGCCCAGAAGGTTTGCATCGATCAGGAGGTGCTAACTCTGTGAGGCCGATTTGATCGGGTCTGGCTTGTCAGGGTTGCTTGACAAGGTGTTTCTCCCCAGTACCGGGAGCCGTATCGTTGGTGGTGAGCGCCTGCTTCCGGCCCGGATGGGCCGTGAATAAGGACCGCCGACCGGGTATGAGGATTGGGGTCTATCCGGTCGGCGGCCAGTACGCCAACGTCCAGGGGGTAGCCGCTGGCGTACTCGGCGAACTGGGCGCCCATGCAGACACCCAACAACCCATTCGCACCGGCTGACGTCAAGTGGAGCCGGGTCGTATGGATATCTCACCGTAGTCTCAGTGTGCGCTAATCCCCTGCTGTTGACAACCGCCGATGCCGACTACCCCTAAATCATCCTGACCCACCACCCCCGCGCAACCGCCTCATCCCTAGTCATATGCACGTGCCGCTGCGATTGCGGCCGCAATTTCCGGTCGATGCCGGCGGTCACGGCGGTGCTGCTGTATAACCCAGCAACTCGCTGCGAATTTGGTGCCACACAATGGGGCGTAATTGGACCGTGCTGCTGAGCTATCCGGCTGTTCATGACGTGCGTTTGTCAATGTGTACAGTTCGTATCCGTTTGGAGAGCATGCTGCTTGCGGTGCATCGTGAGGTTGGGAATCCTATCGCGCTAGCGCATTCCCCGGTCCGAGCTCGTGATTGGCCGGGACAGGTCAGCGTGTCGCGTACGTGAGCTCGTTCGGCCCAGCATAAGACGATCCGGAGACGTCCGAGGGGACGGAGATCCCCGCGAGCACTCTTGTGTGAACGCTGATTGTCCGTGCGTCCGCGTGGCGGTGAGCGTCATTGCGTGCCGCTGAACTGCGGCGATGTGCCGGTGTGTATCGGCCCGTGCGTCCTAAATGCGTCGCTTTCGCTGTGAGCCAAGTGGGCAGCCCGCGCTCAGTGGCACACCCATGGCGCGCAGGCACCTGCTCCGATCGACCTCTGGGTTTTGAGTCGAACGGAACCCGTCCTACGCCTCCCACTGGATCCTGCAGCGTCCTGTCTAGCCAGGGTCTACCGTCCATGGTGTCTCACCTTGTCCAACCGGTCCGACCGCTGCCACAGCGTCCTTACTACTGTTTCTATTACCGCTGCCCGAGGATTC
This sequence comes from Actinomycetota bacterium, assembly GCA_030862525.1. Lineage (GTDB taxonomy): Bacteria > Actinomycetota > Actinomycetes > Mycobacteriales > Pseudonocardiaceae. The sequence goes on along the minus strand of JALZDN010000060.1, from coordinate 27,321 downwards.
GTCGTGAACAACAGTTCTTGTTTTCCTGTCCACGAGATGATCATGCACGCTGGGAGCGGTGTGGCATCCCGTTGACCCTGGCGTAGCTCGACCGCGCGCGCCACGGGGCAGCATGGCTTCTAACCCGCCGGCCGCGAAGGCCAGGCAGGTGGCGGTCAGCAACCCCAGATCGTTATAGGGCGCCGGCGCTGCCCACACAATTCAACGGTTTCGCAAATTGACGCGCTGATAAAACCGTAGGTCAATCCAACGGTGTCATGCTACTTCTGAAGGTCTGAGGCTACTTCTGCGGTCTGAGCCTGTTGCAAGCAGTCGAAAGAAGCAGTGAACGATCAATCGATGGGCACTCCATGGCGCCAGCGCTGATTGTCGCCTCCCAGCCAGTCCCATTGGATGATCCTGGCGCCATTGTCACGCGAGGCGCCGAAGACGTCGAGGACCCTCCCGGAGTGCTTTGCGCGGATCTGGTAGAAGCCGTCGCTGACCTCTTCGAGACGGAACCGCTGGTTGTCACCTCCGTGCCAGTCCCACTGGACGATCGCGGCGCCGTTGTCACCCGAGGCGTCGGCGACGTCGAGGACCTTATTGGTGTGCATCACGCGGATGCGGTAGAAGCCGTCGTTGAGCCGCTCGAACCGGAACCGCTGATTCATTGCGTCTCGAATAACCTTCCACTGGTGCAGGGGTGCGCCCGAGCCCTTGGAGGCTCCGAGAACGTCGAGGATCTTTCCGGAATGGCGTGCCGTCACCATGCCCCATGCGTTCGAAATCGGCATGACTGCTCCCTTGTGTTGCTGGTGTTCGCCGAGTGTCCGGTTGGTCGCTCGTGATGATGTCTGTGTTGCTGAGGCTTCGGAGAAGATCTGAACAGTGAACAGGAGACACGGCACGCCTCTCGGAATACCACGCCGCCCCCACGTATACCCGATCAGAGGTGTCCCCTTCATGGGTCTGCTCGACGAACGAGGGTGCGATGGTTGACGGTCGCGTATCAGCTTAATCAGGGCGGCCGTTCATGATCAAGCTGATACTGCTCGATGTCAGTAACAACCACGACTTGAAGGATGCAGCTGGTTTGGTTGGTGGGTGGTGGGGAATGCGATGTGTTCGTTGTAGTGCTGTCGGGTTTGCAGGCAGTGGTGCAGACATCCGAGGAGTCGGTCGAACAGGTTGCGTTGGGCGGCGGTGTGACGGTCGCCGGTGGTTTTGCGTCGGTTGTAGTGGGTTCGGGCGCCTGTAGGGTTCCAGAAGTCGGCCTGTGCTGTTGACCCGGGAGATCGGCGGGCCCGGCTGGCAGGGCATGATCGTGCGCCGTGTCGTTGCGTCTGCTCTATCTGATTTCCTCCGGCTGCTGAACCTGTTGGTTGTTGCTCGGTCGCTCGTCGGCATCCAAGGACATCGAGCTCCTGGTGCTGCGTCACGAAGTCGCCGTGCTACGCAAGGCCAACCCGAAACCCCGCCTGGACTGGGCAGATCGAGGGGTGTTCGCCGCGCTGGTCCACGCTTTGCCCACGATGCTGCGGGGACATCGCTTGGTCACGCCGGGCACGATCCTGCGCTGGCATCGTCGCCTGGTAGCCAAAAAATGGATTTATCCCCACCGTCTCGGACGTCCACCCGTCAATGACGCTGTGGCCTCGTTGATCGAGCGTATGGCCCAGGAAAATCCCCGCTGGGGATACAAGAGAATCCAGGGCGAGTTGTTCAAGCTCGGTCACCGCGTGGGAGCCTCGACGATCCGCCGCGTTCTCCAGCGGTTGGGGATACCGCCGGCACCGGTCCGGGACACTGACACGGCCTGGCGACAGTTCCTGCGCACTGAGGCCTCGACGATGCTGGCCTGCGACTTCTTCCACGTGGACTGCACAGTCACACTCAAGCGCATCTACGTGTTCTTTGTCCTCGAGGTCGCCAACCGATCCGTACATCTGCTCGGCACGACCACCCACCCCGACGGCCGATGGACACCCAGCAGATCCGCAACCTCGTGATGGACCTTGACGATCGCGTCACCCAGTTCCGGTTCCTCGTCTGCGACCGGGCCGGCCAGTTCACCGCAATCGTTCGATTACGGTCCTGACCGATGTGGGCATCCGCGTGGTCAGGATTCCTCCTCGTTGTCCGCGGGCGAACTGTTTCGCCGAACGGTTCGTCCGCACGGTCAGAGCCGAACTCACCGACCACATGTTGATCTTCAGTCAGCGGCACTTGCGTGTGGTGCTCGCCGAGTACGTTCGGCATTACAACGGTCGACGACCACACCGTGCCGGCGACCTTCGCCCGCCCCACCCAACCCATCCCGTGGCAGACCTCAGCCATGAACGGATCAAGCGTCGCCCGGTTCTGGGTAGCTTGATCAACGAGTATGCACGGGCGGCGTGAGCTGCTGCTCAGCGTAGGCGGCCGACTTCTGGAACCCCACACGCCGGTCACCGCGGCGCTACGGACGTTCAAGGCCCTACAGGCTGCTGAGCAGCTGGCAGCCGGGGCGGCCTACTCCATGAGCGGGTATGTGCTGGTCGACGAGGTCGGGATCGCGCAGCGGACGGACTGGTTACGTCGCAACGCCTACCACCTGATGGCCACCGCCGGGGTACGGAAGGTCCGCCTCTACGACGCGCGACACAGCACTCTGACGTACATGGCCACCAATGGCGTACCCCAGGTGATCGTCTCAGCGTGGGCCGGCCATAGCGACCTTTCCTTGGCCAAGCGGGTCTACACCCACATCACAGCGGAGCACCTCGTGCAGGGCCGGGACGCGCTAGCGAAGCTGCTCGGCTGATAGATCAACTGAGCAAGGCTCCCCGTGTTACCCTGTCCCAGACTGGGACGACCACCGGGACCGGGGGCGGCCGTGACTACTGACGAGGCGCTTGACGCGCTCCTCGGTGACCGACGCAAGGGTGACCCGACTGCGGACCTCGTAGAAGCCGCTCGAGAATCGCAGCGTCGCCGAGAGACCAACAGCAAACATGGTGCAGCGGTGATCGCTGCACTACGCAACATGGGCCTGTCCTGGCGAGACATCGAGAAGCAAACCGGTATCCCGCGTTCTACCGCAGAACGGTGGGGAACTCCCCCGCCGCGCTACACGGAGGAGGGCAAGCAACCGTGACGTGAGATTCCGTGAGATCCGGGGCTGGTCACCACTGCCCCGGCCACCCCTGACAACTCCATCGAGGCCCTGACCTGCACCTTCGCCGTCGGGACGACAGGATTCGAACCTGCGACCCCTTGACCCCCAGTCAAGTGCGCTACCAAGCTGCGCCACGTCCCGGCCACGCCCTCACAGGCGCACACACAGCCTAGCGGAGCCGCGTCGGCAGCCGCGAACCCAGTACCGAACGACTGCCGCACCGCTGAGCAGCCGATTCAGGTCGTCGGCAGAGGGCACACCCTCCAGCCGCCGGCCATCGATCAGGAACGTTGGCACGACGGTGACCACACGCTGCAGCGCGATCGGTACGCCCATCCGCTCGGCCATCGGATAGACCACCGCCACCCGCCGACTGCAGTAGTCGCCCTGGGATCGCAACGTCGGCGTGGGCTCGGTTACAGATCGAAGGGCTGCCAGATGATCTGCACGTCACCGCCCTTAACGGCGTCCGCGAGCGGTTGCCCTGCAGGCAGAGCAAATCGAGACCATCTCGATCGTGCTGGGCACGTCACTCCTTGGGCCATGTCGCGGTCGTACCCCCAATGCCCCTCGACCCGTTCACCCGCCGGCGGGTCATGATCGATGTCTGGTCGGCGCATACGGCAGTATGCAATACGCTCGTATGCATGCAGGTGGACCGGTTCTCGGTGACGATGGATCCCGACCTGGAGGCAGCCGTTCGGGACGCAGTGGAGCGGGCTGGGATGAGCGTGTCCGGTTGGCTTGCGCAGGCTGCGGCGGACCGGCTGCGCAACGGCCTGCTCGGTGCGGCCCTGGACGCGTGGGAAGCAGAGGATGGCCCGTTCGGTGACGAGGAGCTCGACGCGGCAGCTGCCACCCTTGGTATCACCCGCGCATCCCGGGGAACCGCTGCGTGAGCCTGGTGCTCGACGTGGGGGCTCTGCTGGCGATCGACCGCCCGGGACCGTCGGGTAGGTGCCTTGCTGCGCCTCGCGCACCAAGAGCGGTTTGTGGTCCGCACCAGCCCCGCCGCAGTTGCGCAGGTATGGCGCCACGGGGCCCGTCAGGCCCAGCTGGCCCGGGTGCTGGCAGGCGTGGCGGCTCCGCCGCTGGACCTCGTCATCGGGAAACGTCTGGGCGCCTTGCTGGGCGCCAGCCGCACTTGTGACGTCGTCGATGCCCACGTCGCCTCGCTAGCCAGCGCAGGCGATACGGTCCTCACCAGCGATCCCGACGACTTGCGGCAACTCCTCGACACGCTCTCCATCGACGCCACCGTGGTTTGCGTGTGATCAGTAAGCGAACTATCGGGACTTGCGCTCCCGGATCCGGACGGAAATGCGCACCGGGCTGCCGGTGAAGCCGAAGGTCTCCCGCAGCCGCCGCTCCAGGAAACGTCGGTACCCGGCCTCGAGGAACGCGGTGGTGAACAGGACGAAGGTAGGCGGGCGGGTGCTGGCCTGGGTGGCGAAGAGCACCTTGGGTGGCCGACCCCCACGAGCCGGTGGTGGCGTCGCCGAGGTGATCTCCGACAGCCACGCATTGAGCTGCCCGGTGGGCACCCGCCGATCCCAAGACTCCAGGGCGGTTCGCAGGAACGGCGCAAGCTTGTTCACCGATCTTCCGGTGCGCGCTGAGATGTTCACTCGCTCCGCCCAGCGCACCCGGGCCAGGTCCCGGTCCAGCTCTCGGATCAGTTCCTGGCGTCGATCGGAATCGACCAGATCCCACTTATTGAACGCCAGCACCAGCGCTCGCCCGGACTCCGCCACCGAGGCGATCACCCGCTGGTCCTGCTCGGTGATCGGCTCACTGGCGTCGATGAGCATCACCACCACCTCGGCGGTCTCGATCGCCGCCTGGGTGCGCAAGGACGCAAAGTACTCGGTGCCGCTGGCCGTGCGCACCCGCTTGCGCAAGCCAGCGGTGTCTACAAACCGCCATACCTCGCCGTCGAGTTCCACCAACGAGTCCACCGGGTCCACGGTGGTTCCCGGCACGTCGTGCACCACCGACCGCTGCTCCCCCACCAAGCGGTTGAGCAGGCTCGACTTGCCCACATTGGGTTTGCCGACCAGCGCGACCCGGCGCGGCCCTGCCACCCGGCCTGCGACGTCCCGCGGCGAGGAGGGCAACGCCGCCAGCACAGCGTCGAGCAGATCCCCGGTACCGCGACCGTGCAACCCGCTCACCGGATGAGGCTCGCCCAAGCCCAATGACCACAGTGCCGCGGTGTCGGCGACCGCGCGCTCGTCATCCACCTTAGTCGCGGCGAGCACAACAGGGGTCGACGAACGGCGCAGCACCCGGGCCACTGCCTCCTCCGCCGAGGTAGCTCCCACCGTGGCGTCCACCACCAGCAGCACCGCATCGGCAGTGCGCATCGCGAGCTCGGCCTGCCCGGCCACCGCGGCCTGCAGGCCGCGCGCGTCGGCCTGCCATCCTCCGGTATCCACGACGGTGAACCGGCGTCCATTCCACAGCGCGTCGTAGGCCACCCGATCTCTGGTCACTCCCGGCACGTCCTGCACCACCGCTTCGCGGCGTCCCAGGATCCGGTTGACCAGCGTCGACTTGCCCACGTTGGGACGGCCCACCACCGCGAGCACGGGCTGTTCGAGTGCCGCCTCCGACTCGGCGTCGACCCCCTCGACGTCGCCCAGTGCCGTCCACTCGGCTTCGTCAGACCAGGTCCCGTCACCGCGCACAGAACTGCTCATCACGCCCCCTTCGGCCGTATCGCGCGCGGCAGGCCGAGGCCGCGGATCCGGTCCAGCTCGGCGACCAGCGCCACCAGCCGGTCTCTCATCTCCTTCGTGGCCGCGACCAGTGCCGCTCGCCCCCGGCCAGGGGGCACCGCGAAGGGCTCGCCGACCAGGACGTCAACCCGCGGCCGGAACCGCCGATTGCTCCGAGGCGGCCGCCGGGTCCCACGGATCGCCACCGGCAGCAGCCTCGCCCCACCGGTCCGGGCCAGCCATACGGCACCCTGGTGAGCGTTGTCCACCTCACCCTCGCCGCGAGTGCCCTCCGGGAACACCACCACCACCCCACCGTGACGCAGCAGCCGGACCGCGGTGAGCAGCGGCGCGCGGTCGGCCTCGCCGCGGCGCACGGCCAGCTGACCGATCCGCGGCAGTATCCAGCCCAATGGGCCGTGGAACATCTCCTGCTTGATCAGAAACGAAGTGCGCCGTCCCAGCACCCCGTACAGCAGCGGGCCGTCGACTTCCGCGCTGTGGTTGGCCACCACCACGACGGGTCCGCTGGTCGGCATCCGCTCCCGATGCTGGACGCGTAGCCGGTAACCGACGAAAAAGCACCAGCTCCCGATCCAGCGCGTGAAGCGCTGCAGCCACAGCCAGGTGCCCTCAGGTACGTCGGAAGTACCCCCGGCCGCCTCAGGAGCCACCTCGGGAGTCACTGGCGTCCCCGAACGATCATGGCGACCAACCCGCGGTCGAGCACCAGTTCCTGCAGCCTTCTCACGACGGCGTCGACGTTCAGCGCGGTGGTGTCCACCTCGACGGCATCCTCGGCGGCGCACAGCGGCGACGTTGCCCGGCTGGAATCGAACCGGTCGCGGCGCTCGACGTCGCGATGGATCTCCGTGACGTCCTCGACACCGTCCTGGGCCGCCCGGCGCGCTGCCCGCTGTGCCGCATCGGCGGTGAGAAAGACCTTCAGCGGGGCGTCGGGCACCACCACGGTCCCGATATCCCGCCCCTCGACGACGATCCCGCCGCCGGTAGTGGCATCCCGGATGATCCGACGCTGCAGCTCGACGAGCAGGTGACGTACCTCGGGAATCGCGGAGACCGGGCTTACGGCGGTGGTCACCGCCGGGCCCCGGATCTCCCCCGCGACGTCCTCGCCGTCCAGCAGCACCTGAGGGTTATCCGGGTCGGTGCCCACCTCGATGCGCCCCCGCGCCACCACCTCATACACGGCCTCCGGCTCGCCGGGATCGGCACCAGCTCGCAACACACCCAGTGCGGCGGCCCGGTACATCGCCCCGGTGTCCAGGTACCGGGCACCCAGCGACGCCGCCAATCGGCGCGCCACGGTGGACTTCCCGGTACCGGCCGGCCCGTCCACCGTCACCACGCCGCGCAATCCATCGCCTTGCTGCACCCGACTGACCTCCCGGCTCGCTGGCTCCATTCTGCCCGCCGCAACCCATGGCGGCGCCAGCGCTACCGGCCGACCGCGCGGTTGAGGGCGCCCACCTCGGGACGGGACAGCACCCGAACCGTTCCGGGACGCTGCTCTCCGAGGCGAACATCGGCGATCGCGGTGCGCACCAGGCGCTGCACCGGATGTCCGACCTCAGCGAGCAGGCGGCGCACGACGTGCTTGCGCCCCTCGTGCAGCACCATCTCGACCAACGCCTTGCCCGGCAGCGACTGCACGACCCGGAATCCGTCCACCGCTACCATGCCGTCGTCGAACTCCACGCCAGCGCGCAAGGTCCGGCCCACCACCCGAGACACCGGACCGGGCACCTCAGCCAGATAGGTCTTGAGTACCCGGTAGGAAGGGTGCATCAACCGGTGCGCAAGCTCGCCGTCATTGGTGAGCAGCAGCAGGCCCTCAGTGTCCGCGTCGAGGCGGCCGACGTGGAACAGGCGCTGTGCCCGGTCGGCCACGTAGTCGCCCACGCAGGGCCGGCCGCGGTCATCGGACATCGTCGAGTGCACGCCGCGGGGCTTGTTCAGCGCCAGATGCTCCACGTCGGAGCGCAGCTCCAGTCGCATGCCGTCGACATGGATGACGGCCTGCTCGGGGTCAACCCGCACCCCCATCTCGCGCACTACGGCCCCATCCACCTGCACCCGACCCCGGGCGATCATCTCCTCGGCGGCACGCCGGGAGGCCACCCCGGCCTGGGCGAGCACCTTGTGCAGTCTTGGCAGCGACTGCGACTCCACCTCAGGACGGGACATCATCGATAGTGTCTATGTCGGGCAGCAACGGTGCGATCGGGGGTAGGTCGTCCAACGAGGACAACCCGAGCCGCTCCAGGAACAGCTCCGTTGTGCAAAACAGCGTGCCGTGAGTCTCCGGGTCGGCCCCGATTTCCGCCACCAGACCACGGGCCAGCAGGGTGCGCATCACCCCGTCGACATTCACCCCGCGCACCGCGGCGACGCGGGAGCGGGTGATCGGCTGACGGTAGGCCACCACGGCCAGCGTTTCCAGGGCGGCCCGGGTGAGCTTGGCGCGGTGACCATCCAGCAACAGCCGTTCCACGAATCCTGCATATACGTCCCGGGTGTGCAACCGCCATCCCTGTGCCACGTGACGCAAGTCAATACCACGGGCGGCGGCGGCGTAACCGTCGCGCAGCCGATGCAACGCTTCCACCACCCGCGGTACCGGCTGATCCAATGCACTGGCCAACACGTCCTCGCTCGCCGGAGAGTCAACCACCAGCAACAGTGCTTCCAGGGCGGCGTCGAGCTCACCGTCGCTGGACAGCCGGGGCAGGTCCCCGGATCCAGATACCTCAGACCCAGGTACATCTGAACCGGATACATCAGCCCCGGCACAGATCACGGTGGGTGCGGATTCGCTCACCGATAATCCTCATCTTCGTCTGAATTCAACGCTGCCGCGGTGACCTGCTCGGAGCCACCCGTCCACTGGATGTGCAAGTCACCCAGTGGGTCGATCTGGTCGAAAACCACCACCGCGGCACGGTACAGATCCAGCAGCGCCAGGAAGCGGGCGACCACCTCTCCGGTGTGCACACAGTCAGCGACCAGGCTATGGAAGCTCGCCTGGCCGTCGCGGGCGAGCCGACTACGCAGCAGGGCAGCGTGCTCATGCACCGACACTCGGGGCGCGTGCAGATGCTCCAGCGACACCGTGGGCGGCGGCGGCTTTGCCCGGAACACCGCGGCCGCGATCTCGGCGAAGCGGGCAGCGTCGACGCCCAGCAACACCTCGGGCAGTAGATCAGCGAATCGTTCGTCGAGCGCCACCGATCGCGGGTAACGGCGCAGCGCTCCGGATTCCAGCTCGGCGAACAGCGTCGCCACCTGCTTGTACGCCTGGTACTGCAGCAGCCGCGCGAACAGCAGGTCACGCGCCTCCAGCAGTGCGAGGTCTTCCTCATCCTCGACGTGGGCAGACGGCAGCAATCTCGCCGCCTTGAGATCCAGCAGGGTGGCCGCGACAACCAGGAACTCGGTGGTCTCATCCAGGTCGAAGGAGTCACCCAGCAGGCGAATGTGCGCGATGAATTCGTCGGTCACCCGATGCAGGGCGACCTCGGTCAGGTCCATCTGCTGCTGCGAGATGAGCTGCAGCAGCAGGTCGAACGGCCCCTCGAAGTTGTCCAGCCGCACGGTGAAGCGACCGGGCGGCACCGGGGCGTGCACCGCATCCTGTACAGCCGTCGGAGCTGATGATTCGACCCTGCAAGCAGGTCTCATCGCGCGATCACCTCGCGGGCCAGCGTGCGATAGGCCTGCGCCCCGGCGGATTTCGGCGCCCACCGAGTGATCGGCTCGCCGGCGACGGTGGTCTCCGGGAACCTGACCGTTCGGTTGATCACGGCGTCGAACACGGTGTCACCGAAAGCCTCGACCACGCGGGCCATCACCTCACGGGCGTGCAGCGTACGCGGGTCGTACATGGTGGCGAGGATCCCGGTGATCGCCAGCTTGGGGTTGAGCCGCTCGCGCACCTTGTCGATGGTGTCGATGAGCAGCGCCACCCCACGCAGGCTGAAGAACTCGCATTCCAGCGGGATCACCACGCCATCGGCGCACGCCAGCGCATTGATGGTCAGCAGACCCAACGACGGCTGGCAGTCGACCAGGATGAAGTCATAGTGCGGTAGTAGCGGCCGCAGGGTTCGGCCCAGCGTCTGTTCCCGACCCACCTCGGTCACCAGCTGCACTTCTGCGGCGGACAGGTCGATGTTGCTGGGCAGCAGATCCATACCCGGCACCGAGGTGGTTTGCACGACGTCCTGCACCGGGACACCCTGCTCCATGATCACGTTGTAGATGGTGCGGTCCAGTTGGTGTGAGGCCACCCCGAGCCCGACCGACAGCGCACCCTGCGGGTCGAAGTCGACCAGCAGCACCCGGCGGCCGTATTCAGCGAGCGCGGCCCCCAGGTTGATCGTCGAGGTGGTCTTGCCCACGCCGCCCTTCTGATTGCAGATCGCCACTACCCGGGCCGGGCCGTGCCGGTCCAACGGAGGTGGCTGCGGCACCGCACGACGCCGACGACCGGCAGGATCGATCCCGTCGTCAACGGCCCCGTCGTCATACGAGATCGGCGGGGTCGGCACAGCCAGCGGCTGCTGCGCGGACGCCCAGGTCGACATGAAACCCCTTCCAGCGCGGTGCGATCCTCGGGGAGACTATTCCGCAGCCGAAAACGACTTCAACGCGCCTCAGTGACGAGCCCGCGGATGCGCGGTTGCATAGACCTCACGCAGGGTGTCCACCGTCACCAGGGTGTAGACCTGCGTTGTGGTCACCGAGGCATGCCCGAGCAGTTCCTGCACCACGCGCACGTCCGCACCGCCCTCCAACAGGTGGGTGGCAAAGGAATGCCGCAGGGTGTGCGGGGACACCGCAGCGGTGATTCCGGTCCGAGCGGCAGCCTCCTGCAGCACCGCCCAGGCACTCTGCCGGGACAGCCGGGCGCCACGGGCGTTGAGGAACATCGCGGGAATGCCCCGTCCGCGGGCGGCCAAGGCTGGGCGGCCGCGAATCAGATAGGCATCCAACGCGGCAAGTGCCGGGCGACCGACCGGCACTAGCCGCTGTTTGCCACCCTTGCCGCGCAGCAACACGGTGCGAGCCGGGGCGTCGATGTCGTCACGGTCCAGCCCGACCGCTTCGGAGATCCGCGCGCCGGTGGAATACAGCACTTCCAGCAGCGCCCGGTCGCGCAGCGCCCGGGGCCCTCCGTCGGCGGAGAACACCTCCAGCAGCTGCAGCACCTCGTGCACCCCCAATGCTTTGGGCAGCCGTTTCGGCGGGCTCGGGGGATGCACGTCGGCCGCGACGTCCGCGGGCACCAGGCCTTCCCACAAGGCGAACCGGTGCAACCCGCGAGCCGCGACCAGTGCCCGAGCCGCGGAGGACGGGGCCAGCGGCCGGTGCCCACCGGCCCCGTCGCGCAGCGCCGCGAGGAACCCGTTCACCTGCTCCTCGCGCACCTCGGCAAGCCCAGCGATCCCGCTTGACGCCAGGTAGGCGCCGTAGCGGCGCAGGTCGCGGGCGTAGGAGTCCAGCGTGTTGGGCGACGTGCCGCGCTCCACCGCGAGGTGGTCGAGGTATCCGGAGATCACGGCGGCCAGCGCCTGCGGGAACTCCTTCGCCCGCCCGATGGAACCTGGTGGCGTCTCGGACCGCGGGGAGACCCGCGAAAAGCTTCCGTTCGGCGTGGAGCGGGGTGCGCCCATGCTCACCCGAGTGCCGCAACCAGCGGCACGTATTCAAGATCGTGCGCGGCGGCGACCTCGGCGAGTACCACGGACCCCGCCAGCACGTTGACTCCTCGGGCCAATCCCCGGTCGTCGTCCACCGCCCGCCGCAGTCCCTTGTCGGCCAGCGCGCACACGTAGGGCAGCGTGACGTTGGTCAACGCATAGGTGGAGGTATGAGGCACCGCACCGGGCATGTTGGCCACGCAGTAGAACACCGAGTCGTGCACGGTGAAGGTAGGGTCGGCGTGCGTGGTGGGCCGGGAGTCGGCGAAACAACCCCCCTGGTCGATGGCGATGTCCACCAGCACCGACCCCGGACGCATCCGCCCGACTAGGTCATGACTGACCAGGGTGGGTGCCTTGGCGCCGGGCACCAGCACTGCCCCGATCACCAGATCCGCCCACAGGCACGCCTTCTCCACCTCGTAGGCATTCGACGCGATGGTCTGCAGGTGGCCGCGGTAGACGAAGTCGATCTCCCGTAACCGGTTGATGTTGGCGTCCAGGACCACGACTTCGGCCTGCATGCCCAGCGCGATGGTGGCGGCGTTCATTCCCACGACCCCGCCACCGATCACCGCCACCTTGCCGGCTGGCACGCCGGAGACCCCGCCGAGCAGCACCCCGCGCCCGCCCTGCATGCGCTCCAGGCAGTGCGCCCCCACCTGGGGGGCCATCCGACCGGCGACCTCGCTCATCGGGGCCAGTAGCGGGAGTGAGCCATCCGGCAGTTGCACCGTCTCATAGGCAATGGCGTCGGTCCCGGCGTCGATCAGCGCTGCCGTGCACTCCGCCGACGCGGCCAGGTGCAGGTAAGTGAACAGGATCTGGCCCTTGCGCAGCTGGTGGTACTCCTCGGGCACCGGTTCCTTCACCTTGAGCACCAACTGCGCCTGCGTCCACACCTCGTCGGCCAGCGCAACGATACGGGCGCCCGCAGCGAGGTAGGTCTCGTCGGGGAATGCGCAACCGGCGCCGGCGCCGCGTTCCACGAGCACGTCATGCCCGCGACGGGTGAGCTCGTGGACCCCGGCGGGCGTCATCGCGACCCGGTACTCGTGGATCTTCAGCTCCCGCGGAATCCCGATCTTCACAGCAGCAGCTTCTTTCGGAGTCGGACGGTGGTGCCGTGGTCGTCGATGTCCACAGTGACGGCATCGGTGAGTTTTTCCATCATCGTGAGGCCGCGGCCACGCGGGCCGGGGGCAGGGGTGGTGCGCCAGCGGCCGTGGTCACGGATCTCGAGGCGAAGCTCCTCGGCGTCGCGAGTGACAGTGAGCTCGACGCTGCCGGGGTCGGCGTCGAGGTAAGCGTGTTCGACGGCGTTGGTGGTGGCTTCGCCGACGGCGAGCCCGAGCTCTTCGGCGATGTCCTGGTCGACGGCAGTCGCGATCAGCCATTGGCGCAACGTTCGGCGCAGACCAGCGAGCTGCTTGGGGTGGGCGGGCACCGTGATGGTGACGGTGCACCCCACGCCGAGAGGATGCTGGTAGAGCAGGTAGGCGACGTCGTCGTCGTGGCCATCGCTGAGGAGTTGCTCGGCGAGCCGGTCGGCGATCTCAGCGGGGCGGAGGTGGTGGGTCTGGGTAAGAACCTCTCGGGCCCGGCCGATGCCGGTATCGAGGAGGACGTTGCGGCGCTCGACCAACCCGTCGGTGTAGAGCAGCACGGTGTCACCCGGAGCCAGCACGACGGTGGCTTCGAGTCGCGCGACGTCCACGGTGGCCAAGGGAACGCTACGGGCGCCGTCAAGGAGCTCGGTGCGGCCATCGGCGCGGGCAAGAATGGCCGGGGGGTGACCGGCGCGGCTGTAGCGCATGGTGCCGGTGGCGCGATCGATGATGGCGCAGAACAGGGTGGTGCACACCGCGTCCGGGATCAACGCGGCAACGTGATCCATCGCGGCCAGCACCTGCGGCGCGGTGTGGTCTTGCAGCAGCAGAGTGCGGCACGCGGTGCGAAGCTGCCCCATCACAGCGGCGGCGGCGAGCCCGTGGCCGACACAGTCACCGACGGCCACACCCACCCGATCCCCACCCAGTTGGACGATGTCGTACCAGTCACCGCCGACCGCCAGCTGACTGAGCGCGGGTTCGTAGCGCACCGCGAAACCGGTGGGCAACACGGTAGGCCCGAGAATGGCGCGTTGCAGGGTGAGCGAAGCCGTGCGTTGTTCGTCGAATAACCGTGCCCTAGTCAGCGCGTGACCGAGGTGACCAGCGAGGTCAGACAGCAGCGCGGCGTCCTCGGCGCCGAAGGGCCAAGCCGGATCGAGCTCGAGCCAGACCACGTTGACCTGGGTGCCACCGGGAACGGGGGCACCCACCGCGGTAGGCAGAGGTGGCTCCACTGACCGGTCACCCGGCTGCCGGTGCATTCGACCGGTGGTGCGGACCTGGATGATGGCAGTCCTGGTCACCGGCGGCAGCGCCGCCCATGACGTGCCGGTACCGATCGCCGATACCTGGTCGGCGCTATCCCAGGTGAGTATCAGCGCGCGGTGGGTGACCCAGTTGGCGGCCAGCTCGGCTAACCCGGCGGTCAATACGCCGTGCACGTCGCTGGCTTCGGCCAGCCGTGCGGTGAGCCGGGCCACGGCCGCGTCGCGGCGCGCCGTGAGGTGTTCGACGGTGACGTCGCGCACCGTGCCCACGAACGCCTGCACGGTGCCGTCAGGACGGGCGACCGCGCCGCTGGCGATCGAGAGCCAGACCCGCCGACGGTCCACGCCATGCCGCATCGGCAGCACCCACCGGCCATCCCCGCCGGGTCGCATCGCGGCCTGAGAGGCGGCGTGGACCTGTGTGGATTCCTCGGGCTCCTGAACCGGGTCGGGCCACCACGGGTACGGCGCAACATAGGGTAGATCTTCAGCGCCGTAGCCGAGGATCTCGGCGAACGCGTCGTTGACCTCGACGATAGTGCCGTCGGGATCTGCGACGAACATGCCATCCTGCATCGCGCTGATCAGCGTGGACCGCCACGTCGACTCGTGGGTGCGTAGCCGGGCCAGTTCCAGGTTCGACCGCACCCGGGCCAGCAGTTCCTCGGCGAAGAAGGGCTTGACCAGGTAGTCATCCGCGCCGGAGTCCAATCCCTCGACCGCGGCCTCCTTACCGGCCCGGGCCGATAGCAGCAGCACCGGCACCTGCGCGGTGCTCGAATCCGCCCGCAACGCAGTGATCAACTCTAAACCGTTCAGGTTCGGCATCATCACGTCACTAATGATCAAGTCGGGTGACTGCGCCCGAGCTGCCGCCAACGCGGCGAGCCCATCGCCGACTACGTGCACCCGATAGTGCGGCGACAGCAGCCGCCGCAGGTACTCACGCATGTCGGCGTTGTCATCGACGACGAGCACTCGCCCGGCAGTGGGATCCGGCACACCCCACGCGACCCCTCCCGGCGTGGTGTCAACCGCGGGCAACCAGCGCCGCGCCTCGGCGGCGAACGGTTCGGCCTTCGCTGAGGGGGCGGCGTCAGCCGCAGCGGCATGCAGCTGCTCTGCGGGCAGGTGATCACACCCGAACGGCAACGTGACGGTGAATGTCGCGCCCACGCCTATCGTGGATTCGACGGTGATCGTGCCGCCGTGCAGCCCCACCAGTTCCCGAACCAGCGCCAGGCCGATGCCGCTGCCCTCCGCGGAGCGGGATTTGGCATGCTGGGCGCGGTAGAAACGCTCGAACAGCCGCGGCAGGTCCTGTTTTGCAACACCGGTTCCGGTGTCGGTCACCCGCAACACCGCCACTCGTGACCCTGCCGAGGCGCATTCAGCGCGCAACGACACCGTAATGCGCCCCTCGAAGGTGAACTTCAAGGCGTTGGACAGCAGATTCAGGACGATCCGCTCCCACATGTCCCGGTCGAGGTGCACCACCTCGCCAAGCTCAGGGCAGTCCAACTCGAACACCAACCCCGCCCGCTCGACCGCTGCCCGGAATACGCTGGCCAGCTCCAAGGTCAACGCGGCGAGGTCTACCGGCTCATAGGCAGCCTCCAATCGGCCGGCCTCGATACGGGAGAAGTCGAGCAGGGTGTTCACCAGCTTGCCCAGCCGCAGCCCATTGCGGTGTGCCATCTCCACGTTCTCGCGCGACCGGGCGTCCGCGGCCACCGCCGGCGCGGCGCGCAGCTCCGCGAGCGGACCCATCATCAATGTCAGCGGGGTGCGGAACTCGTGGCTGATGTTGGCGAAGAACTCAATCTTGGCCCGGTCCAGTTGCGCCAGCGCCTCCACCCGTCGCCGCTGGGCCTGGTAGGCCCGTACGTCGGCCACCACCTTCGAAACCTGGCCCGCCACCAGGTCGAAAAAAGACCGGTAAGCGTCGTCCAGCGCCCGGTACGGGCTCACTCCAGCGACCAACACCCCCGTCGGCTGGCCGCCGGCCAGCAGCGGCAGCACCACCGCTGCGTGGGGCGAGGCCGCACCGATTGCGCCGCCGAAAAACATTCCGTGGTTGAGGTCGCTGCTCAATGTCGCGCGGCCCGTGGTCGCCACCTGCCAGATATCGGGGCCATACCGCGGGTCCGGCAACAACGCGGGGACCGCCGAGCTGCCGGCGCGCACGCCGAAGGACGCAACCAGGCGGGCGCTCGCCGCGTCGTCATCGAGCACGTAGGCCAGCGCGTAGGGCACGTCGGCGCGGTTGCGGGCCAGGACGCGTAGCGCCGCGGTGCAGGCGTCCTCGACGGTTGCCGCCTCTACGGCGGCGATCTCCCCCAGCTCACGCAACGTTCGCAACCGGCGCTCGCCCAGCACCCGGGCCGTAGTGTCCGTCGTGGCCGTGAACACCCCGTCGACCCGTCCAGCGCTATCACGGATCGGGCTGTAGGAGTAAGTCCAGTAGGTCTCCTCCTCCAGGCCGTGCCGATTCATCACCAACAGCTGGTCATCGACCCAGGTTGCGGCACCGGCGGACAGCACTCCTTTGAGCATCGGGCCGACGGTCGGCCAGATGTCGGCGAACATCTCCCAGCCGTGTTGGCCCAGACCGGCCGGATGTTTGCTGCCGGCCAGTGCCATGAAGGCATCGTTGTAGAACATCGTGAACTCAGACCCCCACCAGATCAGCATGGGGTGCCGGGACTCCAGCATGATGCCCACCGCGGTGCACAGATTCCGCGGCCACTCCTGGATCGGCCCGACCGGTGTGCCAGACCAGTCCAATGCCCGGATCCGGGTAGACATCTCACCCTCACCGGCGAACTTGCCCAAGGACTCGCCATGCGGGGGGAGGCAGTCGTCGCTCACCGCGTACCGCCTCCCGCTGCCGGATCGACTCTTAGGTAGCGTAGCCAGGGCAGCGCGCGGCGAACCGGGTCGGCTGGTCTGGCCACGGTGCGTCGACCGGCCGCGGTGCCACGCCACCAGCCAGCACCGCTTCCACGGCAAGCAGCCCAGCGACCGCCGGTGCACTGATGATCTCGCCTGCCAGCACCTGACGCACCGCTTCGACCACCGGCAGCCGAACCACTTTCAGGTCGGCCTCCTCGTCGTCGTCACCCGTGGGCCGACCGACTTCGGTCAGCCCACGGGCCAGGAACACCCGCACCCCCTCATCGCTGAATCCGGGCGAAGCCACCATGTCGACGAGCACCGACCAGTCCCGCGCGGTGTAACCGACCTCCTCCACCAGCTCGCGGCGAGCGGTCGTCACCGGGTCTTCCCCTGGCGCGTCGAGAAGTCCGGCGGGCAGCTCTCGAATCCGGCGACCCACCGGATGCCGATACTGGTCGATCATCACGACCGTGGCGTCATCGTGCAGCGGCAGCACTGCCACCGAACCGGGATGCTCGACAACCTCCCGCCCGGCAGTCCGTCCACCAGGCATCACCACCTGATCCAACCGCAGTGCGAGCACCCGACCGACGTACAAAGTGTCGCTGCCCGACACCGCGAACTCGTGCGGCGTACTCACCGCGGGCCGTCCGGCAGCTCGACCGGCAACCGGTCGGCGGCCCGATAGTTCAGCGCAGCCTGGACGAACGCCACGAACAGCGGATGCGGGCGGGTAGGCCGGCTGATGAGCTCAGGATGGGCCTGGGTACCGACGAAAAACGGGTGCGTGGACGCGGGCATCTCGACGAACTCGACGAGATGGCCGTCGGGTGACGTGCCACTGATCACCAGCCCTGCGGCGGCAAGCTTGTCCCGGTAGGCGTTGTTCACCTCATAACGGTGCCGGTGCCGCTCGGAGACCTCGGTCAGGCCGTACGCCGTGGCCACCACGGAGTCCGGCACCAGCAACGCCGGGTAAGCCCCCAACCGCATGGTGCCACCCATATCGCGGTGACCGGCGACGACGTCGGTCTGATCGGGCATCGTGGAGATCACCGCGTGCGGACTGGCCTCGTCGAACTCGGTCGAGCCTGCGCCGTCGAGCCCGGCCAGGTTCCGGGCGGCTTCGATCACCATGCACTGCAGGCCCAGGCACAGCCCCAGGGCCGGGATGCCGCGGGTGCGCGCATGGTGGATGGCCCCGATCTTGCCCTCAATCCCCCGTATCCCGAACCCACCGGGCACCAGCACCGCATCCACCCCGTGCAGGGCGGTCTCCGCGCCCGCCGGAGTCTCGCAGGTGTCCGACGGTACCCAGCGGATCTCGACCTTGGCCCGGTGCGCGAATCCCCCGGCCCGCAGCGCCTCGGTCACCGACAGGTAGGCGTCGGGCAGGTCGACGTACTTGCCCACCAGGGCGATCCGCACCACCTCCGTCGGGGCATGTACCCGATCCAGCAGATCGCCCCATTCCGTCCAGTCCACGTCCCGGAAGGGCAACCCGAGCCGGCGCACCACATAGGCATCCAGGCCCTCGGAGTGCAACACCTTGGGAATGTCGTAGATCGACGGTGCGTCCGGCGCTGCGACCACTCCGTCGATGTCTACGTCGCACATCGCCGCGATCTTGCTCTTGAGCCCTTCCGGAATTTCCCGATCGGCGCGACAGACCAGCGCATCGGGCTGGATACCGATGCTGCGCAAGGTCGCCACGGAGTGCTGGGTCGGCTTGGTCTTCAGCTCACCGGACGGGGCAAGGTAGGGCACCAGCGAGACGTGCAGGAAAAAGCAGTTGTCCCGGCCGACGTCGTGGCGCACCTGGCGAGCGGCCTCCAGGAACGGTAGCGACTCGATGTCACCCACCGTCCCACCGATCTCGGTGATCACCACATCCGGTGGACGGCCATCGTCGCCGGGCTCGGACATGGCCATGATCCGAGACTTGATCTCGTCAGTGATGTGGGGGATCACCTGCACGGTGTCACCGAGGTATTCCCCCCGGCGCTCCTTGGCGATCACCGCCGAGTAGACCTGACCCGTCGTGACGTTGGCATTGCAGCCGAGGTCGCGGTCCAGGAACCGCTCGTAGTGCCCGATGTCCAGGTCGGTCTCGGCGCCGTCCTCGGTGACGAATACCTCACCGTGCTGGAACGGGTTCATCGTCCCGGGATCGACGTTGAGATAGGGATCAAGTTTCTGCATGGTCACCCGCAGGCCGCGAGCGGTCAGCAGCTGACCAAGGCTGGACGCGGTAAGCCCCTTGCCCAGCGAGGAGGCGACGCCTCCGGTGACGAACAGGTACCTGGTTGGGCGGGCGTGCTTCGCCAAGACCGTCTCCCGTGGTCCGGACCGGCCCTTTCCATCGATGACCGGTTATGTGGTAGCTGGCGGCACACCACCGACCACCTGGCGGCACGCCACCGACCACGGAGCCTCACGGTAACACTGTCCCTTAAGGTGATTCCTGGGGCTCACCACCCCGACAGCATTGCTCCGCGGAGCCAACGCGCCGGTCAACCCTGGATGGCGGGCACCACGGCCTGCGCGTTGCCGCCGGTACCGTACCGCCCGGCCCGGCCTTCCACCTGCTCGGCCAGGGCGAGGACCGTCACCACCCGACCGGCCGACGTGCTGACGTCGTCGACCGTGGACAGCACCGAGGTAGCCGCGGTGTCGGCTCGCACCACGCCGATCGGACCGTTGCCCTCACCCGACCCAGGCCTACCGGCGAGCACCGCGCCCGCGCCGGAGCGGTCCAGCTGAGTGGCGAAGCGGGCCAGGATGCCGGCCCGGTCGCCGCTTCCGTCGCCGCGACTCGCACCACCGGTGAGCACCACCGCAAGCTGAGCCGGCGGAGGCTGCGGGCCGACCCGGACGAAGCCACCGTCACCGAGCCCGGCGATGACTGCAGTGGTCTCAGCTGGCGTGGCCTGTGCTTTCCCGTTCTGGGGGTTGGTCAGCAGCAGCGAACCGAGCAGGCCGCCGGCCAGTGTCCCGGCGTCCGGCGCGGTGGGCAGCCGCAGCCCGGCCGGCAGCAGGCGGGTGGTGAGTTCGCTGAGTTGATCGGAGCGGGACGGATCGGTGAACGCCTCGGTCAGCTGCAGTTCACCGGTGACGGTGGCACCGGCGTTTCCGAGCAGCACGGTCACCGCGTCCCGGTCGGCCGGATCGGCGTCCGCAGTCGTGACAAGTACCACGGTGCGGCCCCGCAAGGTGCCGGCAACCGCACGAGGACCGACCGCGGCGCCGAAGATGTCGGCATCGGCCAACCGGGCGCGCAGCGCGTTGGTCTGCGCCTCCAGGTCGCTGACCTGGCGACCCAGCTCATCACGGTTGGAGCTGAGCCCGGACAGCAGTCGGTCGCTGATCGCGGTGGACCCGAGCACCACCCCCAGGGCTAGGGCGAGGAAAACGGCGGCGATGGAGATCACGTGGTACCGCAGTGAGATCACGGCCTATCCCAACCCCTTGATCCACGAGACGACGTCATTCCAGGTATCGCTGACCAGGACGCTGTAGGCGCCACCGATGTTGGAGACCAGCAGCGCCGCGGCGACCGCGAGAAAGGCGGCAAGCACGATGAGCAGCACCGCCCCGGCCGATACCCGGCTGCGGTACAGGGCGGCGACGGCATGGCCGTCGACAAGTTTGCTGCCCAGCCTCAGCCGGGTGAGGAAGGTGGACGGGTTGGACCCCGACCGGCCCCGGTCGAGGAACTCATGCAGGGTGGCCTGAAATCCGACGGTGATCACGAGCTCGGCACCGTGTGCCTCGGCCAACAGCAGTGCGAGATCCTCCGGGTTGCTCATTGCCGGAAAGGTCACCGCGCCGATGCCGAGGTCCTGGATCCGCTCGAGGCCCGGGGCGAAGCCATCGGGCTGGGCGGGTACCACCACCTCCTGGGCCGCTTTGAGCGTGCTGGTTTTGACGTGGCGCGGGTCGCCGACGATGAGATGCGGCCGATGCCCGGCGGTGTGCAGGGCGTCAGCCCCTGCTTCGACGCCGATCAGCACCGGGTGGTACTCGTGGATGAAATGCTTGAGCGCGGCCAAGTCGGCAGTGTGGTTGTAACCTGCGGCCACCACCAGCACTTCCCGGCCGTGGATCGAGACCTCGACGTCGGGCACGCCGACCCGGTCGATGATCAAGGCACGCTCATGCCTGAGGAACTCGATGGTGTTCGCGGAGAACGCCTCCAGCTGGGCGGACAGCCCGGACTTGGCCTCGATCATCAGGTCAGCGATCGAGTTGGCGGTCTGCTCGATACCGCGGGCATGCTCGGCGTCCCCGACGTACACTCCGCCCTCGTGCAGCCGCAAGCGGGTGCCGTCCTTGATCCGCATCGCCTCCGGACCGACCCCGTCGACGAGGACGACGCCCGCCGCCACCAGGATCTCGGGACCCAGATTGGGAAATCGACCGGAGATCGACGGTGCGGCATTGACCACCCCGGCAACGCCGGCGGCTACCAGCGCATCGGCGGTCCTGCGGTCCAGATCGACCTGGTCGAGCACCGCGATGTCACCGGAACCTACGCGGCGCACCAGCGCGTCGGCGCGGCGGTCCACCTTGGCCACCCCACTAACGCCCGGCAACTCACGGCCGGGTCGGTTGAGCAGGCCGGAGATTCTCATGCCGTGATGGTGGCAAAACCCGGGTCGCTGGCCGGGGAGGCGCGCCGGGACCCATAAGTGGGATTCAGTGCTATAACACGGTTACGCGCGCACGAGCCGGCCCTTGTCGGCCGCTGCGGCGGCCAGCAACTCTTCGGCGTGTGCCCGCCCGGTGTCGGTGTCATCCAGTCCGGCCAACATCCTGGCCAGCTCGCTGACCCGGGCCGCTCCATCGAGTTCCCGGACCCCGCTGCGGGTCAGGCCGGTGGCGTAGGTGGCCTTGTCCACCATGAGATGCCGATCAGCGTAGGCAGCGACCTGTGGCAGGTGGGTGACGACCACGACCTGGTGGCTACGGGCCAGCCGGGCCAGCCGCCGTCCGATCTCAACCGCGGCGCGTCCACCGACCCCGGCGTCGACCTCGTCGAAGATCATCGTTGGTACCGGATCGACGTCGACGAGCACGACCTCCAGCGCCAGCATCACCCGGGACAGCTCCCCCCCGGACGCACCCTTGTGAACCGGCAGCGCATCTGCGCCGGAATGCGGCGCCAGGCGCAGCTCCACCTCGTCGGTGCCATCCGGCCCAGCGCGCAGCCACCTCCCGGCCACGGTGAGCCCCGCGGCGTCACCGTCCCCGGCCAGGACCGGGTGGACCGCCACGGACAGCTGTGCCTGGCTCATTGCCAGGCCCACCAACTCGGCGGTGACGGCGTCGGAGAGCTCTCGGGCGGCCGCCGTCCTGGCCATGGTGAGGGCGGCGGCATGCCGGACCAGCTCATCGGCCAGTTCGTCGCGTCGCGCCATCAGCGTCGCCATGGCTGCTTCGGAGGTGTCCAGACCGGCTAGGCGCTGGCGGGCGTTGCGTGCCCAAGCCAGCACACCGTCAACGTCGGCGGCGTACTTGCGGGTCAGCCCCTTGAGCTCGGCCTGGCGGGTCAGCACCTGATCCAGCCGGGCCGGGTCGGCGTCCAGCGCCTCGAGGTAGCCAGCGAGTTCGGCACCGACGTCACCGAGCAGCGCCGCGGCCTCCTCCATGGCGGCGGCTAGCGCCTGCAGCGCAGGATCCTGCGCTCCCTGCAACCGGCGGCGGGCCTGCCCGACAAGACCGATCGCGCTCGGCTGGTCAGGGTCCGGGTCGCAGGCACCGCTGATCGCGGACTGCGCGATGGCGGCGGCCTCCCGCAGTTGATCGGCGTCGGCGAGCCGCCGGGCCTCGGCGTTCAAGGCCCCGTCCTCCCCAGGTTGCGGGTCTATGGCGTCGATCTCGGCGAGGCCGTGACCGAGCAGGTCTGCTTCCCGGGCCAGCTCCCGAGAACGATCCCGCCGGGTGGTGAGCTCGGCGCAGCAGTGCAGCCACTCCTGCCGGACGCGGCGGTAGGCGTCCAGCGGCCCCAACACCACATCGCCGGCGAAGCGATCCAGCACGGCCCGCTGCTCACCGGGCCGCAGCAGCCTCAGCTGATCGTTCTGACCGTGTACCGCGAGCATGCCGTCGGCCAGGTCGGCCAGCACCCCCGCCGGGACCGAGCGACCACCGAGGTGGGCCCGGGAACGGCCGTCTGCCGTGAGGGTGCGGCTGGCGATGAGGCTGCCGTCCTCATCGGTCCGGGCGCCCACCTCTTTCGCCAGCTCCGTTGCCGGGCTGCCCTCGGGTGGCCGGAAGCGGCCCTCCACGACCGCACGGTCGGCGCCGCGGCGGACCCGGGAGGCGTCCGCCCGCCCGCCGGCGAGCAGGTGCAGACCGGTGACCACCATCGTCTTGCCCGCTCCGGTCTCACCAGTCACCACGGTCAGGCCGGGGTGCAGGTCCAGGGTGGCCTCATCGATCACACCGAGGCCCTCTATGCGCATCTCGGTGAGCACGGACCGCACCCTAGCGCGCCACGCCTGCTCTAGCGGCCAGCCCCGGGCGGTCAACCGGTTCTGGGTCCCCGCCAACCCTGCACCGGCAACTCGAACTTGCGCACCAAGCGGTCGGTGAACGGACAATCGTCCAGCCGCACCAGCCGGATCGGCGTGGCACCACGGCTCACCTCGACCCGAGCGCCCGCCGGCAGCTCGAAGGTGCGCCGCCCGTCGCAGCACAGCACCGCAGCATGGCCGTGCGGATCGATCTCGACGGCTACCACCGAGTCCGGCGATACCACCAGCGGGCGGGCGAACAGCGCATGGGCGTTGCTGGGGACCACGACGAGCGCGTCGACGTCCGGCCACACCAGCGGCCCACCGGCGGAGAAGGCATAGGCGGTGGAGCCGGTGGGGGTGGCGCAGAGCACCCCGTCGCAGCCGAATCCGGAGACCGGCCTGCGGTCCACCTCCACCACCACGTCGAGGATCCGTTCCCGGCGGCTTTTCTCGACGCTGGCCTCGTTCAGCGCCCAGGTCCGGACCAGCGTGGAGCCGTTGAGGGTGGCGATGACCTCGACGGTCATCCGCTCGTCGACGAGGTAGTCGCCGGCGACGATCGCGCGCATCGCCTCGTCGAGGGAGTCGAGCTCGGCCTCGGCGAGGAAACCGACCCTGCCCAGGTTCACCCCGAGCAGCGGGACGCCGCACGGTCGGGCCAGTTCGGCAGCACGCAGCAGGGTGCCGTCGCCGCCGAGCACCACGACAAGATCCACGCCGGCGGCGGCGTCCGGATCGGTGGGCATCTGGTGGCGGCGCAGCGCCGGATCAAGATGTGTGGCTTCCTCAGCAAGCACCCGAAGCCCGACCCCCGCCATGGCCAGCCGGTGTGCGACCTTTTCCACGATACGCAGGTTCTCGGGATGCCCGGTGTGCAATACCAGAAGGACCTCGCCGCCCAGACTCATTGTGCCAGCTTCATGGCGGACCCGCCTGCACCGCGGCACGCACCAGTTCTTCGGCGCGGCGCCGCGAATCGGCCGGACCGCGGCGCAGCCATAAGAAGTATTCGACATTGCCCGACGGCCCTGGTAGGGGGCTCGCAGTGGCGTCGACCAGACAGAGCCCGAGATCAACGGCGACCGCGACCACGTCGAGCATGGCCTGCGCGCGCAGCGTTGGGTCACGGACCACGCCGCCGGCGCCCAAATTTTCGCGACCGACCTCGAACTGGGGTTTCACCATCGGAAGCAGGTCGCCGTCGGGCGTGGTGCATCCGACCAACGCAGGCAGCACCAGGCGCAGTGAGATGAAGGATAGATCGGCCACGGTGAGGTCGGCAGCGGCGCCGATATCCTCGGGCTGCAGTGTGCGCACGTTCGTTCGATCATGCACCTGGACCCGCGGGTCAGTACGCAATGACCAGGCCAGCTGCCCGTAACCGACGTCGACGGCGACCACTTCACGGGCGCCGCGGTGCAGCAACACGTCGGTGAAACCGCCGGTGGACGCGCCGGCGTCCAGACAACGCCGGCCAGCCACGGTCGGGCCTCCCCTGATAAGCGCATCCAGTGCCCCGACAAGCTTGCGGGCGCCCCGCGACACCCACTCAGGTTCGTTTCGGTTCGGTTGCACCAGCAATGGGGTGTCCGGATCGACTCCGGTGGCCGACTTGGTAGCAGTCACTCCATGGACTTGGACCCGACGCTGCGCCACGAGTTCGGCGGCGTGGTCGCGAGATCGGGCCAGACCGCGCCGTACCAGCTCTGCGTCGAGCCGGGCCCTGCGGACCACCTAGACCTCGTCGATGCTGGACAGGGCTGCAGTGAGCGAGTCCTGTACGGCATTGAACCGGGCAACATGGTCCGCGGTCGCGAGCTCGTCGAGATCATGCAGGCCGATGAGCGCGTCGGCGATGCCGGTGTCAGCGGGTGGTGGCTGAGATGTCATGTAGCTGGTCTCCTCGGCCTGTCATGGGGGCCGCTCGGGTCCCCGCCACGCTACCGAGCGGCCTCGCTCAAGCCCATAGCGACCAGTGCTGCAGCGGCGGCAGCGTCGCAGGCACGAACTCGTACTGGTCCGGCGTTTTCCGCCCACCACGCGGCGCACAGCGTGCGCAGCGCATCAAGCGAGTCACCGGCGGCCCCGTCGCGGTGCAGCAGCAGGGTGTCGCCGGCTGAATCGACGCGCCAACCGGACTGCGCCCGGATCCGGGTCCTGTCGAGAGATCCTCGCAGCGCCCGGAGATCGGCTCCGACGTGAACTGGCCGTTGCTCTGGTGGCGCCGCGAGCAACGCGACGGCATCGGCGACTCCGGACAGGACCAGCAGCGAATCCAGCCCGACGGCACGAGCTCCGGCGATGTCGGTGTCCAAGCGGTCCCCGACTACCAGGGGCCGTTGCGCACCGGTGCGCTCCACAGCCGTGTCGAGCAACGGACGTGCCGGCTTGCCGGCTACTGTCGGTTCCCGGTCGGTCGCGGCCTGCAACGCCGCCACCATGGCACCGTTGCCGGGCAGCAAGCCCCGCTCGGTGGGCAGCGTGCGGTCCATATTGCACGCGATCCACATCGCGCCGCAGCGGATCGCCAGGCATGCCTCCGCCAGCAGTAACCATCCGGTTTCTGTGGAGTGGCCCTGCACGACCGCGGCAGGCCGCTCGCATGCCACGGCCACCGGTCGCAGCCCGGCCGACCGCACCGCGGTGATCAGCGCTTCGGAACCCACGACCAAGACGGCGGCACCCTGCGGCAGCTGGGTCGCCAGCATGGTCACCGCGGCCTGACCGCTGGTGATGACCTCATCCGGCACCGTTCGGATACCCAGCGCGGTGAGATGCTCGGCGACCTCCTCAGGTGCCCGAGATGCGTTGTTGGTCATGAATAGCACCGCTCGACCGGCCTGGCGCAGCTCGTTGACCACGTCCGGCGCCTCCGGCACAACGTCGGCTCCCCGGACAACGGTGCCGTCGAGATCGAGAAGTACTGCGTCGTAGCCCTCCAGCGGAGCCCTCACTGTCGATTCGGGCGCTCGCTGAGCTCGATGGCCCGCTCCCCGGCATCGGTGGCATCCTCAGCATCGACCTCGGCGGCGGCCAGGAACCAGCGGATCGCATCCTCCTCCCGGCCGGCAGCCAGCAGATTATCCGCATACGCATAACGCAGCCTGGCCCGCCACGGCTCCGGCCCCGCCGTCTCCAGCTCCGGACCCTGCAGTGCGACGACCGCAGCGTCGAACTGACCAAGGTCGCGCCGCGCTCCGGCGGCAACCATCCGAAGCTCGACCGCCTCATCAGTGCCGAGCTGCGCTGCTTCCGGGCTGCGCACAATCTCCAATGCACGCTCGGGACGTCCCAGCGCGCGCTCGCAGTCAGCCAGCACCGCCAGACGGCCGGGCCCGCCACCCAGCCGGCGGGCGGCGCGAAGCTCCGCTAATGCCTCTGACCATTCCCCCGCATGGTAGGCGGCGAGACCCGCCGCCTCCCGGACCGCGGCGATCCGACCCGCTCGGCTACGGGCGAACCGGGCGTGCGCCAAGGCCAGCTGCGGGTCTTCATCCAGCACGCGACCAGCCGCCACCAAGTGGCTTCCGACGAGATTCGCCAACCCCTTCGGCAGGGTCAACAGTTCCTGACGAATCTCTCGATCCAACTCACTAGCTTCCACGTCAGGGGGAAGTTCCGGACGTGGTACGTCGGCTTCTTCGTCGGGGCGTCGAGACGGCGCACGGCCGCCCTCGTCGGGTCGGCCACCCCGATTTCCCATTGGGCCCCTGTCCCCACCAGGGTTGCGCTCGCGCCGCGCTCCACGGCCCCGGTCCGCACCTGGCGTCAGATTCATTCCGACTGGCACGGCACAAATCCTCTCATTACGCACAACAACAAGGGGCCCCCGGGTGGTGTTGGTTTGGGGGCCCCTTGTTGTGGTGGGGTTTGTGTTCGGCGGTGTCCTACTCTCCCACACCCTGGCGGGTGCAGTACCATCGGCGCTGGAGGGCTTAGC
>JALZDN010000059.1 GCA_030862525.1 Actinomycetota bacterium | reverse complement strand
ACCCCCGCCAGCACACAGGCGGGGGTTGGCTGTCGTTTGAGGCGTCTCGAACGGGGGTTGGTGGTCCTTGAAGAGCCACCAACGTCACGCCACCCGGCAGGATGGCTCGCGGCCCTCGAGGAAGTCTTGCAGATTGTCCAGTACGAGCATGCCCATCGCGGTGCGGGTCTCCAAGGTTGCGCTGCCCAAATGCGGCAGCAGCACGGCGTTCTCCAGTTGCCGCAGCGCCTCCGGAACGTCCGGTTCGCCCTCGTAGACATCCAGCCCGGCGCCGGCGATCGTGCCCGACTGCAGTGCCTTGATCAGCGCGTCGGAATCAATGACGTCGCCGCGGGCGCTGTTGATGAGAAATGCGGTCGGCTTCATCCGGGCCAGCCGGGCCGCGTCCATGAGGTGGGTGTTCTCGCCACCACCGGGCATGTGCAGGGATACGAAGTCGGCGACCTCCAGCAGCTCCTCCACGGTGGCGACGCGGCGGGCACCGGGGATCCCGTGGTCGGGTTCGAAGTCGACCGGATCATAGAAGATCACCGGCATGCCGAAACCGAAGTGCCCGCGACGGGCCACCGCCACGCCGATGCGTCCCATACCCATGATGCCCAGCGTTTTGCCGGTGACGTCGGCGCCCATCATGTGGGTGGGTCGCCACCCGGTCCACCGTCCGGCGCGGACCTCCCGCTCGCCCTCACCGGCGCGCCGGGCCGCCATCAGCAGCAGTGTCATCGCGGTGTCTGCGGTGGTGTCGGTGAGCACCCGCGGGGTGTTGGTGACGACGATCCCCGCCGCGGCCGCGGCATCGGTGTCGATGTGGTTATAGCCGACGCCGAAGTTGCCGAGGAATGTGGTCCGCAGCTCACCAGCGAACAGCTCGGCCGGCAGCCGGTCAGAGACGGTCGGCAGCACGACATCGGCCTGCTCAAGTGCAGCGCGCAGCCCGTCGCGCCCCAGCGGGACGTCGTCGGCGTTGAGCCGAACGTTGGAGAAGCGCCGCTGCAGCTCCTGCTCCACCGACGCCGGCCACTTGCGGGTCACCACGATCACGGGGTCGTGCACGGCGGTCCTCCCTAGGGGATCAGACGGCGGCTGGGGCGAGGCCGTGCTCGGTGAGGACCCGGGCCACGGTGTCACCCATCGCCGATGGGTTCGGCGCCATCGTGATGCCCGCGGCGGTCAGGATCTCGGCCTTCTCCAGGGCGGATTCCCCCACGGCGGACACGATTGCACCAGCATGGCCCATCTTGCGGCCCTTCGGGGCGGACAGCCCCGCGATGTAGGCGATCACCGGCTTGGTCATGTGGTCGCGCACGTAGTCGGCCCCCTCGGCCTCCTGCGGGCCGCCGATCTCACCCACCATGATCACCGCGTCGGTCTCGTCGTCGGCCTCGAACAGCTCCAGATGGTCACGGAACGACGACCCGTTCACCGGGTCGCCGCCGATGCCGACCGAGGTGGAGATCCCGATGCCCAACGCCTTCATCTGTGACGCGGCCTCGTAGCCCAGCGTGCCGGAGCGCCCGATCACCCCGACCCGTCCAGGTAGGTAGATGTGGCCAGGCATGATCCCCAGCAGCGACCGCCCCGGACTGATGGTGCCGGCACAGTTGGGCCCGGTAAGCGTCATCCGCTGGCGGGCCCGATAGCGCCACATGTAGCGCTTGACCTTCATCATGTCCTGCGTCGGGATGCCGTCGGTGATGCAGACGCAGAACCGGATCCCGGCATCGGCGGCCTCCATGAGGGAGTCGGCGGCGAACGGGGGCGGCACGAACACGATGGAGGCCGTCGCCCCGGTCTCGGCCACGGCGTCCTTCATGGTGTTGAAGACCGGGCGGTCCAGCACGTGCTCACCGCCCTTGCCGGGGGTGACCCCGGCCACCACGTTGGTGCCGTAGTCGATCATCTCCTCGGCATGGAAGCGCCCGATGCGACCGGTGATGCCCTGGACCACCACTCGGGTGTGTTCGTCGATCAAGATGGCCATGACTCCAGCCCTTCAGGCGTTCGCATCGGCGGTGGGCAGCACGGCGACGGCCTTGTGGGCCGCGTCGGCGAGGGTTTCCGCAGTGACGATGGGCAGACCGGAGTCCCGCAGGATGGCATGACCCTCCTCGACGTGAGTGCCGGCCAGCCGCACCACGACCGGGATCTTGACGTCCATCTCCTTGAACGCGGCGACGATGCCCTGGGCGACCCAGTCGCAGCGGTTGATGCCCGCGAAGATGTTGATCAGCATCGCCTCGACCTTCTCATCCTGCAGCACCGCGCGAAACGCCTTGAGCACGCGCTCAGGTGATGCTCCGCCGCCGATGTCCAGGAAGTTCGCCGGCTCACCGCCGGCGAGCTTGATCATGTCCATGGTCGCCATCGCCAGACCGGCACCGTTGATCATGCAGCCGATGTTGCCCTCCAGGCCGACATAGGCCAGGCCACGGTCGGCGGCGTGGCTCTCCCTGGCGTCCTCCTGGCTGCGGTCACGCAACTCGGAGATGTCCAGGTGACGGAACAGCGCGTTGTCGTCAAAGGACATCTTGGCGTCCAGCGCGACCAGGTTGCCCTCGCCGGTCACCGCCAGCGGGTTGATCTCCAGCATGGTGGCGTCCAGATCCCGAAACGCCCGATACGCCCGCCGGAACAGCCGGCTGGCCTCGGCCAGCTGGGCCGCTTGCAGCCCCAGCGCAAACGCGATCTCCCGGGCCTGGAACTCCAGGAAACCCGCCGCGGGTTCGATCGTCGTCCGGATCAACGACTCGGGCTTGGACGCGAGCAGGTCCTCGATCTCCACGCCGCCCTCCGCCGAGGAGATGATGCACACCCGTTCGATGCGGCGATCGAGCACGATGCCGAAATACAGCTCCCGCGCGATGTCGGTGGCCTCCTCGACGTACACCCGGTACACCAGCTTGCCGCGCGGCGCGGACTGCTTGGTGACCAGCCGCCGGCCGAACATGCAGTTCGCGACGTCCTGCACCTCACGGTCGGAATTACACAGCCTCACCCCGCCGGCCTCGCCGCGGCCACCGGCATGCACCTGGGCCTTGACCATCCAGGCCGACCCGCCGATCTCGGTGCACCGGTAGGACGCCTGCTCGGGGTTGTAGGCCAAACCCCCGCGCGGTACGGGGACCCCGAAACGGGCCAGGATCTCCTTGGCCTGATATTCGTGAATGTCCACATCCGCCCCTAAGCCCGGCTCGCCGCGGTGGCCCGGATCGCCTCGTCCATCGCGATCACCGTCTTGGCCATCCGCTCCGAAGCAGCGTCGATCATTTTGCCGTCCACCGACGCGGCGCCCTTTCCCTGAGCCTGGGCCTGCCGGAGCGCCTCGATGATCCGCTGTGCCCGGTCCACCTCGGCCTCCGGTGGGCTGAACACCTCATTGGCCAGCTCGACCTGGTTGGGGTGGATCGCCCACTTACCCTCACACCCGAGCGCGGCCGCGCGCCGAGCCCCGGCTCGGAAGCCTTCGGGGTCGGAGTAGTCACCAAACGGGCCGTCAATCGGGCGCAGGCCATAGGCCCGGCAGGCCACGATCATCCGCGACAACGCGAAGTGCCACTGATCACCGGGATAGTCCGGGTTCAGACCGCCGATGCTGACCGTGCGTGCCCGGTTGCTCGCGGCGTAATCGGCCACCCCGAAATGCAGTGCTTCCAACCGGCCCGCGCTGCTCGCGATGGCCTCCACATTCGCCATTCCCAGGGCGGTCTCGATCAACGCCTCGATACCCACCTTGCTCTGGTATCCCTTTGCTTGCTCGATTTGATTGACCAGCGCCTCCACGCAGTACAGGTCGGCAGGCACCCCCACCTTGGGTACCAGGATGGTATGAACCCGGTCGCCCGCCTGCTCCATCACGTCGATGACGTCGCGGTACATGTAGTGGGTGTCAAGCCCATTGATGCGTACCGACACCGTCTTACCCTTGGCCGCCCAATCGATGTCCCGCAACGCCTCGACAACGTTGCGGCGGGCCTGCTCCTTCTCCGGCGGCGCGACTGCGTCCTCCAGATCCAGGAAAACGAAGTCGGCCGCGCTATCCGCCGCCTTGTCGATGAAACTGGTGCTCGAACCGGGCACCGCTAGCTCACTACGCTGCAACCGGGGCTGACGCATCGGGTAGAGGGTGTGGCTCATCGCACTGGCTCTCCTTGAGCGGCTAGCAGACTGGACGGCTACTGGGTCGATCTACTTGGGTGACCCGGACGCCACCGTATCGTCGAGGCCCGTCTTGGCGTCCATTTCGGCGATGGCGCTGCGGTAGTAGTCCTGTGCTGCCGCGACACCGGCCCCGAGCTCGACCTTGGCCCCGGCGTCGGCCAGTGACATTTCCGCGCTGGCCAGCGCGGCAAGGCACATCACCTCGTTGAGGTCACCGATGTGGCCGATGCGGAACACCTTGCCCGCCACCTTGGACAGGCCGCTCCCGAACGCGGTGCGGTAGCGGTGATAGCCGATCCGGCAGACTTCCGCACCGTCCACGCCCTCTGGCGTGCGGATCGCCGAAACCGTGTCGGAATACCATTGCGGCCTCAGCGCGCACAGCGAAAGGCCCAACGCATCCACCCCACGACGCACGCCCTCCGCGAGTCGGTGGTGGCGCTGGAATACCTGTGGCAGGCCTTCGGCGAATAGCAGATCCAGTGAGCACCGCAGGCCGTGCAGCATTGGCGAGGATGGAGTGTAGGGAAAGTAGCCGAGATCGTTGGTCTCGAGCATGTCCTCGAAGCTGAAGTAGCAGCGCTCCATCCTTGACGACTTGTGCGCCTCCAGCGCCTTGACGCTGACTCCGAGTATGGACATCCCGGCAGGCAGCATCAGTCCTTTCTGCGAGCCGGTCACCGCCAGGTCGACGCCCCATGCTTCCTGCTGGAACGGAATCGAGGCCAGCGAGGACACCGCGTCGACGAACAGCAGGGCGTTCGAACCGGCCTCGTCCATCACCCGCCGAACACCGGCGATGTCGGAAGTCACTCCGGTGGCGGTCTCGTTGTGGCAGGCGAAGACGCCCTTGATGGTCTTGTCCTCGGCGAGGTGCCGCGCGTAGTCCTCCAGCGGGACGCCCTCACCCCACTCCCGGTCGACGCAGATCACGTCGAGGCCCAGCCGCTGCGCCATGTTGGCCCAGAGTTGGGAGAACTGACCGAAACGCGACATCAGCACCCGGTCGCCCCGGTTGAGGGTGTTGCTGATCGCCGCCTCCCACGCCCCGGTACCGGCGGACGGGTACATGAACACCCGGCCGGTCTCGTTGGCGAAGACCTTCTTCAAGTCAGCGAACAGCGGCAGGGTCAGCTCGGGGAAGTCCGGCGCCCGGTGGTCCTGCATCGGGACGTTCATCGCGCGGCGCACCGCGTCCGGGACGTTGGTCGGACCAGGGACGTATAGGTGGACGGGTCCGTTAGGCATGTCCGCCACCACCCTTCGGGGCTGGGTGCGCCTCGGGACCGGGGCTGTCGGAGCTGGGGGCGAGCTGCGGATACAGCGGGTAGTGCTTGGCCAGAACCCTGGTGCGTTCGGTCAGTGCGGCTCGCTTGGCGTCGTCCATGTCACCGGTCAGTGCCTCGGTGATGACCTTGCCGATCTCATGGAAGTCGCTTTCCTGCAGGCCTCTGGTGGCTAACCCTGGGGCTCCGATCCGCAATCCGGAGGCGACGGATGGTGGCCGCGGGTCAAAGGGCACCGCGTTGCGGTTCACGGTGATTCCGACCTCGGCGAGCCGGTCCTCGGCCTGCTGGCCATTGAGCGGGGAGTCCCGCAGGTCGGCGAGCACCAGGTGAGTGTCGGTGCCGCCGGTCAGCACGTTGAGCCCACCGCCGAGCATCTCCTCGGCGACCGCCCGGGCGCCGGCGCGGGTACGCTGCTGGCGCTCCCGGAACTCCTCCGACGCGGCGATCTTCAGCGCGACCGCTTTGGCGGCGATCACATGCATCAGCGGGCCACCCTGCCAACCCGGAAACGTCCGCGAATTGATCTTCTTCTTGAACTCGTCCTTGCAGAGGATCATCCCGCCGCGCGGACCACCCAACGTCTTGTGGACCGTCGTGGTGACCACATGCGCGTGCGGGACCGGGTTGGGGTACTCACCGGCGGCGACCAGGCCGGCGAAGTGCGCCATATCGACGAACAGGTAGGCGCCCACCTCGTCGGCGATCTGGCGGAAGTGGGCGAAGTCGATCTCGCGGGGGTAAGCCGACCAGCCGGCGAGAATCATCTTCGGCCGGTGTTCCTTCGCCAGTCGCTCAACCTCGTCCATGTCCAGCAGCGAGGTGTCCTTGTCCACGCCGTAGGGCACCACGTTGTAGTAAAGGCCGGAGAAGTTGATCTTCATGCCATGGGTGAGGTGCCCGCCGTGGTCGAGCTTCATCCCCAGGAAGGTGTCGCCGTGGTCCATCAGCGTGCTGTAGACGATGGCGTTGGCCGAGGCGCCACCGTTGGGCTGCACGTTGGCGTGCTCGGCCCCGAACAGCTCCTTGGCCCGGTCGATGGCTAGCTGCTCGGCCACGTCGACGTGCTCACATCCGCCGTAGTACCGCCGGCCCGGGTAGCCCTCCGCGTATTTGTTGGTGAGCACCGAGCCGTGACAGTCCAAGACGGCCTGTGGCACGAAGTTCTCCGAGGCGATCATCTCCAGCGTGTGCTCCTGGCGGGACAGCTCGTTGGAGAGCACCTCGGCGATCTCGGGATCGACCTCGGAGACGGGCTTGGTGAAGAAATCAGCGGGCAGAGCAGTCATCGGCGAATCCTCGACTCGTAGGGCTGTCGCTCTGGCAGGGACGCGACGTGCGGCCCGACGCGTCGCACCGCCAGGTGCCGATGCAGACCTACCGCCGCCGAGGCTCGTGAACTCGTGACCCCGAACCCCTATCCGGGCAGCATATCGGCGGGGCGTTCAGATAGACAGGCTTGTCTCATGACTGCCTGCCCTCCGGCGCCGCCATCCGGCTCCGAATGGCGTTCGGCGCGGTGCGTGCCCACAACCGCATTCGCTCCCGAATGGCGCCGCCTAATGGGGGTTACCGGGCTGCGTACGGCAGGCTCGGTACCGGGTAGCTGCCGGTGGGTGAGCACTCGCGCGGCCGGGAGATGATGAGTCCTAGCTCGAGACCGTGCCCCCGCTGGTGGTGGGGAGAGGTAACCGCTGATGGGATGATGTGGCCCGCTGATCATGGCGCGAGCTGCACGAGCTGATCGGGAGATTCGCCGGGGAAGGGGCTGGCACCCGAGCAGGTGCTGGTGGGGATCGAAACCGACCGTGGGCCGTGGGTAGCGCTGGTCGCTGCCGGGTACACGGTGTTCGCGGTTGACCCCAAGCGGGTCGCCGGGCCAGCGACCAGGTGGGACCGCCGTCGGGAGCCGCAGCGCTACCGCTGCCACAGGCCTGGAGGCTACGGTTTCCGCGTGGCGGCGCGGCATCTCCTGCTCGACCTGGCGGGCGTGGTGTGCCGGTTCGACTCGGCAGCGCGGCTTGAGCGCCTCGCCGCCGTCTCGGGTCTCGAGATCGCCGAGATCGACGAACGGCTTTACGGCTGCGGCATCGTCGACCGGTGTGACCGCGGGGAGCTGGACGCCACCAGCATCCGTGGTGTGCTGCGCGAGCAGCTGGGACTGGACTGCGACGACCTCGAGCTGGCCCGGCTGTGGGCCTCAGCCTTCACCCCCGACGACGAGGTGCTCGCCGTCGTCGACGACGTCGCGCCTGGGGTGACCCGCACCCTGCTGACGAACAACGATGCGCTGCTGCGCGATGCCCTGCCGCTGGTGCTGCCTGCGGTGCACGCCCGCATCGCTATACCCCTGTTCAGCGCCACCACCCGGGTCACCAAACCGTCCCCGGCCGCCTACGCTGCCGCGCTGGCGGTGCTGGGTGCGGCTCCGGTCGACGTGCTGTTCGTCGACGACTCGCAGTCCAACATCGATGGTGCCCGTCAGATGGGCATCGCCACCGTCCACTTCACCTCGGCCGAGTCGCTGCGTACGGAGCTGGCCCACGCGGGCCTGCTCGTCTAACGGTGCTCAAAGCTACCGCCGGACGCCCTGCACTTGACCGCACTAGGCATGGGATGTCTTGAAGCGCGCTTTTCGGCACTCAGCGTGGGCGTAGCACGTAGCCGGTGTTGCCGTAGTCGCGTCCGTGCACGCGCCCGCACTTCGATCTTGCGCCCGAACTCGTCAAGCGCGGCACCGTCGCGGGTCGCTGCTGCCGCAGCTGCGCGATCCGAAGAGCCAGCGGATCGTAGTAGGCCGCCCAGTCGGTGTGGCCTGTGTGGCCGAACCAGCGCGGCAAGCACGATTCTGACGTCAGCGGGTGAATCCCCTTATTGGCGCGCGCCACGACCGAATGGCGATCACTACCGCTGTGAGCGAGTTCGCGCAGTGAGCTCGAGATCGGGGGCACAGACATGCCACGCGTCGGGCTGGCGGGGGCACTGGAACGCGACGAGCTTGGCTGCGGAGAAGTCAGCAAGCCGCTCAGCTGCTCGTCGGCTCAGCAAGGCGTGCTGACCGCAGGGGCCGCACCGCGGTGCCGCGCTGTACCACTCGGATGCGCTCATGCTCTGCTGGGCTCTCCGCGCTGGCAGGGAATCTCGAGGCATCGATCCTATCGGTCTACAGCACACCACCAGGGTGGCGCCTGCCGGCCTCTGCAGCGCTCAGGTGAGCACTGCCGAGCACGTCGGGGACAGCAGGACCAGCCGTATCACCGATTGTGGCGGGGCAGCATGCCGATCCGCTTCAGTCCTTCGTCGACCGCCCCTTCGTCGACCGCCTCGGCGAGTTCGGCTTTGTTCATTCCGGAGCGGCCAGGCACCTTCAGCTCCTTGGCCTTGTCGTACAGCTCGGCCCGGGTCGGCTGCCCGTCCTTGCTGCCAAGGCCACCGCTGCCCTTGCCGGTCCAGCCGGTGACTTTGGCGGACCGGGCGGCCAAGTCGGCCCGCTGCTCCGACGAGGCTTTCGTCTCGAGGACGGGCAACAGTTCCTGTTCCTCCTCTTCGACGTGGTGCCGCAGCTCGCCGACCACGGCCGCGAGCTTGCCGTCGTACCCCGGACCGTCCGGATCCTCCTCGAGTAGCTGACCGAGGAGTTCTTCGATGTGGTGGTGCTCGGCGGCGCCGTCCTGAACCTCCTCGCTTTCCTCTGGGTCCGCTTTCTCAATGGCGGGTAGACGAAGCTCTCCTCGGCCTCGGAGTGTGGGATGAGCAGCTCGCTTACCTGGCGCAGCAGGGCGAGGGTGTCCGCGTCTTCCTGCGAGGCCTTATCGAGCAGGCGCTCCATCTCACGGTGCTGGGCCTTGATAAGGGTGACGACGTCGTCGGCCATCGGGTCTCCGTGTTGTCGGGTCGGGTGACTCCCCGGCGAGTTCAGGGCCCGAGACCTGCGCAGTCCCGGACCCTTCTCAAATCCCCAGAGACCTTGCTGATCAAACGTGCCAGCCACGCCACGGCGGAAGGCTCGCCCTCAGGCCCGCAACCAACGCAACGCCGCGCTCAGATCGGCCACCTCATGCAGGCGCATTCCGGGCGGCGAGGGACCATCGCGGTTCGGGACGTTGTGCCGGGCGCTTTCTCGGCCGTTTTCTGAGGCGCTCTCTGGGGCGCTTTCTGGAGGCACGAGCGCGTGCCGGAAGCCCAGCCGGGCGGCCTCGGCCAGGCGCCGGCGGAGTCCGGTCACCTGCCGGACCTCACCGGCCAGCCCGACCTCCCCGATCGCAACCGTGTGAGGAGGCATCGGCAGGTCGCCGGCTGCCGACGCGACGGCCAGCGCGACGGCGAGATCGGCCGCCGGCTCCACCACGCGCATCCCGCCCACCGTCGCGGTGTACACGTCCGAACCCGCCAACCGCACGCTCCCGCGGCGCTCGGTGACCGCCAGGATCATCGCCACCCGGGAGGAGTCCAGACCGCTGACCGCCCGCCGCGGGTTGGCCAACGCGGACTCCGCGACCAGGGCCTGGACCTCACCAAGCATCGGCCGTTTGCCCTCCACCACCACCGTCACGGCCGTCCCGGGCACGGCACCGTCGCGGTGGGTGCGAAACAGCCCGGACGGATCGGGCAAACCGATGATGCCGCCGTCGGTGAGTTCGAAGCAGCCGACCTCGTCAGCAGCGCCGAACCGGTTCTTGATTCCGCGGACCATCCGCAGCGTGGAGTTGCGGTCGCCGTCGAACTGTAGAACGACGTCGACCAGGTGTTCCAGTACCCGGGGACCCGCCACCGTGCCGTCCTTGGTGACGTGCCCTACCAGCACCACTGGCAGTCCGCGCTGCTTAGCGGCGGTGATCAACACGCTGGCTACGGCCCGGACCTGGGACACCCCGCCAGGGCTGCCCTCGGCCCCGGGGCAGGACATGGTTTGCACCGAATCGACTATCAGTAGATCCGGATGGACCGCGTCGAGATGTCCGAGCACGGCGGCGAGGTCGGACTCGGCGGCCAGGAACAGCTCGTCGTCCAGCGCGCCGGTGCGCTGAGCCCGCAGCCGCACCTGGCCCGCGGACTCTTCACCGGTCACGTAGAGGGAGCGTCTGCCGGCCACCGCGCAACGGTGCGCGACCTCCAGTAGCAGGGTGGACTTTCCGACACCGGGCTCGCCGGCCAGCAGTACCACCGCGCCGGGCACCAGCCCGCCGCCGAGTACCCGATCCAGTTCGGACACCCCGGTGGCCGTGGCTCGCGCGGAACGCAGGTCCACCTGGGAGATCGGGCAGGCCGGGGACGACGGAGCGCCGGCCGCGACCCGCGTCACCGGTGGCAAACCGGCCGCCGCCACGCTGCCCCACGTCTGACACTCCGGGCAGCGCCCTACCCACTTGGCGGCCTCGTGGCCGCATTCGGTGCAGCGGTGGATTGCGCGAGCCTGCACCGGGGACCTTGCCATGGTCGCGGACGCTATCTGCCCGGCCCGACAGTGCGGCCGGCCGACTTAGCCGTGTCCGCCGCTGGGTTCACCGCTGTGTTCGCCGCTCTCGACGACGTTGACCTCGCCCACCGACTCCGCGGGTGTGGCCATGGGCACCGGCAGGGTCACCTTGCCCGCGTTCCGAAACACGAACGTGACCGGGGTGTTCAACCCGGCTCGCAGCGGCTGGGTGGTGTTGAGCACGATACGGAGCTGTCCCAAGACCAGCGGGCTCTGCGGCTGGACCCCTGCTGAAGCCGAGCCGGCGGTGCTGGTGACGTTCATGCCGGGGGCGATCGTGGTCGTGCCCAGGACCAGCACCTGGCTGGCTGCGGGGGACGTCACGGAGATCAGCTCATCGGCGGTGGTGCCCTGGTTGATGATGGTGAGCAGCACCGGCACGCTCGATCCGGTCGGGTAGGTGCCGTTGGAGCCGGGCGGGGCGGGGATCACAACGTCGCGCAGCGCGATGTCCCCGACGTCACCGTAAGCACCGTCCACGGCGGCCACTTGGCTATCGGTCTGGGTGATCTGGCCTGCGCTGCAGCCCACCAGCGCCGGCGCGGTGGCTAAACAGGCGGCGATCAGGGCGGTGACAGCGAAGGGACGCCGCGTCAACCTGTGCTGGCGGCTCACGGGCGAAGTCCTCCCTCAGGTCTTGCTCGCGCAACGGTGGCCAGCCTCATCCACCAGCGCGAATCCTATCCGTCGCCGCAGTGCTTCGGCGCACCCGACCCACCCGGTGCCGGTCCAGTACCGAGCTCGTGTCGGTCCGGTGTCAGTCTACAGTGGAGTCACCTTGAGCTGCGGGAGCGCAGTGTTGCTTGGTGGGCGCCGGTTATCGATCCCCTGACCTGCGACGACGCTGCGATCCCCGGCGCGCGACGGTTTCCAGGCGTGGTAACCTGGGTGAAGCGAAAGGGGCAGAGGACACATGGTTTTCAAGGTCGGAGAGACCGTCGTCTACCCGCACCACGGTGCCGCTCTCATCGAGGCCATCGAAACTCGAGTGATCAAGGGCGAGGAGAAGAAGTACCTCG
>JALZDN010000056.1 GCA_030862525.1 Actinomycetota bacterium | reverse complement strand
ATAGTCAGCAGGAACCGTCGGAAGAAAGTGAGAGGCTGCCGCACACCGGTCGTTGACCTCGTGCGCACAAGCTACACCGGCAAAGCCGGTGGTGACGCGGTTCGTCATCGAGGGATCACGGTATTTGTTCACTCACCGCGCCTCTACGGATTGACATTTAAACTGCCAGGCCAGCTCGGTCAGGACGCGATCAAATTCGTCGAGCCCGACTACGCATTCGTCTTCTCGATCAATGGTCGTATACTGCAGAATATGCGTGCGATTGGGCACTCCGGCGGGGTGTCGGTCAAGGCCTACGCGGGCACCACCGGTGTGCTCCTGGCCTTCGACGTGCGGCCCGAGAGGCTGGCGGGGCTGCTCGGCTTCGCGATCGAGCGCCAGGGCGGCAACCGGCCGCACAGATGGCTGTCGGGCGGCCTGAGATTCCCCGGCGTCAAGGGCAAGCCGGGCGAGTTCCCGACGAGCGACGAGGCGCCGATCCAAAAGTTCCGCTGGTCCGACTACGGCGTCTTTCCGGATACGACCTACACCTACACCGTCCACCCGGTCTATGGAGACCCCACCAGGCTGAGTCTCGAACCGGGGCCATCGGTCACCGTCATGACCTCCAGCGTCACGCGTGGGGACCACCGCGTCATCTTCAACCGCGCCGCCGCGGCGAGCCAGGCGTTCTCGCGCCAGTTCCCGGAAGTCGAGCAGGAACTCGCGACGGCCAAGCGCGAGAAGCGCCCCGCAGTCATGCCGGCGCGCGCGCTTGCCTGGCTCAGCCGCGGCGCGCTTGAGCAAATCACGGGCTTCTGCGCCCGCGCGCTTGATCCGACCTGGGCGCTGGACATCGCGATCTACGAATACGAGTTGCCGGAGATCCGCGACGCGATCGATGCCGCCCGTCACCGTGGCGCGGACGTGCGGATCATCTACCACGCCAAGCCCGGCGACAAGCAGACCGAGATCAACACCGAACACGTCGCGGATTGGCCTGACAGCCAGAAGAAAGCCCGCGTCACCAGCCGCATCTTCCACGACAAGTTCATCGTGCTCAGCCGCATCCAGCACCAGCGCATCCCGGCGGCAGTGCTGTGCGGCTCGACGAACTTCACCCACAACGGCGTCTACCGGCAGGCGAACGTTATCCACACGGCTGACCGCCCGGAGCTCGCGCAGAAGTACCTGGAGATATTCGACATCCTGTTCGGCGGCGCGACCCCGGCTGACACGAAGAAGTGGATCAACGTTAACAACCCGCTGTCGCCGGACGCGCCGATCGTGGCGGGCTTCTCCCCGCGCAGCGGCGAGGTCGATCTCGACCTGTTCGCGGCCGAGATCCGCGGCGCCGCACGAGACGTGCTGTTCTGCACCGCCTTCGATCTCAACGAGCGGATCCTCGACGCGCTGATCGGCAAGCCCAACGACGCGATCCTGCGCTTCGGGCTGCAGAACTCGACCGACACGATCACGGGCATTCACCGCGACCGCACCGCGGACTTCGTTGCCGTCGCGATGCTCAACGAGGGCCTTGAGGGCTTCCTCAAGGAGACTACCGCGGGCCAGAAGGGCAACATCCTGATCCACACCAAGCTGATCGTGATCGACTTCACCTCCGACGCACCGACGGTCCTGAGCGGATCGCACAACCTCTCCGCCAGCGCGTCAGGCGGCAACGACGAGAATTACCTGATCATTCGTGGCGCCATCGACGTGGCGGACTGCTACGGCATCGAGCTGATGCGCCTGTATGACCACTACCGCTTTCGCTGGCACCAGAGCCCGCGATCGAAGCCCAAGGACGGTCGGGCGCCCGCGCCCGATCCCGATGGCCGGCCGGCGGGATCGTTGTGTCCCGACGACCGTTGGACAAGGCCCTACTTCACCAACGGCACGCTGACGGCCGCCGACCGGACGCGCTTCGGGGTATCACCGCTCGGATCACCACCTAGCGACGCGCCAGCGCGGGTCTAGCTACCGCACTGGCCGACCTCCGCGCGCGGTCGCAGCAAGCCGGCCGACCATGCAACGCACTACCATCGTATTGCCCGACCCGGCCGAGGAGGTCTGACATGATCACCGCATTCGTGCTGGTGCATGCCGCCGCTGACCGGATTCCCGAGGCCGCTCAGGCCATCGCCGATCTGGACGGGGTGGCCGAGGTCTACTCCTGCGCCGGGGACGTGGATCTTGTCGCGATCGTCCGCGTGGCCGAGCACGAGCAGCTTGCGGACGTGGTTGCCGGTCGATTGTCCAAGATCCACGGTGTGCTCGGCACCGACACCCACATTGCATTCCGGTCGTACTCGCGCAGGGACATCGAAGCCACGTTTTCACTAGGCCTGAACGGCGGTGACTAGCAATCGGGGGTGTTACACGCTATGTCCGTGGAACACCCCCGACGATGGAGAGTGCTGACCGAGGGTCGCCTTCATGGCGGATCCAGGTCAGGCGTCGATCACCTTGTGCCGTTGTCAGCGGTGATTTCGATCTTGCGGGGCTTGGCCTTCTCGGCAACAGGGATGTGCAGGGTCAGCACCCCGGCGTCGTAGTGAGCCTCGACGCGGTTGGTGTCGAGGGTGTCACCGAGGAACAGCTGCCGGCTGAACACTCCGCGGGGGCGCTCGGCGGCCTGCAGCTCGACGTCCTCGCCGTAGGACGGGTGGCGCTCGGCCTTGACGGTGAGCACATTGCGCTCTACATCGAGGTCAATCGAGGACGGGTCCACCCCGGGCAGATCGAAGTGCACGACGAACTGCTCCCCGTGGCGGTAGGCGTCCATGGGCATGACTGCCGGGCGCGACCTGGTGCCGTTGGTGCCGAACAACTGGTGGGTCAGCCGGTCGAGCTCCCGGAACGGGTCGGTACGCATCAGCATCGAGGGTCTCTCCTTCCTGGGCGTCATCACGACGCGTTCGCACTACACTGCTCTAGTGTCGGGCACCTGTAGCGATGTCTCGACACTCCTCCCAACGACCACAGCCTGAAACATGTTCCCGACTCTGAAATTTTCTTTACACGAGTTCGCTCAAGGCGGCCCCGAGCTAGCACGAGGGTGAGGTTGCGACTCTGGGGGCGATCGTGGCCGCCAGGGCTGGCGGCAGGGCGAAATGATCAACCTAGTAGAGAACCTTGCAGTTCCCACTGTAAGGTCGATGTACGTCGGGGAGGTGGTCCGCGCAGGATCGCTCCCGTGACCCCCGGAGAGGCAAGTGGCACGGCAGCAGAGCACACCGCACAAGCTCGACGACGAGGACTATCCGGCCTACACCATGGGCCGGGCCGCCGACCTGCTGGGCGTGCAGCCCGCCTTCCTGCGTAGCCTCGACGCGGCCGGGCTACTCACCCCGGATCGCTCGGCTGGTGGGCAACGCCGTTATTCCCGTGCCGAGCTCACTGTGGCCACCCGGGTCCGCGAACTGCTCGACGAGAACATGCCGCTGATCGCGGCCATCCGCATCGTGAGCCTCGAACGCCAACTCCAGGCCGCTCACCGCCGCATCCGCTACCTTGAGGGCCTCGGTAATCCCACATAACGCTACAACGCAATGGTAAAACCGTCCTCAACGGACGGTGCGCCCTCCGTGCCGGCGCATCCGGTTACGCCGAAACACAAAACTGTGATCCTGTCGCTGTCGGCATCGATACGCAACAATTGCTTGAAAAACGGTGGTTCGTCGAAGTCGAACACCTCAGAACCAACTCGATGGAAGAATCGACCCGCCGGGATGCGGTGTAGCACCTCGGTTTTGATTCTCTCGCCGAGGGAGAGCCGTGCTGCGACGGGTCGATCGGACCGGGCGGTGCTGACACCCCGTTGCTCGTAGTACCTGCCCGCCAT
Source organism: Actinomycetota bacterium (assembly GCA_030862525.1). Lineage (GTDB taxonomy): Bacteria > Actinomycetota > Actinomycetes > Mycobacteriales > Pseudonocardiaceae. The sequence goes on along the minus strand of JALZDN010000056.1, from coordinate 13,983 downwards.
CGGCGCATCGATGGTCATGCTCCCGCTGCCCCTCGACAGCCGTCCGTTGATGACCTGGGAGAACCGGGCTAGCGAGTCACGGCGCAGCGGGTAGCAGCGAAACGTCGACTCATCGACCCCCTTGACGTTCACCGGTGGAATTCGGTGGGTGGCGTGCATGTAAGCACCGCCCCCACCGCTGACGATGTATTGAATCGTACGTCCGTCCGCCACGCGGACCGGATAGCGCTGGTAGTTGTGAACGTCACCACCGATTGCCATCACGTAGTTCGCCTGCGGGTTAGCGACGACGTCGTCGACAGTCTCCGTCCTTCCCAGGACACCTCCCGGATGATGCTCGTTGTCGACGTAGATCGGTTTGCCGCTGAGCAGGATTTTGGGGCGCTTGGCGGCGTCCAGGGAAACCCGCTTCAACCAGTGGTACTGATCCTCATCGATCTCACCGGTGATACCGGTGTCGATTGCGACGAACCGTACCGGGCCTGCGTCGATCGCGAAATAAGGTGCCGGCTGGAGTGGGTCGGGCGGCGGAAGTTCCTTGACCGAAACGCCCTTGGTGGCTGGATTGCCAGGCTGTGATGGTCGGCGCCACAGTAGCCCGGCCAGGACAGCCGCCAGGCCACCACCGAAGTCGGGCCGGTATCCAGCATCGTCCAGCCTGCAGGAGTATTGCATGAAGCCATGTAGGCCGTCGTACCAATCGTGGTTTCCCGGCAGCGCGTAGACAGGTAACTCGAGATTGCGGTATGGGTGGTGAAACGTCCGGCCGTAGTCGCCGAGGTCGCCAGTGGGGTAGGTCACGTCGCTGCAGATCACCGCGAAGTCCGCGTCCTTCGACATGTGCACCAACGACTCCGCGACCGCATACTGCGAATTATCGCCTTCGCCGGTATCCCCGACGACGAGCACGGAAACGGCTTCGCCTGCCGGGTGAGAAATGACGAAATCCGAGTGCGCGCCTGCTACTTGAGCGCGCTGGCGGGCGAGCTCGACCCATCGGGCCCGGGCGTCAGCCGTGGGGTCGGCGATGAATCTCGCGATGATGTCGTTGCGGGACTGCCATAGTGTCGATGGCCGTAACCACGACAGCGACTTCGTTCCCGCCGGTACATCATCCTTCCATGTTCCAGGCCCTGAACAGCGGTGCCAACCAGCACCTTCTTCACTGCGGCGGGAAGATCGACGCAGATCGGTAAGCGTGCCCACGGTCGGTCCCTTCACCTATCTGGTCGCTTCGAAATGCTTGAGGATAAGCGGGTACACGTCGAGAGCAGCACCTCCCCTCCGCTCGATAGTCTGCGCTCCACTCGCTAGGACGCCGTGACGGACGCCTTGACCACCGGAGGCGTGGACATCGCGGCGGGAGACAGCAGGCTGGGGGTGTGAGGTTCACCCACCGGCTCCGACGCCATCGACGTCAGCACCGACAGCACCGCGGCCATCCCCGCTGTGGACAGCGCTGTCGTCCACGGCGCGGTGAGTAGGCCCACGCCGGTGGCGCTGAGGATCGCCAGCAGGCTCTGCGCGAACGTCTTGAGGGCTCGTTCGCTCGCCAACTGCCAGAACCGGTACGTGAACATCGCGACTCCTCCTGCACGCGAGGTGTGATGCGCATAAGAGCCCCGCCGGGGCCTTGCTGATACCGATTTCAACCGCCAAGCAGCGCGCAGGCCGCTTACTCGTATCTGAGGGCTTCGATGGGCCGTAGCCGGGCGGCTCGGTTGGCCGGGTAGCCGCCGGCGATGAGTCCGATCAGGAGGCTGATCGCGAACGAGACCACGATGGAAGGGATGGTCACGGCGGGTGCGAACGACTCGAAGGTGGGACCGAAGGCGGGGTTCTGCAGCGCCGAGACGTCGGCGTCGATCAGATCCTTGGGAGCGGTGCCTCCGGGGACATTCCCGACCGTCGGCACGATGGTGATGAGATTGGCCAGCGGTTCGACATACTCATTGACCGCGGACTGCACCCCGTTGCCGATGGCCACCAGCAGGATCACCGCCGTGACTCCGATGATGATGCCGAGCATGGTCAATGCGGAGCGCAACCGATTGGCACTCAATCCGCGCAGCGCGGTGCGCACCGCCTCCCGCAGGCTCATTTTCGTACCTTCACCCGGCTCGGGGTTAGGACACCTCACGACGTAACCGGTTATCGGATTCTTGTACAAGCGGTGTACCGCGAAAGGACAGCGGTTCTGTGGCCGATCCGCACGGCCGTCCGGGCATGATCACTATTTATGTGCGTTGATCGGCAATTTTTGTTAACGAAGGCACACAAGCGGTCATCATGGCAGGCGACTTCGATGCCAGGGCGCGAGCTGTTCGCCGAGCGCTTCAGCGGCTCGAGTCGGGGCGCCGCCCCGATGGCAGCCTCCGGCGCGCCAGCGGGCCGCTGCGGCCGGGAACAGCGAGCGGGATACCATCACGCACCGTGGCGCGCATGGTGACAGATCCGGAGTCGGGGCCCAACGAGAGGAAAACTCGCATGCATCACCGCATCGTGGACGGCCCCCGCCGCACGATCGTCACCGTCGCGACGGCTGCCGCAGCGGCGTTGGTGGCTGTGTTCCTGCCCGGGGCCGGCACCGCCTCGGCCGCGGTCCCGTCCTGGGCATCCGCCGCGCAGGCCACCGTTCATCCCGGTGTGATGACCGACACCGATGGCGGCCAGTGCACGTCCAACTTCGTCTTCTACAACGCAAGCGACGTTTTCATCGGGCAGGCCGCGCACTGCGCCGGTACCGGAGCCGCGACTGAGACCAGCGGCTGCACTTCGAAGAGCAAGCCGCTGGGCACGCCGGTCACCATCGGCGGAGCCAGCAAGCCGGGCACCCTGGTGTACAGCTCATGGATCACCATGGACCAGCGCGACGAGTCGGATACCAATGCCTGCGCGTTCAATGACTTCGCGCTGGTCAAGCTCGATCCGGCCGATCGGGGCAAAGTCAACCCGAGCCTTCCGTTCTTCGGTGGGCCGACCGGCATCACCACCACCGGCACCTCGGCCGGCGACCGGATATACACCTACGGCAACTCGCCGTTGCGGGCCGGACTCACGCCGCTGTCCCCCAAGACGGGGATCAGCATCGGTGACCAAGGCGATGGCTGGTCGCACAGCTGCTACACCGTCACGCCCGGCATCCCCGGTGACTCGGGTAGCGCCGTCCTAGCCCAGGACGGCAAGGCGCTGGGTGTGCTCAGCACGCTGGCGGTGGCACCGCAGACCGGTAGTAACGGCGTTGGTGACCTCTCCAGAGAACTGGCCTACCTCAATACTCACGGCGGCCTGGGTACCGTCTCGCTCGCGCTGGGCACCGAGCCCTTCAACGCACGGCTCTAGATCGCTGGATCGATCAAGTCCGCCAATGCATCGGTTCCCGCGGTGACCACTGCGGGAACCGTCGAGTACGAGTCCGCCGGGGCGGCGGCCAGCACGACCACCACGTAGCGCAGTTCCGTCCCGACCAGGCCAGTGCTGAGCATCACCGCCTGGGAGCTGCTGGTTCCCCAGCCCTGTTTGATCGCCCACGATGTGCCCGGCATCGCGTCCGGAATACCGAAGTACTGATCAAAGCCGTCCTCGGCGATCCGCTGGGCATCTGTGAGTGCACCGAGCAGAAGGTCACGACTGGACCCGGGGATCCGATCGGTGATGTAGCGATACACCGTCACCACATCGTGCGGTGTGGTCAGGGTGTTGCCCCAGCTGCTGGGATCCTTCGGCGGTTGGGTGTCCGTGAGCCCGAGCAGGCCGGCCATCCTGGTCACGATGGCCGGGCCACCGTTGGCAGTCCACAGGTTGCTGGCGATGTCGTCATTGCTGTCGGCGAGCATGTGATGCAGCTCTTGCCGTGTCCCGTCGTCCTGGATCGTCCAGTTGTCGCTCGCCAACGCGTCCAGTGCGATCAGCAACTTGACCACCGACATGGAGGCGAACTGCCGGCCAGCATCATGGCTGACCACTACCGTGTTGTTCTGCCGGTCGAAGATCTCGAAGCCGACCTGGGCTTCCGGCAGGACCTCATGCATCGCCTGCGTCACTTTCGCCGCCGCGGACGCCTGCTCAGGTGGGGAGGGAACCGGGGTGGTCGCCGGGGTCATCGGTGGACTAGATGCGAACTCAGTGATGTGTTGGACCGCAATCGAGCGGTAGACGTTTGATGCGATCGCCGCTGCCGAGATCAACCCGGCACCAATAGCGCAGAGTAGCGCTACTGTTACCAGCATTACCAGCCGCTGCATACTTGTTTATTCGCGGTAGCAGCCGCAGTTGAAACGTTGCGCACGAGCTTTCTCACGAAATCTTCAGGAAAGCCCACTTTTGCCGAGGAGTGTCGCAGAAGGCGAGAAGTCACATACCGTCAGTAGTGGGTGGACGATGTGCCCGCCGCAGCCACGCCACCGCAGCAACTACAGGAGCAATCATGACCGCCAACCTGCACACCATCCCACCGACCATCGAAGATGGTGGTCATACCCTGCTGCCGTGGCTGCGCGAGATGCGCGACGAGCACCCGGTATGGCGCGATACGTACGGCATCTGGCACGTGTTCCGCTATGCCGACGTGCACCGAGCGATCTCCGAAACGCAGGTGTTCTCCTCCAACACGGCCCGAGTGGTGCCGGCGGCGCAGCGGCTCAGCGCGGGAAACCTGTTACAGACCGACCCACCACGTCACCACACGCTGCGCCGGCTGATCGGTGCCGCCTTCAGCCCGAAGGTCGTCACCGGGCTCGCTCCCCGCATCGCCGAGGTCACCCACGAGCTGCTCAACGCCACCGGCGGTGCAGCCGAGTTCGACCTCGTTCCCGCTTTGGCCTACCCGCTGCCGGTGATCGTGATCGCCGAGCTGCTCGGCCTGCCGACCTCGGACCGTGAGCTGTTCCGGTCCTGGGCGGACGGGCTGTTCAAGCAGGATACGGCCGACCCGAACGATCCGGAGCTGACCCGCAAGATCGACGACGCCACCGCGGACATGCTCGCTTACCTGGCTGGGCACTGCACTGATCGGCGTGCTCACCCGCGACAGGACCTGATCAGCAGGCTGGCCGAGGTGGAGGCCGATGGTGAGCGACTGTCCGACGAGGAGGTGGTGAACTTCTCGGTTGTGTTGTTGCTCGCCGGACACATCACCACCACCGCGCTGCTCGGCAACATCGTGCTGTGCCTGGACAAGCACCCCGACGTGTGGGCCGAGTTGCATGCGGACCGCTCGCTGGTGGAGGCCACCATCGAGGAGGTGCTGCGGTACCGCTCCTCCTTCACTCAGGTCGGCCGGGTAACCATGGCCGACACCGAGCTGGGCGGGCGGGTCATCCCGGCGGATGCGATCGTCACGCCGTGGCTGCTGTCCGCCAACCGAGATGAACGCGAGTACACCGACCCCGACCGGTTCGACATTCATCGCTCCGGCAACCACCACCTGGCCTTCGGCCATGGCATTCACTTTTGCATCGGCCAGCTGCTGGCCCGGGTGGAGGCCAGGGTCGCTGTGGGGGTGCTACTGGACCGATACGCCGAGATCCGGCTGGCCCCCGGGGTGCCGTTGGAGTTCTATGCCCGGGGCATCTTCGCTGCCCGGAACGTTCCGGTCGTCGTACGACCCGCTTGGCAACCTCAGCGGTAGTGGGAGTGGTGTTCCGGTTGGTGACGTCGTTGTCCGGTCCGCCCGAGCCGGGATCCAAGTAGGACGGGCCCGGACCAACTTCACCGATCCAGCGCCTGCTGGCCTCGATCAGTCCGGCGGTGTTGCTGGGCGCGGGGGAGCGCTTCAGGGTGCATTGATGAACAACGCCTTCAGCCGTCATAGCGTGGCTGTGCCATCGCGTGATCTCACGTCTCGCATCTCAGGGCCGATTGGCATATGCGGCAATGAATCGTTACCGAGCGGTTGACCGGTATTTTCGCCAGGCGATGACAAGCGGGACAACGGAATATAACGTTCATCGGCTCATCTCCCTGGAATCGGTAACCTCCGTCGAAAGACGGCGTGAGGCCGCGGGATCTGGTCAGCTCCTCGGCGTACATCTTATCTTTTCGGTACTGCACTGACGCCGTGGCGTCACAGTTCGCCAACGGGGCGCGCTGGTAGTCGCGCAGGGCGCGCTGGTAGCCGACTCGGTAGGCATGACGGATCGCGTTGTTGTGGCTCAGATAAATCTCGATGTTCTGGTCGTAGGCCAGTGCTCGCTTGGCGAGTATGTAGCCGAGTTCTTCCGGAGATACATATCCCAGGGTCTGTGTCGAGGTTGTGTGGGTATCACCGGAGTACCTAGTGCTTATCCGGTGCGCGTTCAGTGTCAGCCAACCGATGCCGAGGTAGACTGATGCGGTGTCGGTGAGTATTTCGTTCTTGATACGGTCCGCGAATCGTATTCCCGATCGGTGCAAGAATATATGCATCACCTCGTGCGCCAGCACGGCGGCGGTGTCGCGACGATCGTTGCGGTAACGCGGGTTCAGTGTAATGAAGTAGTCCGGTCCGGTGCCGAGTTCGACTTCTGCCGCCGGTCTCAGCTGCCCCTCATCTCCGATTTTCTTGAACGACACGATCAGCTGTACGTCAGTCATTCCGAAGTGCCGGGATATGGTCCTTGCCATGTGCTCTGCCTCGATGACCGGATCCTGGCCGCGCGGGATCGCCGAGCACAGGGGTGCGGGGTTCGCCGCGTAGAACCTGACGGTCGCGCCGGAGAGCTTCGCGTGCAATTCACGGATCGAGTCCTGAATCACGTCGATCCTCGCGAAGGCACGAGGATCGATGAGCAGGGGGTCCGGAGCCGCTGGCGTCGCAGCCGCTTGTCGTGTCTTGCGCCGCAGAAAGGCCAGGTCAGGTAGACGCCGCGCCTGCACCGATTCCCGCCACGCTGAGTGAAATCCCGGCACTCTGCGTAGCTTAGCGGGAGTAGCGGTGTTTGACGCCGGGTGGGAAGTGCTCCGGATCGCCGGCCGGGTACAGGCTCACCCGCGGAAGCTGCTGCTTCGGTGGGGTGTAGTGGGCGAATTCGCTGTTCAACCGGCGAAGCTGGACTGCAATCGACTGCGCTATCGTCGTCCGCATCTGCTCCGTACCGGTCACCCCGGGCGCCAGCTCGACCGCGATGGCCAGGTAACGGTCCCGGTCGGCGTCCTCCCTGGATTCCATGACGAACTTCCCGGTCACCCACCCCGCGACCGGTGACTGCTCCAGGCCGACGGCGATGTTCTCCGGATAGATGTTCGCGCCGAAATAGGACACCGTGAACTGCGAGCGCCCGAACACGTGCACGAACGGCAGCTCGCGAACGCCACGCCGGCCGACGAGCTCACCAACCGGGTCGAAACCGTGGTCGGCCAAGAAGGCCCGCATCGCATCGAACGAAGTGAGCCCGCCGGTATCGGCGATGTGGTATCGCATCAACGGGATCCCGTTGTCGCCAGTGAACAGCAGGGTGCCGTCGTGCACCTCGAACAGCCGGCTGCGCGGGTCGTACTGGGCAAGCGTGGGCAGCCGCGCCTCGCCGCCGAACAACTCCCGGGCGATAGTCGGGTGAGCTGCCAGGTAACGGCGGATGCAGATCGACAGCGGTGTCTCGGTGGCCAACACCCCCGCATCGGCGGTGCCGTAGAGCGAGGCCGATCCGAAGCACGGATCACCACCGCCCAGGCGTTCGCCCACCAGCGTGCGCCACTCCTCGCTGAACACCTCGCCGGCCAGCACCAGCTTGACGCGAAAGTCCGGCCACGGCACACCGCGGGCCCAGCCGGTGTCGACGACGCCTTTGAGGAACGGCGGATACCCGAGCAGCACCACCTGTTCGAACTGTGGGCCCAGTGCGGTGACCACCCGCAGGATCTCCTCCACATCACTGCCCGGGGTGATCACCGTGATCGGATAGCCCTTGACCGCCAGATGCCGGCAGCAAGCTGCGGTATACATTCCGCCGACCCAGGTGCCCAGCGCGAAGCACACCACGGCCAGCGTGGCCTGACGGTCGGCGCCGAAGCTGTCGTGAAAGACCTGCTCGAACCGGATGGCGACGGCGAACTCGTCGGCTGCTGACCGTGGCCAGAAAGTGGGCTCGCCGGTCGACCCCGAGGACACTGCGATCATGTCGCAGCCCACCAGCTTGCCGCCCCGGCACAGCTGATCCAACGGATGACGGCGCAGGTAGTTGTCCTTGGTCAGCAGCGGCAACGTCCGGAAGTCGTCGATGGTCCGCACCGCCGCCGGATCGACGTCGTGCTCGGCGAGCAACGCCCGGTAGGCCGGCACCGTCGCCACCACGGAGTCGAACAATGTCAGCGCGCGCCGCTCCGGCTCGGTCGGCGCCGGACGGGCGAGCACCTCGTCCAATCGCGCGGCCAGGAATCGCGCACGCTCGTCCAGCAACATGATCAGGTATCCCGCGGCCCAGTGCCGGTCTCGACATCAACCCGTTCCCCGGTAGGTCGGGTTGGGCCGCCGTTGCCGGATGCTGCCGACGTGGTCGCCTGCTGCGGCGGAGCGAAGCCGGTCGGGCCCGCGGGGGCGGGCCCGGACCTCAGCAGCAGCGCCGCCAGCGCGGCCAGCGCGCTGAGCGCGGCGGTGATCAGGAACAGGTTGTCCATCGCCCCGACGAACACGTGCAGCTCGGTCTGCCGGTAGGTGGCGTATTGGTCCATCCACGTCGGGACGGCCGGGCCGAGGTCTGGGGTAGCGGTATCCGCGGGGAGCAACGCGGCGCGTCCGGCCATCTGCTGGGCCTGCTGGGTGGTGAAGATTGCGGTGAGTACGGCCAATCCGATTGCGCCCGAGACCCGCTGTACGACGTTGTTGTACGCGCTGCCGGCGTTGACGTGGGCCACCGGCAGGACCGCGAGCCCCCCGGTGAAGATCGGCATCATGGCGATCCCCAGGCCGATGCCTTGCAGCACCAGCATCCACATGACCTGCTCTCGGGAGGTGTCGACGGTCATCGTGTGCAGCAGGTAGGTACTGGCGGCCACGATCGTCAACCCGGTGACCACCAGCCAGCGGGGCCCGATGCGGTCATAGATCAGCCCGGAGATCGGCATCAACACCGCCATCACCAGCGCCTGAGGCAGCAGGGTGAGTCCTGACTCGAACGCTCCCAACCCCTGGACCTGCTGCAGGAACAGCGGGATGTAGAACAGCACCCCGAACATCACAACCATCAGCACCGCTATCAACAACAGCGACTGGCTGTACGCCCAATAACGGAATATCCGGATATCCAGTAACGGATCGTCAACCTCCAGCTCGATCACCACGAACAACGCCAGGCTCAGCACGCCGAAGGTGATCAGACCCAGGATCCGGTAGGAACTCCACCCCCAGTCCGGCCCCTCCGACGCCGCCAGCAGCAGCGCGAACAACCCACTCGCCACAGTGACGAAACCCAGCACGTCGAACCGCCGCCCCTGCTGTACGGGGAACTTCGGCAACACCAGGGCTGCGGCCACCACGCCGAGAATGCCGATCGGCACGTTGATGAGGAAGATCAGCCGCCAGTCCGCGTACTCGACCAGGTACCCGCCCAGGGGTGGACCGAGCGCCGGGGCGGACACGACCCCCAGGCCATACATGCCCATGGCGGCGCCGAGCCGATCCCGCGGCACGATCCGAAACAAGATCGACAGCGTGACAGCCGGCAAGATCCCGCCCGCGATCGCCTGTCCGATCCGGAAGACGACCAGGCTTTCCAAACTCCACGCCAGCCCGCACAGCGCCGACCCGACGGCGAACCCCAGCAGTGCCAGGTTGTACACCCGTTTCAGCCCGAAGCGATCCCCCATCCACGCGCTGACCGGCACCACTACGCCCTCGGTCAGCGCGTAGGCCGTGACCACCCACTGCGCGTCATCGGTGGTCACTCCGAATTCGTTCTGAATGGTGGGGATGGCCACATTGATGATGGTGATATCCAGGATCGACATGAAGACCCCGGCGATCAGCACCGCCAGCGGCAGCCCCCAGCCTGTCGATCGCTGTTGAGCCCCCGAAGCGGGCACACCTCGAACGGCCGCCCCATTGGGGCTTGCCTCGGCTGTCGCGCCGGCCATGCCTTCACTGTGCCATCAGTACCGCCTGGGCCACCAGAACGCCGCGTGCTCTATTCTGCAGCTCTCACAGCGAACATTCGGCATTACCCTCCAGTGCGGGAGGTGCGGACCTTGAGCAGCCTCGGCGAGCCTTGTGAGCCGCTGAAGGCTGCGGTTGACCACCGTAAAGGGCCTCGACGCCGCGGCGACGCGCTCTACACGGCGATCTTTGAAGCGACCCTTGCAGAACTAACCGCGGTCGGCTACGCCGAGCTGAAGATGGAACACGTGGCCAACCGCGCCCGCGCGAGCAAGGGATCCCTCTATCGTCGCTGGCCTGGCCGCGCCGAACTGGTGGCCGACGCAGTTCACCACACCCTTCCCGGTTGTGGTGAGCCACCGGACACCGGCAGCGTGCGCGAGGACATCCTCACCTGCTTACGAGGATTCGCCAACCTGCTCAACGGCGCCTCCGGCGAGGCGGTCCGCGGTCTGATGGCCGAGACCATCCGCAACCCCGATCTTATGGAGGTCATCCGGATCCGCTTCATCGACCCGAGCGTCAGCCTCTTACTGGACGTGCTGCGGCGAGGTGCCGTTCGTGGTGAAGTCCGCGCCACCGCGCTCACGCCCCGCATCGCCGGCGTGGGCCCCGACCTGCTGCGTCAACATTTTCTGGTGCACCGTTCACCAATCCCTGACCAGGTACTGGTCGAGATCGTCGACGACGTGATCATTCCGCTGATCCGCTCATAAATCGGTACCGTTGCCGACCTCCCCAAAATAGGGTACGGCACGTAGTCTATGGGTGCGGCTCGCTGTGGCGAGCTCAATCACATCGATGGGGAGGTGTGAGCATGGAAGGCCCAGTGCAGCCATCCTCCGCGCTGGCCGACCAGCCGCCCACCGACGGCACTACGACCGCCACACCAGCACGGCGCAAGCTCAAACGCTCCACGCGCATCGCGCTGGCCATCATCCTGATCGTGGCGCTGCTCGCCGCTGGCGCTTTCGCCACAAGTTACTTTCTCAACGCCCGCAACTTCGTCAGCACCGACAACGCTCAGATCGATGGCAACAAGATCTCGGTCAATGCCCCTACCAGCGGTACCCTCGTCGACTGGCGCGTCAGCCAGGGCACCGTGCTGCGCGAAGACCAGGTCGTGGGCCGTATCAAGATCCAAGGTGGATTCGCTCAACCTCTCATGAGCATCCGTGCTCCAGCCGATGGGACCGTGGCGGTGGACAATGGCGTGCCGGGTGTGTTTGTTACCGCCGGTACCGAACTCGCCGTTGCCTACGACTTCGATAAGATCTTCGTCACCGCCCGCGTGGATGAGACTGACATCAGAGAGGTCGGCCCCGGCCAGCAAGTCGACATGACCGTCGATGCCTTTCCCGATACCCAGCTCACCGGATACGTTCGCGAGATCCAAGGCGGCGCCGCCGCGGTCTTCTCCCTGTTCCCGCAGAGCAATAGCGCCGGGAACTTCCAGAAGGTCACCCAGGTCATCCCAGTCAAGATCGCGCTGCAGGACGCAAAAGGCCTCAACCTGGTTCCTGGCATGAACGTCACCGTTCATATCCACAAGCGCTGACCGGCCAGCGCCCTCTCGACGAGCGGAGCCGGTACGAGGGCGGTGGCTCGAGCCGATTACCGCCAACCGGGTGGTTCGGCACTGTCGGTGTATCACTGTGGCGGCGCTCGGTCTCTTGTTGCCAGCAAGACCGTCGTCGTGGAGAGGAGGGAACTCCACGAAGACGTGATCCGAGTTGCAGGCGGTGGCTCTTATTCCCGTGAGAGGGTATTCCCGTCAGCGGGGGGAGGGCCACCGTCAGCCTGGGTCTACCGTGCCTCGACTAACCGGGCCGGTGTCGAGGCCTCTTGGGCCGACCGAGGCGGGCGAGGCGCGCTGCGACTGCTCCCACACATTCACCACCAGCGCGATCATGACAGCCCACGCTGCCCCCAACGTCCAGCCGGCCATCACATCACTCGGGAAATGCACCCCCAGGTAGACCCGTGAGATTCCGACGGCGACGATCACGAGCACAGCCCCGGTCCATACCATGTCCTGAACGACTCGGCCGCGGATCACCCATCGGCTGACCATCCACGCCGACAACAACCAGACCACCGTGGTGCCGGTGGTGTGCCCGGAGGGAAACGAGAAGCCGTCCTCGCCCAGTACCGCGATGGCCACCGGTGGGCGGTTCCGGCTCACCAGCCACTTCACCGATAAATTGATCATCCCGATGCCCGCCGCGCCGAACCCGGCAATCAGCAACGGTAGCCACGACCTTCGAATCCACGCCAACGCCACACCCACCAAGGTGGCCATGATTCCCGCCCCCACCGGGCTTCCCACATCGCTGATCACCTGCATCGTGGTGACCAACCAGGGCTCGCGGTGCGCGGCGAGGAACCTCAGCACTGGGTGGTCGGCCACCGCGATGCCGTCACTCTCAAGCACGTTGTCCAACAACTGCCTGAAACTCATCCCCAACGCCAGCACCATGCCCACGCCGAGCGTCAACGCCAGCCCGGTGGCCTCCCCGGGCGCCAACCGGCGGTCCAGGAACCTCCACTGCCTTGGGTAACGTGACCGCACCCATACCACCGCTGGGTGTTCGGCCACCCAGGCCAGCCCGGCCCGGATCCGTGCTGGATGCCCCACCACCCACCGCGCGGCCAGGCCCACCACGGCGAGCGCCCCCGCCACGAGGACCGCCAGAACGACGGCCGCCAGCTGCCCACTCACGTTCGTGCCTCCTCATTGCTCGTGAGTGCCATTCGGTGCTGGAACACTGTTACCCACTCACGAGCGTGACTTACACCGGAGCAAGCTCGTCAGACCACCGCCCCGCGACCGGAGTGCACTCGACTGCAATGATCAGAACCGTGACGGTGGAAACCCTGACCATCGGTGTGGACATCGGTGGCACGAAGGTCGCGGCCGGCGTCGTCGACGAGCGCGGGACGATCATCGCCACGACGCATCAAGACACCCCCGCTGACAACGTATCGCGGATCGAGGACGCGATAGCCGCCGCGGTGGGCGAGTTCGCCACCAAGTACGCCGTCGAGGCGGTCGGCGTCGGTGCGGCCGGCTTCATCGACGCACAGCGGGCGACTGTGATGTTCGCGCCCCACCTGGCCTGGCGTGACGAGCCGCTGAAAGCGTCGCTGGAGCGCCGGCTGAGGTTGCCCGTGGTGGTCGAGAACGATGCCAACGCCGCCGCCTGGGCGGAGGTCCGCTTCGGTGCCGGCCGCGATGCAGACAACGTGGTGACGCTCACCTTGGGCACCGGGATCGGTGGCGGCCTCGTGGTGAACGGGCAGCTGATGCGGGGCCAGTTCGGTGCGGCTGCAGAGTTCGGTCACCTCACCGTCGTCCCGGACGGCCGGCTGTGCGAATGCGGCTTGCGGGGTTGCTGGGAGGAGTACGCAAGCGGTCGGGCGCTCGAGCGCGAGGCCCGGGAATTGGCCCGCGTCTCGCCCGCGATGGCCGGGGAACTGCTGCGGCTAGCCGGTGGCCGCCCCGAGGACATCACCGGCCGGATGGTCACCCAGGCAGCCGCAGCTGGCGATCTGGCGGCGCTGCAGTGCTTCGAGGGGATCGGAACGTGGCTGGGGCGCGGACTGGCCGGGTTGGCCGCGGTCCTCGACCCGGGCCTGTTCATCATCGGGGGTGGGGTGTCCGCGGCCGGCGAGGTGCTCCGCGCCCCCGCGTCGGTCGCCTTCCGCGAGCACCTCACCGGCGGCGGCCACCGGCCGATGGCCGAGCTGCGGATCGCCGAACTAGGCCCCGAGGCGGGTCTCGTCGGCGCCGCCGACCTGGCCCGCTCATGGCGAGCTACCAGGTAGGCCGGAGTTGGTGGCTCTTCAAGGACCACCAACCCCCCGGAACGCTGCTCGTAACGACAGCCAACCCCCGCCAGCACACTGGCGGGGGT
>JALZDN010000055.1 GCA_030862525.1 Actinomycetota bacterium | reverse complement strand
ACCAGCCTGGTCGGCGACCTTGTGAACCTTCTCGGGGTTGTTCTTGGCATACCGGCAAGCGGCCTGGGCGATCCCCGCAAGAGCCGCAAGCTTTCCAAGCTTTCTGAACATCAGTGCCCTCCCTTTGCCTGACCCAGCAAACAGTCCCCAGCTAGACCACTGAGAAATTGCTCGAGAGGGTACCGCGCCCGGTCAGATGCCCCCAATCAGAGGCCCTCCAAGAGGACCCCCCAATCAGAACCCCATTGCCTGGGCGCGGCGCTTCACCTCGCGGCCGCGGTCGGTCCGCAGCGCGCCAATCGGGGTGCCAGGCAACGAGGCCTCCGCGGTAAACAACCAACGCAGGATCTCCTCAACGGAGTAGCCGGCATCGCGTAGCAGGGTAATCGTGCCGGATAGTCCCTTGACCACCGCATTACCGCTCAGGAACTCCGCAGGCACCAACGCCACGCCGTGGCGGCGCACTCCCAGCAGTTGGCCGTCGCGCAGCATCTGGTGCACCCGGGTCACCGGCAGTCCGAGCCGTTGCGCCACATCGGGTAGCGGCAGCACCACCACCTCGGGATCGAGCACGTCCTGGGCGAGAGGGATGTCGCTCACAGTGGTCACCATGCCATACCCGCCAGCCGGCGCCCTTCCGCCGTTCGGGCAGCGCCGGGTCCGTACCGTCCAGACCTTGCCCTTACCATCCGGAACTGTGGAACGACAGGGGCCCGCCCACGACGGGAACCTGGTCGGCACCCTGCTCGACGGGCGCTACCGGGTCGGTCCCGTGCTGGCCCGCGGCGGCATGTCCACCGTCTACCGCGGCACGGACTCCCGGTTGGAGCGTCCGGTCGCCATCAAGGTGATGGCTCCGCGGTTCGCCGCCGACCCGGCCTTTCTGCAGCGCTTCGAACGGGAAGCCCGCGCAGCTGCACGGCTGCACCATCCCGGCGTGGTCGCGGTTCATGACCAGGGCGTCGACTCCTCCTCTACTGGGGACCACGCGTTTCTGGTGATGGAGCTGGTGGAGGGTGGAACGCTGCGGGACTTGATGCGCCAGCACGGCAGGCTGCCGGTGCCGCTGGCCATCGCGGTGGCCGAGATGGTGCTCTCGGCGCTGGCCGCGGCACACCGGGAAGGGCTGGTTCATCGCGACATCAAACCGGAGAACGTCCTCATCGGTCCCGGCGGCGTGGTGAAGGTGGCCGACTTCGGACTGGTTCGCGCGGCGGCCGAGGTCAGCAGCACCGGCGACGTCATCCTCGGCACAGTGGCCTACCTCTCGCCGGAGCAGGTCGCGACTGGGGCCGCCGACGCCCGAAGCGACGTCTACGCCGCCGGTGTGCTGCTGTTCGAGATGCTTACCGGAACGCCGCCATATAGCGGGGAAACCGCCCTGTCAGTGGCCTATCGCCACGTCAACGACGACATGCCGGCCCCGAGTGCGGCAGGCGCTGACGTTCCCGCACCGTTGGACGACCTCGTCGTACAGGCCACCCGTCGGGATCCGGCGGTTCGCCCGCCGGACGCGTCGGCGTTCTTGCACAGTCTGCAGGCGGTACGGACCGGCCTGGGAATCGACCGAGTTCCGGTCCCCGTACCAGCGTCGGCGTGGTCGATGGCCGCGGCGATCGCCCCCACCGCGGTCGCGGGCCTTGCCACTGATCATGGGCCACGCGGGACCCGGGCCTTACCCAGGGCCGATGAGGCGACCGGCGGCTCCAACATGGGCAATGGCGCACCTACGGGACTTCCGTCCGGGCCGCCATCCGGGTCCCGGCCACGAAAACAGCTTCCCCACGACGATCCTTATCGGCGCGAGCGGACCCGCAATCGGCGCGCCTTCATCGCCTGGATGGTGATCGTGCTGACGCTCGCGAGCGCGATCGGGGTAAGCGCGTGGTGGCTGGGTAGCGGACGGTGGACCGTGGTGCCCAACCTCACGGGTCTGCAGGCCAGCGCCGTGCAGGCCACGCTGGCTGCCGTCGACCTCAAGCCCAATTTCGCCGAGGACCACCACGACACGGTTCCCGGTGGCGCGGTGGTCAGCACCGATCCCGGGCCGGGTCAGCGCGCGACACGAGGCTCGGACGTCACCGTGGTGATCTCGTTGGGCCGTCCGGTGGTGCCCGAGCTGGCGGTAGGCATCGCGGTGCAGGAAGCCGAGGATGCGCTGCGCGAAGCGGACCTGAGTCCGCGGCGCGACCCAGCCGCCGAGGAGTTTCACGACACCGTCCCGAAGGGCACTGTGATCGGACTGCGCCCGGCAGGGGGCACCACGCTCACCGTTGGGGCCCCGGTGACGCTGGTGGTCAGCAAGGGCGTGGCCCCGGCCACCGTGCCGGACGTGCGAGGTCTGCCACAGGCTGACGCGGTTTCGAGATTGACTCGTGCCGGTCTGACCGCGCAGGTGCGTCGCCAGTTCGACGGCGACGTACCCGGTGGACGCGCGATCGGCACCGAACCGAAGGCCGGTGCCACCACTACCCGCGGCACCAGCGTGGTCCTGCTGGTAAGTACCGCGTCGGTCGTGCCCGAGGTGGTGGGGTTATCAGTTGCCGAGGCCCGGCAGGTGCTCGAAGACGCCGGCCTGGACAGCAGCGTCAGCCAGTCCCTCGGGGGATTCGGGGGTTTTCCGCTCCTCGGGGGCTTGTCAGACCGGGTGATCTCGCAGTCACCCGAGGCCGGTCAGCCCGTCCGCCCCGGCACCACCGTGGCGATCACAACGCTGTGAGCGTTGTGATCGCTCGTGAGCATGCCACTCATGAGCGCAGCATCTCGGCGACCAGGAAGGCGAGCTCTAGCGCCTGCTGGGTGTTCAGCCGCGGATCGCACGCGGTTTCGTAGCGACCGGACAGGTCCGCGTCGGAGATGTCCTGCGCGCCGCCAAGGCATTCGGTGACGTCCTCCCCGGTGAGTTCCACGTGGATTCCACCGGGATAGGTGCCCAGCGCATGGTGCACTTCGAAGAAACCCTGCACCTCGTCGACCACCCAGTCGAAATGCCTGGTCTTGTATCCGGTGGAGGACTCGATGGTGTTGCCATGCATCGGATCGCACTGCCAGATCACCTGATGCCCAGCGGCGGTGACCTTCTGCACGATCCCCGGCAACACATCCCGTACCCGCTGCGCCCCCATCCGCGAAATCAGGGTGAGCCGGCCCGGGACACCGTGCGGGTCAAGCCGTTCGACGTATTCCACAGCCTGATCAGGTGTGGTGCTCGGACCGAGCTTGAGCCCAATGGGATTGGCCAGCAGCTCGGCGAACGCAATGTGCGCCCCATCCAGCGCACGGGTGCGCTCCCCCACCCAGAGGAAGTGCGCGGACAGGTCGTAGAGCTTGGGTTTCTCGGCGGTGCGGTCCAGGCGGAGCATGGCCCGCTCGTAGTCAAGCACCAACGCTTCGTGACTGGCGTAGATCTGGGTGGAGTGCAGCGATGAGTCGTTCACGCCGCACGCCGACATGAAGCGCAGGCCCCGGTCGATCTCGCCGGCGAGGGCCTCATATCGGGCTCCAGCTGGGGATCGGCGCACGAAGTCCTTGTTCCAGTCGTGCACCTTGTTCAGGTCCGCCATGCCGGCCAAGGTCAGCGACCGCACCAGATTCATCGCCGCCGCGGCGTTGGCGTAGGCGCGGATCAACCGCGACGGATCGTGCACCCGCGCCTCGGGCTTGGCGACCAATGAATTGATCATGTCACCGCGGTAGGACACCAGGCCGAACGCGTCGATCGGCGCGGACCTCGGCTTGGCGTATTGCCCCGCCACCCGCGCCACCTTCACCACCGGCATGCTGGATCCGTAGGTGAGCACCACTGCCATCTGTAGCAGCGTGCGGATGTTGGCGCGCAGGTGCGGCTCGGTGTTGTCGACGAAGGTCTCGGCGCAGTCCCCGCCCTGCAACAGGAAAGCCTCGCCGCGCGCGACCGCCGCGAGCTGATCCCGCAGCTCGTCAACCTCTGGTGGCACGGTGATCGGCGGGACACTTTCCAGCACGGTGCGGATGTTGCGCACCGCGTCGGGGTCAGGCCAGCTCGGCTGCTGCGCGGCGGGTCGGGTCAGCGCAGCGTCGAGCTTGCTGCGCAGATCGGCGGGCAGCGGCGGTAGCTCCGGCAGCATGTCGACCGGAACATCCACGGTCCAGTTCACGGTGTCTGAGCGTATGGGGTGAGCCTTCGCAGCGGTCCAGCGGGCCGTTAACCGAAGAAGACCTCGGCCTCGGCATGGCGCTCCACCGGCACTGTCTTGGCTTCTGCAGTGGCCTCGGCCAGCTTCACCCGGATGATGTCGGTACCGCGCAGCGCGACCATCACGCCACGGTCACCCTCGTGCACCGCATCGACTGCATGCACGCCGAACCGGGTTGCCAGCACCCGGTCATAAGCGGTGGGCGTGCCACCGCGCTGTATGTGCCCCAGCACCACGGCGCGGGACTCAGCACCGGTGCAGCGGGCGATCTCGTCGGCCAACCAGATCCCCACCCCGCCGAGGCGCTTGTGACCGAAGGCGTCGACCTCCTCGGTCGAAAGCAGCTCGGCACCGCCCACCGGCACGGCACCCTCGGCGACCACGACGATCGCGGCATCGTCGCGCTTGAGGCACCGGATGACCCACTGGCACACCCGTTCCACGGAGAATGGTCGTTCCGGCATCAGGATGGCGTTCGCCCCGCCGGCCATTCCGGAGTGCAGCGCTATCCAGCCTGCGTTACGGCCCATGACCTCCACAACCGCGGCCCGGTGGTGTGACTCCGCAGTGGTACGCAGCCGGTCGATCGCCTCGGTCGCGATGTGCACCGCGGTGTCGAACCCGAAGGTGTAGTCGGTGGCGCCCAGGTCGTTGTCGATGGTCTTCGGCACGCCCACCACGAAGATCCCGTCTTCGCCCAGCCGGCGAGCGACGCCGAGGGTGTCCTCACCACCAATCGCGATCAGAGCGTCCACGCCGTGCTCGGCCAGGGTCCGCTTGACCTGCTCGGCGCCACCGTTGCGGTACGGGTTGGTGCGCGATGTGCGCAGGATGGTGCCACCGAGAGGCAGGATGTGCTCCACATCGGACAAGCCCAGCGGCTGGATCAGCCCCTCCATCGGCCCCCGCCAGCCGTCCCGGAATCCGATGATCTCGTGCCCGTACACCTCGATGCCCTTGCGGACAACCGCCCGGATCACCGCATTGAGGCCCGGGCAGTCCCCACCCCCCGTGAGTACGCCAATACGCATGTCTGTTCGCCTTCCTACTTGTCCCTGCTGACGGCGTGAGAGTGGCACGACCGGGATCGGTGCAGCAAAGCGGCAGGTTATCGGGCCCGCCCAGACCGTGCGGAGCGGTGCGCCTCGATCACCCGCCACCTGATCAGGTTGTGCCGGGCATCGGCCACTGCGTCGTGAGCGTCACTGGGCGGCGGGGGCAATGCCGGCTTACCGGCGTCCTCCCAGCGCTGCCTCAGGTCCCGGGTGAACCGGGGTAATTCTCGTGGCAGCGCCGGCATCGGGCCCCATAATTGGGCCAGAGCAACGTGGTCGTAGGCGGCGAACCAGGCCCACAGCTCCACTTTGTCACCGGGCGCGGTGAGAAACTCCAGCAGCGTGTCACGGATGGCCATCCGGCTGCGCCATGCCTGGCTGGACGGCGGCGGCAGCTTGGGCAACACGTGCGATCGCACCCACTCGCCGGCCCGCTCTGGATCGAACTCCGTCGATACCGCGTAGTACTCCCGACCCTGCTCGTCCACCACTCCGATGGAGATCAGCTCAATGGTGACGCCGTCCTCGATGAACTCGCAGTCGTAGAAGAACCGCACGACCGGCCAGCCTACGCAGCAGCTCGATCCGGGGACGCTCAGGACGCCTTAAGCGCGAACCGCGGTGGTGGTGGCTCGCGCTCCTTGACCGACGATGCGTACATGTCGACGTACTCCTGGCCGGAGAGCTCCATCAAGGAGTACATGATTTCGTCGACCATCGATCGTTCGACGAACCGGTCACCGGCCAGACCCGCGTAGCGCGAGAAATCCAGCGGCGTGCCGAAGTGCACTTCCACCCGATGCGGGCGCCACATCTTGGTACCGCGGGGGCTGACCTTGTCGGTTCCTACCATGACGACCGGGATCACCGGGACACCCGCCTGCAGCGTCATCCGCGCGACGCCGGTCTTGCCCTTGTACAACCGGCCGTCCGGGGACCGGGTGCCTTCCGGATAGATGCCGAGCAGGTTGCCCGCGGCCAGCAACCGAACTCCGGTATCCAGAGCAGCCTGCGCGGCCGAGGCGCTGGACCGGTCGATCGGAACCTGGCCGGCGGCACTGAAGAACTGCCGCTTGAACCATCCCCGCAGACCCGGCGTGGTGAAGTACTCTCGCTTGGCCAGGAACGTCACCCGGCGGCGGACCACCAGAGGCAGGAAAAATGAGTCGGCCACCGCGAGGTGGTTGCTGGCCAGAATGGCGCCACCGCGGCGTGGGAGATGCTCGGCACCATAGACTTGCGGATGGCATGCCAGACGCATCAAGGGACCCAGTAGCAGGTGTTTGAGCAGCCAGTAGAACACCGTCTACCGATCCTTCCCTCGCCCTGACGGGCCGCCGCATCAGCAAGCCTACGGAGCACGGTATCGGGGGCACAACGATCCCGCGCCCATCCCTGGTACGCAGGTTCGCCGAGGCGGCTCGATCCTGCAAGCACTCGCGCGCCCGTCACCTCGGCCCGGTACCGTTACCGCTGCACCGATCCCAGCCAAGCCCGAGAGTGGTGTCGGAGTTGACCTTCCCCGATCCTGAGGAGCAGGACCGTGAAGGTCCGGCCCACCACCGCAGCTCCGAGGACACCGGCACCGCATTCGCCGGGATCGTCGCGGGCTTCCATACCGGACCGGATTTGCCCCGTTGGCCCGCCGAAGAGGATCATTTCGAGCCGCCAGAGCCACCCCCGTTGCCGGTGCCCCGGCCACGGACGGTCGGCGGCGTGGCACTGCTGGCTGCCGGAGTGCTGCTGCTGGTAGGACCGAACCTGCTGGGCCTTGGCGAGGGCGTGGCGACACCGCTGGGCCTGTTGGCGTTGACCGCCGGGATCGGCGCCCTGGTACTCGGGCTACGTTCCGGACCGCCACCGGAAGGCTGGGACGACGGAGCGCGGCTGTAACCGCTCCCCATCTCGCCCGCGGCCAACCCTGTCCGAGCAGGCTCGGGCTGATCACCACCTCAGCACATGCGGGCTGCCGGTGCGCTGGAAATGCCCGACGTTGACGCATTCGGTTCGCCCCACCCGGACCCGCCGGGCCAGCGGCTGATGCACGTGCCCGAACAACGCGGCACGCGGTCGCTCCCGACGGATCACCGCAAGCAGGTGCTCGGAACCGACTTCGGGTCGGCGCGCCTGCACGTCGTAGACCAGCTCAGGCACCGCGGGTGGGATGTGGCTGCATAAGACGTCCACCCGCCCCAGGGCCTCGACGGCCGCCGCGTACTGCTGCGGGGTACGCAGGTATGAACGAAACGCCGTGTCCGGTGCCCGGGTGACCCCTTCGGGTAGCAGTCCACCGCCGACGAAGCCGCAACGCAGGCCGCCGATCTCGGCGGTTTGGCCATCCAGGACGTGCACTCCGGGGCGCGCGAAGCGGGGCCACAGTTCGGGCAAGTCCACATTGCCCGGGGTGGCGTAAGTCGGGACAGGCAGCACCGCGAACAGCCGTTCGTACTGCTCGACGACGGCGTCGCGAACCACCCCGCGAGGGTCGGGCACACCCACCCATAAGTCGCGCACGAACGCGAACGCCTCGCCGGGCGCGCCATCAGAACGCAGCTGCGCGAACCGGTGTACCGCGGCAGGCCCGAACACCGAGCCGAGGATCCCAGCGGAGTAGTCGTGGTAGTTCACGAAGTCGATCAGATCCCCCAGCACCAGCAGCGCATCGGCGCCCGCGCCCGCCGCGGCCAAAGCGTCCGCGTTGCCGTGCACGTCGGACACCACATGGACCCGCACGAGCAGGCAGGCTACTCGCCAGCGGTTGCAGCACCGCCGGGCTGTTGGACGAAACGCTGGTCGCGATACCTTCGACACCCCAGACCGGGTCGACCGGAGGCCTGGCCGGCAGCAGTGGAATGGCGCGAGCTGCGGAGGTACCCGTGCGGGAGTTCACAGTCCCGGCCACCGCGACGGTGGCCGACGAGGAAAACCTTACCGATGCGGTGTGGGCCAACGCCGAGCGGTTCGCCAGCAGTGTCAGCTTTCGCCGCCGGGTCGACGGCGGTTGGGTTGACGTCACAGCGAAGGACTTCGCGAAACAGGTCGCATCGGTGGCCAAAGGCCTCGTTGCATCGGGCGTTGAGCGCGGAGACCGGATCGCGCTGTTATCCAAGACCCGCTACGAGTGGGCCCTGCTGGACTACGCGATCTGGGCCGCCGGCGGATCGACGGTGCCGATCTATGAGACAGCCTCCCCCGAACAGGTGAAATGGAGCCTGTCGGATTCCGGCGCCAAGGCGGTCTTCGTCGAGACCTCTGCGCATCGCGAGCTGGTCGATGGCTTGGGCGAGCCGGCTTTGGTCTGGCAGATCGATCCGGCGAGCAGCGGGCACCCGCGCGCAGCAATCGACGAGCTCACCGCGCTGGGTGCCGAGATCAGCGACGACGCCCTGCGGCAGCGCGCTGCCGCGGTCGGTGCCGAAGATTTGGCGACGCTGATCTACACCTCGGGGACCACCGGGCGACCCAAAGGCTGCGAGATCACCCACCGCAACCTGCTCAGTCTGATCCGCTCGGCGGTGACGGAGTTTCCTGGCCTGATGCAGCCGGCCAGCTCGATGTTGCTATTCCTGCCGCTGGCGCACGTGCTCGCCCGATTCGTTCAGTGCTGCTGTGTGTACGAGCGGATCGCTCTCGGGCACACCCCGGATGCGAAAAACCTGGTCGCCGAGCTGGCCGAGTTCCGACCCACGTTCGTGCTGGCGGTGCCTCGAGTGTTTGAGAAGGTCTACAACTCTGCAAAGCAGAAAGCGCATGCCGACGGTAAAGGATTCATCTTTGATATCGCCGATGCCACTGCCGTCGAGTGGAGCCGTGCCCGAGACGCTGGCGGAGCCGGGCTGGTTCTGCGGGCCAAGCACGCATTGTTCGACCAGTTGGTCTACTCGAAGCTAAGGGCGGTGCTCGGCGGTCGGTGCGTCGCGGCGGTCTGTGGTAGTGCCCCGCTGGGTGAGCGCCTCGCGCATTTCTTCCGAGGTGTCGGTGTACCGGTGCTGGAGGGCTACGGGCTGACCGAAACCAGCGCTCCCGCTACGGTGAACACCGAGAAGAACGTCAAGATCGGCACCGTGGGTCGACCGTTGCCCGGCGTGACGATCAGGATCGGTGACGACGGCGAGGTGTTGGTCAAGAGCCCGGGTGTATTGCGCCGGTACTGGCACAGCGAGGCGGCCACCGCCGAAGCCATCGTCGATGGCTGGTTTCACACTGGTGACCTCGGGGAGCTGGACGCCGACGGTTACCTGCGGATTACCGGTCGCAAGAAGGAGATCATCGTGACCGCGGGCGGCAAGAATGTCTCCCCGGCCGCGCTGGAGGACCGCATCCGAGCCCACCGGCTGATCAGTCATTGCATGGTGGTGGGTGATAAGCAGCCCTTCGTCGCCGCCCTGATCACTCTCGACGCCGAGGCCCTCCCGGCCTGGAACGCTGAGCATGGCAAGCCCGCTGGTGTCTGCGCCGCTGATCTGATCGATGATGAGGAGCTGCGCGCCGAGGTGCAAGGTGCGGTGGACGAGGCCAACAAGATCGTCTCCAGGGCCGAGTCCATCCGCAGCTTCCAGATCCTGCCGGTCGACTTCACCGAAGACGGTGGTCAGCTCACCCCCACTCTCAAGCTCAAGCGCGCGGTGGTGGCCAAGGACTTCGCCGCCGAGATCGACGCGCTCTACTCGTGAGCCGTAAGCAGCAGCTCTTCGAGCTGTTGCTTACGGCTCCCCCAGTGCCAGTCCTGCAGCATCCAGCGCCGCCCACGCCGACCCATCGCCGCGGCGCGCTCGGGATCGGCAAGCAGTGTTCCGACGGTCTTGGCCACGGCTGCTACGTCACGACCGTTCACCAGCTCACCGGTGTCGCCAGTACGGACGGTCTCCCGCGCCCCACCCGCGTCACCAGCGACTACGGGCAAGCCGGTCGCCGCCGCTTCGAGATACACCAGCCCGAGCCCTTCGACGTCCAGTCCTCGGCCACGGGTCCGGCAGGGCATCGCGAAGACGTCACCGGCTGCGTAGTGCGCGGGCAGCTCCGACCACGGCACTGGCCCCGTGCTCACCACGGCGTCGGCGACACCACATGCCTCGGCCAGTCGCTGCAACGCTGCTCGCCGAGGCCCATCCCCCACGAGCAGCAGCCTGGCCCCCGGCACCTGGCGCCGGATGGCGGGCAATGCCTTCACCAACGTGTCCTGCCCCTTGCGGGGCACCAGCCGAGACACGCACAGCACGACCGGAGCTTCCCCCAGTCGATGACGTCGTCGGATCTCGGCCCGCGCCGCGGGATCCGGTTGAAACGCTGTGCAGTCCACTCCAGGTGGGAGTAGTTCAAGCGCGGCCTGGGGACCGAAGGCGGAGGCAATGCGGCGGCGGGTGTACCGGCTCACCGCGGTGACGACGTCGGCATCCGTGCCGATCCGGCGCAGTGCCATCCGGCCAGCGGGCAGCATGGACCAACCCACCTCGTGCCCATGGCTGCTGGCCACCACCCGTCGTACCCCTGCACGGCGCAATGCCGGCCCCAGCAGTGCTAACGGGGCGGCAGCGCCGAACCACACGGTCTCATAGCCTAACTCCGGCAGTAACCCGACGGCTCGCCGCAGTACCCCCGGCGTGGGAAGCATGAGACGTCCGGGATGCCGGATGACCGGAAATGGCAATTGCGCATCGAAGGATGCTGCTCCCGGCCAGTCCGGTGCGTAGACAGCGACCTCGCTGGCGGGTAGCACCGTGGCCAGCTTGTGCAGGTAGGTCTGGATGCCGCCGGCCCGGGGCGGGAAGTCATTGCTCACCAGCAGGATGCGCGGCACCGCCGGAGGGTAGCCGGGACCGCACCGCAGGGGTGCAGCCGGCACTGGCTGTGGGACCGGGTACCGCTTCAGGCGATCCGGCTCATCGCAGTGACCTGGCCCCAGGGCACCCGAACTACTTTCACCACGTCACCGGGCTGCGGTGCGTTCACATAGAATCCGTCACCGACATAGATCCCGATGTGGCTGATGGGTGAGTACAGCGCGATGAGGTCGCCCGGTCGCAGCTGCGACCTGCTGACGCGGCTCCCCATTCGCGCCTGCGCCTGGGACGAGTGCGGTAGGCCCGACATGCCGGCCTGTTCGAAGGACCATTTCACCAGGCCTGAGCAGTCGAACGTGATCGGACCTTCGCTGCCCCACACATACGCCGAGCCTTGCCTGCTCAGCGCGGCCCGTGTCGCTTGGATCGCGGCACCGCTGCCGACGAGGTTGACCGGGAACTCGGTACTGCCGGGGGACGTGTAGGCGGCCCGCTCCTGACTGTTGAGCGCCGCGAGGCGCTGCTTGACCACCTGGATCTGGCGGTCCATCTCGTCGCGGGAGCGGGTCAGGTCGCCTTCGAGCCGGGCCGCATCCCGCTCGGCCTGGCCAGCCCGCGCTGCCGCCTCGTTAGCCGTCTGCTCGGCCTGCTGGGCCGCAACGACGGCACCGGTGAGGCGGTCCAGGGCCTGTTTGTTATCCGCCGCCAGCATGTCCAACGCCGACATCTGATCCAGGAACTCCTCGGGGGAGTCACTGATCAACACGGCGGACAGCCGATTGAGGCGCGCACCTTGGAAGGATGCGTTGGCCAGCCGGTCGACTTGACCACGGTATTGACCCTGCACCGCCCTGGCACGTTCGCCCGAGGCGGCCGCGGCGGTGACATCAGCCCTGGCCTCCTCCAGGTCAGCGCGACGGGCATTCAGCTGGTCGCGGGAGTAGTGCCACTGCTCGGTGAGTACCTCAGCCTGATGGTTCAGCTGGGCGAGCCGTTGCACAGCCGTTGGAGCGTCGTCGGGCGGTGCGGGGTCGGCCGCGGCTGGAGCGGAAATCAAGGTCACCAGAACAGCCATGGCGGCGGCGATGATCATTGCCGGCGCGCTGCGCTTCAGACGGTGCGACGACACGTCCCGTCTGTCTCCTCTTCCGTCGGACCGCTACCGGGTTAACCGACAGGTTCGGGCCGGAGAGTGGACGCGAGCCCTTCCATCTGGGCGCGAACGCTCATCCGAATTCATCCCGAAAGAGTTGGATCCCCGGCTCGGCTGTCGTATGGCAGCAGCGACGAAGCCGATTCGGCGGCGACCTGCGTGCTCCCGGTTTGGAAGCAGTTCCGCTAAGTCGCGGCAAGGTTACGAAAGGTCACCTGCACTGTCCACCACCGACGCACCCGCAATGGGGCGAAGTGCCCTCCGGACACGGTTGACGTCACCGCAACTGCGCCATTGTTCGCCCCGTCCGATCAGCCCACGTAGCGTGTCGACCGCTCACCGCCAGTCGCCGACCGCTCAGCGCCGCTGCACAAACAGACACCGGTACCCGTGCGGACCTGCGTCGTGTTGTGATCTTCGGAAAGATCAACCAGTTGCAGACGGGGCACCATGCCGGCCTCGGCCAGGGTGTCCAACGCGCTTCGTTCTGCCCCATCCAGCTCGACGGCCCCCGGGGGCGCTCCGAGCAGAACGGTGATGACACAGTCCTGGCAAGCGTTGCCGCGCACCTGGCATCGGTCGCAATCCACGATCATTGTCGGGCTCCCGTCGCACTCGTGATCTCGTCACGACGGACGCTAGAACGTCACACCGACAATCTCGGGAACGCGAGGCTCGCTAGCCAGTGGATCCGGCTCAGGCAGGGCGCGAAATCAGCCGACTCGGCGGACCGCCGTGACGACATGCCACGGAACCCTGGCGACTTTGACCACATCGCCGCTCTGCGGCGCGTGGAGATACAGCCCATTCCCCACGTACATACCGATGTGGCTCACTGGCGAGTACAGCGCGATCAGGTCACCCGGCAGCAACCCCGAGACCACCGGGGTGCCGATCCTGGCCTGGTCCCAGCTGCCCCTGGGCAGGCCCACCCCGGCCTGACGGTAAGCCCACAGCATCAGGCCCGAGCAGTCGAAGGTCCCGGGGCCTTCGGCGCCCCAGACGTATGGTGCGCCCTGCCTGGTCAGTGCCGCTCGCAGTGCCCTGACCCCGACCCCTTCGCCCGCGATGTCGAGCGGGAAGTCAGTGAATCCCTCCGAGGAATAGCGGGCGAGCTCATCCGGAGTGAGCTGGCCAAGGCGAGCCTGCACCGTATCGATCCGGCGGCCCATCTCGATCCGAGCCTGGGCCACATCTCCCGCTATCCGGCCGGCGTCCAGCTCAGCGACGGCTGCCCGGGTCTCGGCGTCGGTGGCAGCCGTCTCTGCCTGCTCGGTACGGGCGACCGCATCCGAGAGCTTGTCCATCGCCGCTCTGTTGCTCACCGCCAACACGTCCAGCGCGGACATCTGATCCATGAATTGTTGGGGTGAGTCGCTGATCAGCATGGCGGTCAGGCTGCTGATCCGGACGCCCTCAAAGGTCGCGCTGGTCAGCCGGTCAACCTGCGAGCGGAATGCTCGCTGAGCAGAACGAGCCTGATCGGCGGTGGCCGTCGCCGCGGCTGCGTCGCTACGAGCCCGGTCGGCATCTGCCCGACGGGCCAGCAGCCGGTCCGTGGCAAGATGCCATTGCTCGGTGATCACCTCGGCCTGGTGACTCAACTCCCGGACCTCTTCGACCGTCTTGGCCGGGTCGGGTGCAGGACCAGGTGGCGGATCGGCGGCCGCGGGGACTGCGGACAAACCGAACACAGCAGCGACAACAACACTAGCCGCCACACCGCGAGCAGCGCGGCTCAGACGATGGGACACCACCCGCGGCGTCTCCTGTTCTCGGACGTCAGGATCCGGTGCGCCGGACCGGTCACGGGAGATCATCCCGCGACTGGAGTAACGGCCCTTGAGACGCATGGGCGCGGATCTTCAGCCATCTGGGGCGTCTCGTCCACCCAGACGAGTTGCGCCAGACCATTGCCAGCACGCTCGGTGGCGCATTGCAGGGCGCAATGTTGCAGTCATCACCGCCAGGCGCGCCTGAACGACAGCCACTTACGGCGGATCGCCCAGCATTCGTCAGCCCCGAGTCACAGTCGCGGACAGCTCCGTGGTCAGCCTCGTCCAGCGCTCCAGCAACTCGGCCGCAGCGCCCGAGTCGATAGCTTCGGCGCTGCGCTGCGCCATACCCATGAGATCGCCGGCCAGGTCACCCGTGAGACCGCGGAAGGTGGCAAGTGCGGCAGCCGAGTTGAGTACTACGGCATCTCGCACCGGACCGGGTTCGCCGGCGATCAGCCGCCGAACCACCTCTGCGTTGGCCGCGGCGTCCCCGCCGCGCAGGTCCTCTCGACGGGCCACCGGCACGCCCAGCGCCACCGGGTCCACCCGGTCACGCCGCACCGTGCCGTCGTCGACCACCCACACGGAGGTGGTGGTCGTCGTGGTGATCTCGTCGAGCCCGTCGTCGCCCCGGACCACCAGCGCGCTGACACCTCGGCCGGCGAGCACCTGGGCCATCACCGGCGCCATCCGCAGATCCGCGCAGCCCACCAGGCCGGCGTCCGGCTGCGCCGGGTTCGTCAGTGGTCCGAGGAAGTTGAACGCAGTAGGCACTCCGATCTCACGCCGGACCCCGGCCGCGTGCCGCATCGCCGGGTGAAACACCGGTGCGAAGCAGAACCCGATTCCCAACTCGGCCACGCACTGCGCCACCTGCTCGGATCCGAGGTCGATCGCCACACCGAGTTTCTCGAGCACATCCGCAGTGCCGCACCTGGAGGACGCCGCCCGGTTGCCGTGCTTGACGACGGTAGCGCCGGCCGCTGCGGTCACCAGCGCGGTCATCGTGGAGATGTTGACGGTGTGTGCCTGGTCACCCCCGGTGCCCACCACGTCGATCGCGGGTTGGGGCACGTACACCCGCCGGGCGTGTGACAGCATGCCACCGGCGAGCCCGGTGATCTCCGCTGATGTCTCGCCCTTGCCTCGCAACGCCACCATGAACGCGGCCACCTGCGCGGGCGTTGCCGTACCGGTCATCACCTGGTCCATCGCCCACGCCGTGTCATCGGCATCCAGATCGGTGCCGGCGATCAATTGAGTGAGCAGCGCCGGCCACGTACGAGCACCGGCCGTCGTCGCTGCCGTTACCATGGGGGTGTCTCAGCCGTTCGCTGCCGGCAGCCGGTGTGAGCGAAGCACCTCTGCCACCGTCTCGGCAGCGACCAGCGGGTCCAGCGGGTGCACGATCACCGCGTCGGCTTGCGACCAGACGGCCAACCAGCGGTCATCCCTACGCTGCACCGAGACGATCACCGGGGGGCATTGCGCGATTTCGTTCTTGAGTTGGCGGGACAGCCCCATCCCGCCAGTGGGCTGGGCCTCGCCGTCGAGGATCGCCAGGTCCACTGCGCCCGCGTCGACCTCTGCCAGCACCTCGGCAATCGTCGCCGCCTCGACGTATTTCAGCCGGCCGATATCCGCCGCCGGACGCCGTCCGACCGCGTTGATGATGGCCTCGCGCACCTCCGGTCGGTGGCTGAAGACCAGAACCGTGGTGGCGTCGCTCGGAGCGGTCATCTGATGGGTCGAGGTCCTCATGTCGATGCCCCGCGGGCCGCAGGGTCGGGGTAGCCGGCTCGGGTTCATCGCGGCGAAGGTCACCGCGCGAGCGGTGGCGTTGATGATATCCGGTCGAGGCTCATCACTCCGGGCAGGCATCCAGCTGGCCCCGGCCCCGCCAAGGCAGGCGCCGTTGGCCATAATGCTTGGTGTGACCCCCTCGTCCAGCGTGGCAGCGCCCTCAATCAGTCAACGGGTGCACTCGCTGAACCGGCCCAACATGGTCAGCGTCGGCACGATCGTATGGCTGTCCAGCGAGCTGATGTTCTTCGCGGGTCTGTTCGCGATGTTCTTCACCGTGAAGGCGAACAACGATGGTCCGTGGCCCCCGATCCTCGAGTCCACCGGGGAACCGATCCATCTCGACGTTCCCTATGCACTGGTGGTCACGATCGTTTTGGTGGCGTCGTCGTTCACCTGCCAGTGGGGCGTGTTCAAGGCCGAGCAGGGCGATGTATTCGGGTTGCGGCTCTGGTACACGATCACGCTGATCATGGGCACGCTGTTCGTGCTCGGTCAGGCCAACGAGTACCGGAACCTCATTCACGAGGGCGTCACGATCCCCTCCGGCGCCTACGGCACTGTCTTCTACCTCACTACCGGCTTTCACGGCTTGCACGTGACCGGCGGTTTGATCGCGTTCATCTTCCTCATCGTCCGGACCAAGCTGAGCAAGTTCACTCCAGCACAGGCCACCGCCGCCATCGTCGTGTCGTATTACTGGCATTTCGTCGACGTGGTGTGGATCGGCCTGTTCGCCACCATTTACTTCTTGCCTTAGCAACAGCATCGAGCCGAACCAGACAGCAGGGGTAGCCGAGACCGATGACGACCGCAAAACCCGACGATCGATCGAGTCCCACCGAAGGATCAAAGCCCGAGGGATCGGACCGCACCCGATCGAGGCGGGGAGGCCACGGCCGGTTGCGTCGTCGGGTATCCGGAATGCTGGCACTCGCCGTAGCGCTGCTGTCTGCCGGCGGGCTGTACACGGTGTTGGCACCGCAGCCGCAGATCGCGCATGCCCAGGAAGATCCGGCGTTGGTGCGCCAGGGCGAGCAGCTCTACAACAACGCCTGCATCAGCTGTCACGGCGCCAACCTGCAGGGAGTGACCGACCGAGGGCCCAGCCTGATCGGCACCGGAGAGGCCGCGGTGTACTTCCAGGTCTCGACTGGGCGCATGCCCGCGGCGCGCCAGGAGGCGCAGATCCTCGAGAAGCCGGTCAAGTTCAGCCCAGAGGAGATCGACGCACTGGGGGCCTTCGTACAGGCCAACGGCGGCGGTCCGACGGTGCCGGCGAGCAGCCTTGCCGGCGGTGACCCGGCTGCAGGCGGTGACTTGTTCCGGCTCAACTGCGCGTCCTGTCACCAGTTCACCGGACGTGGCATCGCGCTGTCCTCCGGCAAGTTCGCTCCGGCCATCGAGGGCGTGAACCCCCAGCAGATATACACCGCCATAATTACCGGGCCACAGAGCATGCCGAAGTTTTCCGACCGGCAGCTCACCCCGGAGGACAAGCGCGACATCATCGCCTACCTGGAGTCGATCAGCGGGGAGCAAAACAATCCGGGTGGCTACGCCCTCGGTGGCTACGGGCCGTTCTCAGAGGGCTTGGTCGCCTGGATAGTCGGGATGTCCGCGCTGGTCGCCGTCACACTGTGGATTGGAGCCAAGGCATGAGCGGCCACGGTGAACCCACCGGTGGCCCGGCTGGGCAGCGACGGCCTCCGATCGATGCCGACCTGTCCACGTTGAGCAGGGAGGAACTGGTCCGGCTGGGCTTGGCCGCCGACGGGGTGACTCTTGTTCACCAGGAGGACCCGTTTCCGGTGCCGGGCACTCGTGTCGAGAAGCGCACCGAGCGCAAGGTCGCGTGGTGGTTCATCATCGCCGCGTTGACCGGACTGGGTTTCCTCGCGGCTTACCTGTTCTGGCCGTGGGAGTACGCCGCACCAGGCAGCCCGGGCAACGGGCACCTGCTTTACCAGCTCTACACGCCGATCATCGGGCTCTTGCTCGGGTTGTCGGTGTTCGCCATCGGCGCCGGAACGACCGGCTACGCCAAGAGCTTGTTGCCACACGAGACGGCGGTGCAGGAACGTCACATGGGCGGTTCGGCAGAGGTCGACCGCGTGACCACGACCGCGATCCTGACCGACACCGGTATCCGCAGCCATATGGGACGACGGTCCTTGATCAAACGAGCGGCTGGGGTGGGCGCCGGTGTCCTTGGCGTCGGGGTTGGAGTCCTCGCCTTGGGTGGCTTGGTGCGCAACCCATGGCAGGGCGGCGACCAAGCCGCCCTGTGGGTCACCCCCTGGCACTCGGACAACGGTGAGCCGGTGTTCCTGCGCTACGAGGACCATGAGGTCACCCTGGCCCGCCCCGAGGACCTCGCTGCCGGCAGCATCGCGACGGTCTTTCCGTACAAGCGCTCCTGGTCGGAAGAGGAGGCGCACGAGGCGCTGCGGGCTTCCGACAGCCCCGTGATGCTTATCCGGTTACGGCCCGAGCAGGCGGCCCAGGTGGTCCAACGCCAGGGACAGGTCAACTTCCACTACGGCGACTTCTACGCCTACTCCAAGATCTGCACCCACCTCGGCTGCCCCGCCTCGCTGTATGAGGCGCAGAGCGCTCGGCTGCTGTGCCCATGCCACCAGTCGCAGTTCGACATGTTGGCCTACGCTAAGCCGATTTTCGGTCCGGCGACCAGGGCCTTGCCTCAGCTGCCCATCGATGTCAACGATGAGGGATACTTCTATGCCACGGGTGGCTTCATCGAGCCTGTAGGACCGGCGTTCTGGGAGCGGAGGTCGTGAGTGCCATGACGACGCCGAGTAAGTCGTCGGGCTTGGCCGCCAGGGCTGGCACGGCGGCCGACGAGCTGGATCAGCGGTTCCACCTCGCTGCCGGCATGCGCCGGCAGATCAACAAGGTCTTCCCGACGCACTGGTCGTTCATGCTCGGTGAGATCGCACTGAACACCTTCATCGTGCTGCTGTTGTCCGGGACGTACCTGGCGCTGTTCTTCGATCCATCCATGGCGGAGGTCGAGTACCAGGGTCCCTTCGAGAACCTGCGCGGGATCGAGATGTCCCGGGCGTACGCGTCGACGCTGGAACTCTCGTTCGAGGTCCGCGGTGGGTTGTTCATCCGGCAGGTGCACCACTGGGCAGCGCTGCTGTTCGTCGCGGCCATCGTCGCGCACATGTTCCGGACGTTCTTCACCGGCGCCTTCCGCAAGCCGCGTGAGACGAACTGGACGATCGGTGTCTTTATTGCGATCCTGGCCGGGCTCGAGGGGCTCACCGGCTACTCGTTGCCCGATGACCTGCTTTCGGGAACCGGGCTCCGGATCATCTCGGCGATCACCATGTCCCCACCGGTGATCGGTACCTGGCTGCACTGGGCGGTTTTCGGCGGTGAGTTCCCCGGCACGGTGATCATACCCCGGTTCTACATCATCCACGTGCTGATCTTGCCTGGCATACTCTTCGCGCTCATCGCGGTGCACCTCGGGTTGGTCTGGTACCAGAAGCACACTCAGTTCCCCGGCCCCGGTCGTACCGAGCGCAACGTGGTCGGGGTAAGAATCCTGCCGATCTTCGCGGTGAAGGCCGGCGGCTTCGCCATGCTGAACATCGGTGTGATCTGCATCATGGCGGGGCTGTTCCAGATCAACCCGGTGTGGAATTTCGGTCCGTACAACCCAGCCCAAGTGTCGGCGGCTTCACAGCCCGACTGGTATGTCGGTTGGCTGGACGGCATTGCCCGGGTGTGGCCTCCCTGGGAGATCTACCTGGGCGACTATCTGATTCCCCAGTCGTTCTGGCCGACGATGGTGATTCCCGGCATCATGTTCACGCTCGCGGCACTGTACCCAGCCATCGAACGCAGGCTCACCAAGGACAACGCCAGCCACAACCTGCTGCAGCGCCCACGCGACGTCCCGGTGCGCTCCGCGCTGGGCATGATGGCGATCTCATTCATGTTCGTGCTACTACTTTCCGGCGGCAATGACGTCATCGCCTACGTGCTCAACATTTCGTTGAACGCGACCACCTGGGCTGGTCGCATCGGTCTGCTGCTGTTGCCCCCGCTCGCCTACTACGTCACCTATCGGATCTGCCTGGGTCTGCAGCGCGCCGACCGCGCAGTCCTCGAACACGGCATTGAGACTGGCATCATCAAGCGCCTGCCACACGGTGAATTCATCGAGGTGCACCAGCCGCTGGGCGGTGTCGATGAGCATGGCCATCCCATCCCGCTGGAGTACCAGGGTGCCTCGGTGCCCCGGCGAATGAATCAGCTGGGCTCGGCCGGTTCCCCAGTTCCGGGATCGCTGCTTCGGCCGGATCCTCCGGAGCAGACCAGGGCGCTGGCCGAAGCCCGTCAGGATGCCACCTCCGGCGACGCACTCACGGCCAACCGCTCCGACCGGGAGTTGGCCGGTCGGCCGAACCAGCCCACCGACTAGGGCGCGTCCCGCAGATCTTCGGGCTCGGCAACGCTGTCCGAGGTCGGTCGACAAGGACGGAACTGCCCTGAACTCGGCAGCACCGACATCATCAGGTGGGCGAAAACGTCGGTGCCGTCGAGCTCACGGCCCACGGTGACACCCGGACGGCCCGTCAACCGGCGCGGGTCGATACGGGGCTGCTCCTGCTGCGCCCGAGCGGCGCTACTCGCGCCCTCCTTGAGCTACGGGTTCTCACCGAGACAGACTTGCAGGGGCCCCCTGACCCCCCTCGGCTTACGGTGTCGCCGGGGGGCCGCTAGGTCAGCGAGCGGGTCCGAGCAGAGGGACCGTGAGGTCCGAGCAGAGACTGCACGGCGGGGGCATCATCGACCTGGGTGGGCGACGAGCTCACTCCGCTTTGGGGCCGATGTGGTATTCGAAGACCAACCCGGCAACCGTGCCGAGGATCAGCGCGGCGCCGACCGCGACCAGCCACCACTGGTCAAGAGCCAGCGCGAAGCCGAGTACGGTTGCAGACAGCCCCATCCCAAATGGCCAGTAACTGCCGGGTGAGAAGAAGCCGAGTTCGCCGGCGCCGTCAGAGATCTCGGCATCGGCATTGTCCTCCGGGCGCATCCGGACTCGCCGGGAGACGAAGCGGAAGTAAGTGCCGATAATGAGGGTCAGCCCACCGGTCAGAATCAGCGCGGCCGTTCCGACCGGCTCACCGACCGACCACAGGCCGTAGATCACCGCGGACAGGAAGAAGAACGCGGTAGTGATCTCGAAGATCCGCGCTTCGACCCTCATGGTGCTGCCTCGCTCTCGAACCTTCGATAGACCGGTCGATATAGACCGGTCGATACCGAAGTTAACGGCCCCCGCCGGCCTGGCGGATGCTGGCGGCGGTGCGGTCGGTATCAAACGGGGAAGTGGTCACTGCCTCGGGCGCGCACAGCTCGCCACAGTTCAGCTGAACGAGTGCCTCACCGGCCGTGTACGGCCGCTGGGTCTGAGGATTGGTCTGGGCTCGCAGCACCAGGTATCGATCGAACAGATCCCCCGGCAAAGCGCGCATCTCGAAGTTCATCATCGCGTGGTACGTGCCGCACAACTCGGCACAGCGACCGACGAAGGCGCCCGGACGCTCCACGGTGGTCTGAAAGACGTGGTCGGTGTCATTCTTCTCCGGCCGTGGGAAGACGTCACGCTTGAAGAGAAATTCCGGTATGTAAAACGAATGCAGTACGTCGGTGGACACGATCCGGTACTCCACCACCCGATCGGTCGGCACGACCAGAAGCGGGACAGTGGAGGACGAGCCGACAGTGGACA
This sequence comes from Actinomycetota bacterium, assembly GCA_030862525.1. GTDB lineage: Bacteria > Actinomycetota > Actinomycetes > Mycobacteriales > Pseudonocardiaceae. The sequence continues at coordinate 1,663 of JALZDN010000055.1, read as the reverse complement.
GCGGCGCGCCTTCCTGGGTCCGCCTGACCGGATAAACGCCGTCCCTGCCCTGGTTATCCTGCAGGTACTGGAACTCCCAATTCCATTGGAAGCCGATCACTCGCACCCGGAGATCGGGGTTGTCAACTTTGGCATTGACGACGTTCTGCGCTACCACTGTGAAGTAAAACAGCACCGCGACGATGACGAATGGAATGACTGTGTAGACAATCTCAAGCGGCAGGTTGTACTGAGTCTGCCGAGGGATCTCACCGGATCTTTTACGATGGAAGATGATCGACCACACGATCAGTCCTGCGACAATCGCCCCGACCACCAGCGCCGCGACTGTTGCCCAAATCCACAGTGCGCGCATCGTCTCAGCCTCCGGAGTGACTCCCTCCGGCCAGCCGAATGCGAACACATCGTGAACTGAGCACCCGGTCGACACAAAGGCGACCATCCCGGCCAGACCGACTACCTTCAATAGCCGAACCGCGCGAGGGCGGACCACGCCGATCACGCCTGGTTCCTCCTCGTCGCCCCAATGCGGCCGTCAGCTCACTAGCTGAAGCCTAAACCAGCGCCACGCCCCGAGCTCTCCCGGGGAGCGAGTGCCCCCCTGCAACCGGTCGTCATACTGTGCCGATGGCCGTACTGGGCCGCTGTGGTGTGCCCCACCGTGGCGTCCCCACCGCGGGGATCCGGCCGCCGACGAAAGGGTGAGCGCGTGTGCGGGTTGCTGGGACTGCTGACAGCGCAGCAAGACGCGCCGGCCCGGGTGGCGGACGTGACCGCGGCCTTGAGCTGCCAGCGGCATCGCGGCCCGGACGAGACCGGGACCTGGCACGATGCCGACGTGGTGCTGGGATTCAACCGGCTGTCCATCATCGACATTGAGCACTCACACCAGCCCCTGCGATGGGGGCCGCGAGAGGCGCCTGAGCGTTACACCATCCTGTTCAACGGAGAGATCTACAACTACGTCGAGCTTCGCGACGAGCTCCGAGGTGAGCCCTACGGTGTGAGCTTTGCCACTGAAGGTGATACCGAGGTCGTCCTGGCCGCCTACCACCACTTCGGGACGGCTGCTGTGCAGCGGCTGCGAGGAATGTTCGCGTTCGTCATCTGGGACGCGCAGTTGCGCGTGGCATTCGGCGCCCGGGACCCCTTCGGTATCAAGCCACTATTCAGCTGCGCGGGGCCAGGCGGAGTCGCATTCGCCAGCGAGAAGAAGAGTCTGCTGCAGCTGGCGCCCTCGCTGGGCGTGTCTGGCGAGTCTATGGAGGTGGACCATCGGGCGCTGCAGCTGTACCTGAGCCTGCAGTACGTGCCCGAACCGGCATCCCTGCACACCGGGATAACGCGGATCGAGTCCGGCACCTCGTTCACTCTGTCTCCCGGTGGCAAGCTGATCACCGAGCGGTATTTCCATCCCGATTTCCGGCCCCGTCCGGTCCGTTCCGATGCCGAGGCGGGCGCCCTGCACGACGAGATCACCACGGCATTGCGGGACTCGGTCGCCAAGCACATGCGCGCCGACGTCACCGTCGGCGCCTTTCTGTCCGGAGGGATCGACTCCACCGCCATCGCCGCGCTGGCCAGGGAGCACAACCCCAATCTGATCACCTTCACTACCGGCTTCGAGCGGGAGGGATACTCCGAGGTGGACGTGGGGGGGGGG
>JALZDN010000049.1 GCA_030862525.1 Actinomycetota bacterium | reverse complement strand
GCAGCGCGCGCCAGCGAGCTGCTGCAGGGCCGCTCGTGAGTGGGTTTCGGTGTGGGAACACTGTTAATCACTCACGAGGTCGACGGCGACGCGTACCGCGACGCCGTCACCGACGATGCCGGCGAAGCCGTCCTTGACAGGCCCGTAGTCGACCCGGCGGGCCAGGACCTCGCCTGCGATGAACTCCTCGTGCGCCCGGGCTGCCGCGAGCACCGCCTCCGGCGCGTCAACGGTGAGCACGATTCGGTCGGTCACGTCCAGTGCGGCCTGCTTGCGGGCCTGCTGCACAACGCGTACCAGATCCCGGGCAATGCCCTCGGGGACCAGGTCCGGGGGGACCACGGTGTCCAGTACCACCAACCCCGAGCCGGCCGGCAACGCGGCGGACTCGCTGGCATCGGCTGCGACCAGCCGCTCGGTGTACTCCCCATCCAACAATGGGATACCGCCTGCCGTCACGATCCCGTCCGCGCCGCGTTCCCACTCCCCTGCCTTGACCGCACGGATCACCTTCTGGGTGTCGCCGCCCAGCCGGGGACCGCAGGCCCGGGCGTTGACAGTGAGTTCGAAGCGGCCGTAGGCGGCAACGTCCTCGGTGAGCTTTACCGACCGGACGTTCACCTCATCCCGGATCAGGCCGGTGAACGGTGCGAGCGCGGCAGCATCCGGAGCTGCGACCGTCAGTGTGGACAGCGGCTGGCGGACGCGCAGGCCTCGTGACTTGCGCACCGACAAGGCGGCGGACACCACCTGGCGGACCCGGTCCATCGCGGCCACCAGATCCGAGTCTGCGCGCAGAGTGGATGGATTCGGCCAGTCGACCAGGTGCACCGAGCGCTGCCCGGTCAACCCGCGCCACATTGCCTCGGTGGTCAGCGGCAGCAGTGGAGCAGCGATCCGGCAGGCTACCTCCAGCACCGTGTGCAGGGTATCGATGGCGTCAGGCTGGCCAGCCCAGAAACGGTCCCGGGACCGGCGCACGTACCAGTTGGTGAGCACGTCACAGAACCCGCGCACGCTGTCACAGGCCCCGGCGATGTCGTAGCGGTCCATCCGGGCCGTGACGTCGACGACCAAATCGTGCAACTTGGCGACCAGGTATCGGTCCAGTAAATCCGGGCTATCGGTTCGCCACCGACCTTCGATACCGGCGGCATTGGCATACAGCGACAGGAAGTACCACGAATTCCACAACGGCAGCAGTGCTTGGCGAACGGCCTCCCGGATGCCCTGCTCGGTGACCACCAGGTTCCCGCCTCGCAGGATCGGTGAGGCCATCAGGAACCAGCGCATCGCGTCCGAACCGTCCCGATTGAACACCTCGGTGACCTCGGGATAGTTGCCCTTGGACTTGGACATCTTGAGCCCGTCGTCACCGAGCACGATGCCGTGCGCCAAGCAGGTGCGAAACGCCGGTCGGTCGAACAGCGCCGTGGCCAGCACATGCAGCGTGTAGAACCACCCACGGGTCTGCCCGTTGTACTCGACGATGAAATCACCTGGGTAGTGGTGTTCGAACCAGTCGTTTCCCTGGGTCGGGCCCGCAAGCGGCCCGCTCGCGTTGGCGAACGGGTAATGCACCTGCGCGAAAGGCATCGCGCCGGACTCGAACCAGCAATCCAAGACCTCCGGCACCCGGCGCATGGTGACGCGTCCGGTCGGATCGTCTGGATTGGGCCGAGTCAGCTGGTCGACGAAGGGGCGGTGTAAGTCCACCGGACGAACCCCGAAGTCGCGTTCCAACTCGTCCAGGGATCCGTAGACGTCCACCCGGGGGTAGGCCGGATCGTCGGAGATCCACACCGGTAACGGGGAGCCCCAGTACCGGTTGCGGGAGATGTTCCAGTCCCGGGCACCCTCCAGCCACGTCCCGAACTGCCGGTCCCCGACGGTGTCCGGAACCCAGGTGATCTCGCGGTTCAGCGCCACCATCCGATCCCGGAACCTGGTCACCTCGACGAACCAGGATGACACCGCGCGCTGGATCAGTGGATTGTTGCAACGCCAGCAGTGCGGGTAAGGGTGCTCGTAGGTCTCGTGGCGCAGCAACACACCGCCGACGTAGGCCGCGCCGTCGCGCAGATCCCGAATGATCGCCCGGTTGGCGTCGAAAACCTGCATCCCGGCATACGGAGCCACCTCAGCGGTGAACTGCCCGGCCGAGTCCACCGGGACCACCACCTCGATACCCGCGGCATCGGTGACCGCCTTATCTTCCTCACCGAATGCGGGGGCGATGTGCACCAGGCCGGTGCCCTCGTCGGTGGTCACGTAGTCGGCAGCGACCAGCTGGTGAGCGTTGGTCCGGCCGGCGAAGAAGTCAAACGGCGGGGTGTAGCGGCGGCCGAGCAGCTCTGATCCCCGGTATCGGGTCAGCACCTGCGGCTGATCGCCCAGCTCCCGGGCGTAGGCCGGCAGCCGGTCCTCAGCGATCAGGTAGCGCTCGCCGGCTGCCTCCACGGTGACGTATGTGAGTTCCGGATGCACCGCCACCGCCAGGTTGGACGGCAATGTCCACGGCGTGGTCGTCCAGATCAGCGCGAGTTCACCACTATCGAGCCGCAGCCCGACCGTGACCGCCGGGTCCTGCCGGTTGCGGTAGACGTCATCCATCCTGGTCTCGGTGTTGGACAGTGGTGTCTCACAGCGCCAGCAGTACCACAGCACCCGGAAACCCTGGTAGATCAACCCCTTGTCCCAGAGCGTCTTGAACGCCCAGAGAACGCTTTCCATGTAGGGCAGATCAAGGGTCTTGTAGTCGTTGTCGAAGTCCACCCAGCGGGCTTGGCGGGTGACGTAGTCGCGCCACTCCCGGGTGTAGCGCAGCACCGAAGCGCGGCAGGCGGCGTTGAAGTCGGCCACGCCCATCTGCTCGATCTCGGACTTGTGCTTGATGCCGAGTTGGCGTTCCGCCTCCACCTCCGCAGGCAGTCCATGGCAGTCCCAGCCGAATCGGCGCTCCACCCGGCGGCCGCGCATCGTCTGATAGCGCGGCACCACATCCTTGACGTAGCCGGTGAGCAGGTGCCCGTAGTGCGGTAGACCGTTGGCGAAGGGCGGACCGTCGTAGAAGACGAACTCATTGCCGCCGTTATCCCCGGCTGGGCGGGCAGCCACTGACGCCGCGAAAGTGTGGTCTTCCTGCCAGTACTGCAGCACGGCAAGTTCGACGGCGGGGAAGGAGGGTTGAGCGGAGACGGGCTCTGCGGCGCCCGCGGCAACCTTGGGGTAGACCATGGTGGTGTGCGCTCCAGTGCAGTCGTGACAGTGCGGTCGTTCCCGTGCAGTGGTGTCCTGCTCGCTGCATTGGGGACGACCCGCAGCTCACGCCACGGACCGCGGTACCACCCCGCTTGCCGCCTGCGGTGGCAGGCAGCCACTCATTGAGCCGGCGATGACGGGCCGGACCCGTCCGGTTCTACTGGAGGCTCATCCACTGGATTCTCTGGTTCATGGACTTGCCTCGTTCTTCCGGAGGCTCCCCGGTGATGGCCGGATCGGTGCCTTTAAGACCACTCTACCGGGCTGCGCCAGTGAGTTGTGCCCGACTGAGGTCAACTCCTGCCCGTGGTCGCGCTCGCGGTCCGGTGTCGGCGGGCTAATGCAGCATCCGGCCGGCACCGGTCACACGGTGTGAAACCCAGCTCCCTGGCCTCTCGCACCGGCAGCCGCTCGGCTCGCTCGTGGTCGGGCCACGTGCAGCGGGTGAGGTGGTAGCGCGGGTGCTCGTCGACAACCAGCACCTCATCGGTCAGCTCGTAGACCACCAACAGATCCGCAGCATCGGTGTCCTCCTCACCGGGTGCACCGGACTCGGCTTCCTCCTCGTCAGCGTCCCTGTCCTCAGCCTCACTGCCCTTGCCATCCCGATCGGGGGCACCCTGATCACGCGTTACCACCGCTGCCGGTTTCGCCACCGGATCGCCATGCTCTGCCGCAATTACCGGCGCCGGCTGCGGCGATGGCTCACCCGGGGCGTCATCGTCCTGCACTGGATCAACCAGCTTGTCACTCGGCACGGCCTCGGCCGGCTCGTCGTCCAGTAGCACATCAGGTTCGACCTCAGGCTCGTCCCACCGTCGTCGCCAGCGCATGACGATCAAGGCGGCGACCACAGCACTGAGTGCGACCGATCCCCAAGCCAGAGCTAGATGGCCAGTGCCAAGCGCGGCAACGAGCAGTCCCACCGCCACGAGCAGCAAAACCACGGTAAGAAGCATCACCGCTCACCCATGCGATCGGGGTGCAACGATGGTGGGTCCACCGGGCAGGAACCGGTGCTTCCGGCGCGCGTCAGCTTCCGGCTTCGGCACGCACGCCGAACCCGGAAGCGACGAAACCCTGCTGGCTGCGCACCGTGTCCGCCGGAGCGGCAGATCCGCGCCCGTCCAGCTCTCGAAGCTGCGACTCCAGATAGGTCTTCAGGCGGGTTCGGTACTCGCGTTCGAACGTGCGCAGCTCGTCGATCTTCTTCTCCAGGGTCGTTTTCTCCTGGTTGATCGCACCGAGAAGCTCGGTGTGCTTGCGCGCTGCGTCGCGCTCCAGCGACGAGGCCTTCTCGCGGGACTGCCGTTCCATGGTTTCGGCCCTGTTACGGGCGTCATTCAGCATGGTCTCGGCTCGCGATCTGGCCTCGTTGACCATACCGTCGGCTTTCGCTCTCGCATCGGAGAGCAGCTGCTCGGACTTGGTTCGGGCCTCACCCAGCATCCCGTCCGCCTCGGCCTTGGCCTCGCCGGTCAACCGGTCAGCCATCTCCTGGGCCAGGCCCAACACCTTGGCGGCTTGGACGTGGTGGTCACCACCTGGCGAGGTCTGCTCGACCATCGGCGGCGGCACCGGGGCCATCACCGGCCGTGGCGGCTCCAGCGGACGAAGATTACGTCCGGTGTCGATCGGCGCAGCACTGAGCTGGCGATCGAGCTCCTCGACCTGGTTGCGGAGATCGTTGTTCTCCTCGATCAAGCGAGCCAGCTCGGCCTCAACCAGGTCGAGGAAGGCGTCCACCTCGTCCTCGTTGTAGCCCCGCTTGCCGATCGGCGGCTTACTGAACGCGACGTTGTGAACGTCGGCGGGGGTTAACGGCATCGGGTCACCTCACGCGCTTCTCGATGACTACGCACATCCCGGGGCATCGGTCCCGAGCCTGGTGGCGCTGCGGTCTCGGATCGACCACTCGCATCGGATGAAAACCACGAGCGACAGAACCTTAATGGACAAGTCCAGCCCGGCGTTTCCGATGCAGATGGGTTTGCCCGCTCGGTAGGCACACGCCTTGAAAATTTCCGCAGGGATGTCACCGGCGGCTGCGACAAAGACCGCATCCAGGCAGAGTTTAGCGAGGTCAGGGCACTCGGGGGTTCATCGACCACTTCAGAAATGTTTGATGCGTTGCGTCATCCTTGTTTGCCTGACGAATAACAGGCGTCGTGATCGACAGCGAACCACAAAAATTGAGATCCTGCCGGCACCGCGAGTGAAGGTTTCGGTGCGCTGTGCCTGTCGCATTGCACCGCCTTCTGCGCAGGCAGCACAGCGGTCACCTGCTCGCCGTGTCCCGGGCTGCTGGGGTGCGGTCGACTGCGGACGCCGGGGGACTGCTGGCGGCGTGTCGGGGCGTTTGCCGCGTGTGGGCTTCCGGGGGGAGGGTTGCTCGCGGTCCCCACACCGTGTCCGCTTGTTGCCCGTCAGCTGCTGGCCGACCCGAAGGGCATGTCCCCGCCCGACGGTGGTAGTTCGGGGCAAGGCCATCTCCTGGACCCGATGGCCCGAACACCGCCGCCG
>JALZDN010000038.1 GCA_030862525.1 Actinomycetota bacterium | reverse complement strand
AGGGACCGCCGAGCTTGATGCGTTGCAGACCCAAGTGGAGGAACGGACCGCGGATCTGCAGCGCATCTCCGCCGAGTACAGCAACTACCGCCGCAGGGTGGAGCGTGACCGCCAGCTCACGATCGCTTTGGCCAAAGCGCAGGTTGCCGGTGAGCTGCTCACCGTGCTCGATGACATCGAGCGGGCGCAGGAGCACGGCGACCTGTCCGGAGCGTTCAAGGCCGTCGCGGACAAGCTGGTGGCCGGGCTGCAGGCGCACGGCCTGGAAGCCTTCGGGACCATCGGTGACAGCTTCGACCCAGGTGTGCACGAGGCCGTGCATCACGACACCTCCCCGGACGTCCACAAGCCGACCGTCACCGCGGTGCTGCGTCGCGGCTATCGCATCGGTGAGCGGGTGCTACGCCCGGCAATGGTGGCGGTAACCGACGCCGAGCCGGCTGCGGAGACGTCGGAGACGGTGGCGTCTGCCGAGATGGCGGAGACATCTCGGGACGCGGCAATGTCGCAGGATCCCGCATGGTCCGGCGGGACTGAACCGTTGCAGGACAATTGATACAGGGAGGGGGTGTCCGGTGAGCGCACGGGAGTGGATCGAAAAGGATTTTTACGCGGAGCTGGGTGTCTCCTCCACCGCGTCTGCCGAGGACATCAAACGGGCGTACCGCAAGCTGGCCCGCCAGCTGCATCCGGACGCCAATCCCGGGGACACTCGCGCTGAGGCGCGCTTCAAGTCGGTGTCCGAGGCCTACGGCGTGCTGTCGGATCCGGACAAGCGCAAGCAGTACGACGAGGCGCGCAGCCTGTTCAACGGAGGTTTCCGGCCCGGTGGTGGATTCGGCAGCCCGGGTGGTCCGGGTGGCTTCGATCTTGGTGACCTGCTCGGCAACGCCGCCGGCCGTGGTGGTGATGGGAGCGGTCTCGGCGACCTGCTCGGCGGGCTGTTCGCCAACCGCGGCGCCGGCACCGCCGGGACCAGCCGTCCGCGGCGCGGTACCGACGTCGAGACCGAGGTCCGGATCGACTTCGCCGAGGCGGTTCATGGCGCCACCGTGCCGTTGCGGCTGTCCAGCCCGGCCAGCTGCGGCAGCTGCGGCGGATCCGGAGCCCGCGCTGGCACCGTTCCCCGGACCTGCTCGGTCTGCGGCGGCAGCGGGTTGATAACCCGCAGCCAGGGTGCGTTCGCGTTCTCGGAGCCGTGCCGCGACTGCCGCGGCACGGGGCGGATCATCGACCACCCGTGCGCCGAGTGCGGCGGGCGAGGAGTGTCAAACCGGCACCGCACGTTGACCATGCGGATCCCCGCCGGAGTCGCCGATGGTCAGCGGATCCGGCTGGCCGGGCAGGGGGAGCCGGGCATGCACGGGGCACCAGCCGGGGACCTCTATGTACTGGTGCACGTCACCCCACATCCGGTGTTCGGGCGTTCCGGTGACGACCTCATGCTGGAGGTGCCGGTGTCGTTCCCCGAGCTCGTCATGGGCACGACACTGACCGTGCCCACCATGGACGGAACCGTGTCGCTCAAGGTTCCGGCTGGCACCGCCAACGGTCGCACGCTGCGGGTGCGCGGTAAGGGCATCACCAGGCGGCAGGGTCGGTCCGGCGATCTGCTGGTGACTCTGCAGGTTGAGGTACCGACCAAGCTGGACCGGGCGGCGAAAGAGGCCCTTGAGGCCTACGCGCAGGCCACTGCAGGGCAAGACCCACGGGCCAACCTGTTCGCCCGGGCACAGAATCAGGGAGCGGCGCGATGACCGTTCCGACCCCGCCGGGCGTGGACCAGGACACTCCGATCTTCGTGATCTCCGTCGCGGCTGAGCTAGCGGGGATGCACGCGCAGACCCTGCGCGGCTATGACCGGATGGGACTGGTGTCGCCCGGCCGTAGCCCAGGCGGTGGCCGCCGGTATTCGGCGCGCGACATCGCGCTGCTGCAGGAGGTGCAGCGGCTGTCCCAGGACCATGGGGTCAACCTGGCCGGGATCAAGCGGATCATCGACCTGGAGAACCAGGTGGAGGCGCTGCGCTCCAGGGTGGCTGAGCTTGCTGCCGAACTGGACGAGGCGCGTACCGAACTGGCCCACGCGCAGGCCGCCGCCGAGCAGGCCGCCGCGGCCGTGCACGCCTCGTACCGCCGTGACCTGGTGCCAGTGCAGCCCCGCACCGAAACAGCACTAGTCATCTGGCGCCCCCGTAGGTAGCCCTTCAAGTACCGCCAACCCCGGCCAAGACTGCTCTCAACAGCTACCAACACCCGCTTCATCAGCCAGCGAGATTGAGCAGGGTTACGCCAAGTTGGTAGCCGTTTAAGGTGATCAGCACGGGGGTTGGTAGTACTTGAAGGGCGCGCAACTAGTCGACCGTAAACGGGTCGTAGAAGATCCGATCCAGCGGGGTGCCGGCGACGAGCATCCGGGACACCGTGGCTCTGATCATCGCCGGGGAGCCGCAGACCAACACGTCCCGGTCCGCCCAGGAGCCGAACCGGGTGACCACATCGGCGAGCGTCCCGTGCTCGATCCCGGCCTCCCTCGGGCGCGACTCCAGCACCGGGATCACCCTGAGCCAGGGATTCGAGATGGTCATCGCGGCAAGCGTGTCGAGGTCATGGAGGTCTTCGCGGACCCGGCCGCCGACGAACATCGTCACGTCCGGGTTGCTGCCCCAACTGGCGAGTTCCTCGAGGATGGCGCGCATGGGGGCCACACCGGTGCCTCCGGCGACCATCAGCACGTTTCGGCCGCAGTGCCGATCCACCGTCATGCGTCCCATCGGCGAGCCGATCCGCCAGGTGTCACCGATCTGGGTGTGGCCGACGATCGACCGGCTGACCCAGCCTTCCGGCACCGCCCGGACGTGGAACTCGATCGCCCCGTCCGGGCGCGGGGCGTTCGCCGGAGACAGGTAGCGCCACAGCCGCGGCCGCTGAGGTACCTCCACGCTGACGTACTGCCCGGCCCGGTACGGCACCGGCCGGTCAGGCTGCACCCGCACCACAGCCAGATCCCACGTCAGCCGCTGGTGTTCGATGACCTGCGCGGTCCACCACGCGGGCTCACGGTCTTCGTCGGCCGCCTCCAGCATCGTCCTGGCGATCAGGCTGTAGGCGTCCGTCCACGCCTTTTCCACCTGCGGGCTCCACGCGTGGCCTGAGTACTGCTTCAAGGCGATGATCAGCGCGGTTCCCATCGCTTCGTAGTGCGGCGTCAGCACGCCGAACTTGCGGTGGTCCCGGCCTAGCTGACGCAGGAACGGCAGCAGCTCTTCTGGCTGATCGACCTTCTGTATGACGTACATCAGTGCCCGCAGCAGCCGGCCGTGCTGGACCTCCATGTTGACCGCGAACAGCTCGCGAGTGGATGGAGCGATCGCGAAGAGCGTCGCGTAGAAGAAGCGGACGACCTCCTCGGCCCGTGGCTGGACTACCGCGTAGCTTTCGCGGATCAGTCGAACCATTGTCGCGCCGGCGGGCGCGCCATAGGGCGTGCGACCGGGTGCGGGGGCTGTGCCCAGTACGGCATCGGCTGTCATGGTCCGAGAGCGTCTTCTCCAGGTGGATAGCAGGCAGCGGACCCGCCGCGGGCCCTGGCGCAGCAGTATGGCACGGCCTGGGCGTAGCTCGGTGATATGGCGATGACACGCTGATACCGGCATTGGCGGAACATATATTGAGCGGAACACGCTCAACTTTTCTCACGTTGAACAGTTGCAGATGCGCAGACGGACGAGCACGGACCCAAGTGGAGGACGCTGCAAGGATGGATGCTTTCAATCCCACCACCAAGACGCAGGCCGCCATCTCGTCGGCCGCGCAGGCCGCCTCGATGGCCGGCAATCCGGATGTGACGACAGCGCACCTGCTCGGGGCCCTGCTGGCGCAGGCCGACGGGATCGCGGCGCCGCTACTGGCGGCGGTGGGCGCGGATGCGACCGCAGTGCGCGCCGAGCTGGATGCCGTCACCAAGCGCCTGCCGTCGGCGACCGGCTCCACGGTGGCCGCGCCGCAGTTGGACCGGCAGGCGGCCAAGGCGCTCGGTCACGCTCAGAACCTGGCCACCGACATGGGGGACTCCTACGTCTCCACGGAGCACCTGCTGGTGGGATTGGCCGCCGACAGCGGCCCGGTCGGGCAGCTGCTGCGCAGGCATGGCGCCACCCCTGACGCGTTGAAGGAAGCGTTCCAGACCGTCCGCGGTTCGGCCCGGGTGTCCAGCCCCGATCCGGAAGGCACCTACCAGGCGCTGGCCAAGTACGGCCTGGACCTCACCGAGCGAGCCCGTTCCGGTGAGCTGGACCCGGTGATCGGCCGCGACGCCGAGATCCGCCGGGTGGTGCAGGTGCTGTCCCGGCGCACCAAGAACAACCCGGTGCTCATCGGCGAGCCCGGCGTCGGCAAGACCGCCATCGTCGAGGGCCTTGCTCAGCGCATCGTCGCCGGTGACGTGCCGGAGTCGCTGCGCAACAAGCGGGTCGTCGCGCTGGACCTCAGCTCGATGGTGGCCGGCGCGAAGTACCGCGGCGAGTTCGAGGAGCGGCTCAAGGCCGTCCTCAAGGAGATCACCGACTCGGCCGGTGAGGTCATCACGTTCATCGACGAGCTGCACACCATCGTCGGCGCCGGCGCCACCGGGGAGTCCGCGATGGACGCCGGCAACATGATCAAACCGATGCTGGCCCGCGGCGAGCTGCGGATGGTCGGCGCGACCACGCTGGACGAGTACCGCAAGCACATCGAGCGTGACGCCGCCCTGGAGCGGCGCTTCCAGCAGGTGCTCGTCGGCGAACCCTCCGTCGAGGACACCATCGGCATCCTGCGCGGGCTCAAGGAGCGCTACGAGGTGCACCACGGCGTGCGGATCACCGACGCCGCGCTGGTCGCCGCCGCGAGTCTGTCCGACCGCTACATCACCGCCCGGTTCCTGCCGGACAAGGCGATCGACCTGGTGGACGAGGCCGCTTCGCGGCTGCGCATGGAGATCGACTCCCGCCCGGTGGAGATCGACGAGGTGGAGCGCGCGGTGCGCCGCCTCGAGATCGAGGAGATGGCGCTGGCCAAGGAGTCCGACCCCGCCTCGATGCAGCGGTTGGTCGCGTTGCGGGCGGAGCTGGCCGACCGCCGGGAGCAGCTGGCCGAGCTGAGTACCCGGTGGCAGAACGAGAAGGGCGCCATCGAGGCGGCCCGGGAGCTCAAAGAGCAGCTCGAACAGCTCAGGGGCGAATCTGAGCGCGCCGAGCGTGACGGTGACCTCGGCCGGGCGGCCGAGCTGCGCTACGGCAAGATCCCCGCGCTGGAAAAGCAGCTCGCTGAGGCTACCGAGTCAGCGCGGGACCCGCAGGTGATGCTCAAGGAGGAGGTCGGTCCCGACGATGTGGCCGACGTGGTGAGCGCGTGGACCGGGATCCCGGCCGGGCGACTGCTGGAGGGCGAGACCGCCAAGCTGCTGCGGATGGAAGACGCGCTGAGCCGGCGCGTCGTCGGCCAATCCGAAGCGGTGCGCGCGGTGTCTGATGCGGTGCGACGGGCCCGCGCCGGCGTTGCCGACCCGGACCGCCCCACCGGATCGTTCCTGTTCCTCGGGCCTACCGGCGTCGGCAAGACCGAGCTGGCCAAGGCGCTGGCGGAGTTCCTGTTCGACGACGAGCGCGCCATGGTCCGCATCGACATGAGTGAATACAGCGAAAAGCACAGCGTTGCTCGCCTCGTCGGCGCCCCACCCGGATACGTCGGCTACGACCAGGGCGGGCAGCTGACCGAGGCGGTCCGCCGCAGGCCCTACACCGTGATCCTGCTCGACGAGGTGGAAAAGGCCCACTCGGACGTCTTCGATGTGCTGCTGCAGGTGCTCGACGACGGGCGGCTGACCGACGGGCAGGGCCGCACGGTGGACTTCCGCAACACCATCCTGGTGCTCACCTCCAACCTGGGGTCGGCGGCGTTGGCGGATGGCACGCTGACCGACTGGCAGCGCACCGATGCCGTGCTCGGCGTGGTGCGTAGGCACTTCAAGCCAGAGTTCCTCAACCGGCTGGACGACCTGGTGGTCTTCAACTCGCTGTCCACCGAGGAGCTGACGTCCATCGTGGACATTCAGATCGGGCAGCTGGCGCGGCGGCTGGCCAACCGACGCCTGCAGCTCGACGTCACCGCGCCCGCCCGAGAATGGCTCGCAATGAACGGGTTTGACGCGCAATACGGGGCCCGCCCATTGCGCCGGCTGGTGCAGTCGGCGATCGGTGACCAGCTTGCTCGCGAGCTGCTGGCCGGCGAGATCTCCGACGGCGACACCGTCGTCGTCGATCTCGACAACACCGCCGCAGGCGGCACCGGAGCCCTCACCGTCAACCGAGCCTGATCCGCGACACCAACCCGCCACATGGATGCTTGTCGCTCTCTCACCGCGCCAGTGGCAGTGACAAGCATCCATGTCGCGCGAGCGTCAGCGCGGCGTGCGGCTGACGATGCAGCCACGGGGCTAGGCTCGCCCGGTGTCACCGTGGGTGTGGTTCGTGATTGCCGGGCTGGCCGCCGCCGCGGGCTCGGCGCTGCTGGCCGTCGACCACCGGAGCCGTACCGCTCACCAGCGAGAGCGGCGTCGCTGGGCGGCACTGCGTGGGTGGCGATTCGTGCTGTCTGACCCCGTGCTGGCCGATCGCTGGCGCCACGGCGTGATCGCTCGGGGTGGCGCGGGGATGGCCCGCGATCTGGTCTTCGGCAGCCTGTTCACCCCGCTTGGACGTCGTTGGGTACGGGTCTTCGACCACGAGCAGGGCGGTCAGGTTTCCAGCGTGGTGGTCGCGGTGCAACGGCGACTCCACGCTGGTGACCTGGTGGCCGAGCTCTGGCTGCCAGATCAGCCGTTACCGAATGACCCCCACCTGGAAATGCTGGGTCCGATGGGTGAGCGAGTCGCCTTCGTCACCGATCCGGCTCGGATTCGCCCGGTGATCACCCCCGAATTGGTCTTTGCCTGTAACGCGGTGGGCGGGGATATTCCGGTCATCTGGCTGGAGCAGAGCTGGGTGCTGGCCGCAGCGCCGGCCGCCGCCACGCCCACCCGGCTGGAGCGGTTACTGCGTGCCCTCGACGAGATCGCCGATCTGCTGGACGGCGATGACACCGTCTCCGGCACTGTCCCCGTCTCTGACACTGACGATGACACCAACGCCGACCCCAGCTCGGACTCCGACAACAGCCCCGACCCGCACAGGTTCGCCGATACCCCGACGGCACGAAGCAACGGTCAGGCGGGCACTGTGGGGTGATGGCAGCACCGATCGGCGCCATCGCGGTGTCGGCGCGGTCGCTCGCGCCGGATCTGGCGCGGGGCGCGATGCTGCTGCTGATCGCACTGGCCAACGTCTACAGCTACTTGTACGACCGTCCCATTGGCGTGCGCGGCTACCCCATCCCGAAGTCGATCGCCGAGCAGGTGGTCGTGCTGCTCCAGATGACCTTTGTGGACGGCCGCGCGTACCCGATGTTCGCCTTGCTGTTTGGCTACGGCATCGTGCAGTTGTGGCGTCGGCAGACCGGCAATGGTGTCAATGAGATAGCAGTCCGCGAGATCGTCCGCAGGCGGGGCTGGTGGATGATCCTCCTCGGGTTCCTGCATGCGCTGCTGCTGTTCTCCGGAGACATCATCGGTGCCTATGGGCTGCTCGCGGTGGCGCTGGCCGGGATGCTGATCCGGGCCAGCGACTGGAAGCTGCTGATCATGGCGGGCATGTGGACAGTGCCGATCGTGGTGTTGGGTGCGCTGCAGGCGCTGCCGGTGCCCGAGGGCTCGGAGTCGGTCATGCCGTCGATGTCGGTCACCAATCCACTGGCCGCCGCGGGGTTGCGGGCCATCGAGTGGATCGGGCTCACCGTCATCCCGTCGGCCGTCAGCCTGGTACCCGCCCTGCTGCTCGGAGTATGGGCGGCCCGGCGGCGGATGCTCGATGAGCCGCAGCAGCACCGGCCGCTGCTGATTCGCGTTGCGGTGCTCGGTGTGGGGCTGGCCGCCGTCGGTGGTTTTCCCATGGCGCTGATGGCGGCCTCCTGGTGGCCGGATCCCTCAGGCGCGGCGACCGCGCTCGCGGGTGTGGCGCATGCCCTGACCGGTTTCGCGGGCGGCGCGGGTTACGCCGCGGTAGCCGGGCTCGTCGCGATCCGGGTCCGCAATGGGGATCGGGGCGGGGACCGTCCCGGCCCGGTCGTCACTGCGTTGGCGGCCTGCGGGCAGCGGTCGATGACGTGTTACCTGCTGCAGTCCGTGGTATTCGTGGCGGTGCTGGCCGCCTACGGCGGCGGCCTCGGTAACCGACTCGGGCTCGCCACCGCCGCCGTCCTGGCCACGGTGACGTGGGCGCTGACCGTGCTGCTGGCCGATGGAATGAGCCGTCGCGGCTACCGAGGTCCGGCCGAAGTACTGCTTCGCCGCCTCACCTATGGGCGGTCCCCATAGCGCGGTGCCAGCGAGGCTAGCCTGCGACTTATGAGCACTGCGCTGATTACTGGACCCACCGCTGGGCTGGGGGCGGCGTTCGCGCGCAGGCTGGCCGCTGAGGGTTACGACCTCGTGCTCGTCGCCAGGGACAAAGCTCGTTTGCAGCAGCTGGCCGACGACCTGTCGCAGCGCTACGGGGTGAACACCGAGGTGCTGCCCGCTGATCTGGCCGACGCCGCTGCGCGGGAGCGGGTCGAGCAGCGGCTGCGCGACGGAGACCCGGTGGAGCTGCTGGTGAACAACGCCGGTTTCGGGACCGCCACCGAGTTCGTCGACGCCGACGTTGCGGACTTGCAGGCCCAACTGGACGTCAACGTGACCAGCGTGCTGCGGCTGACCCATGCCGCGCTGCCGGGCATGGTGCGCCGGGGCCGGGGGGCGGTGATCAACGTGTCCAGCGTGGTGGGCTTTCTTCCCGGCCGCGGCTCCACCTACGGCGCGAGCAAGGCGTACGTGACGATGCTGTCCGAGGGCCTGGCTACGTCGTTGCAGGGCACCGATGTGCAGGTGATCGCGTTGTGCCCGGGATTCGTCCGTACCGAGTTCCATGCCCGGGCCGGGATCGACGTGGCAGGCACGCCCTCGGCGTTCTGGCTGGATGCCGACGCCGTCGTCCACGACTGCTTGGCCGACCTGCGGCGCGGGCGCACCATCTCGGTGCCCGGCCTGCAGTACCGGGCGCTGGTCGGGCTGGTGAACGTGCTGCCCCGCAGCCTGGTGCGCCGGATCGCCGGGCGTACCGGACGGGGCCGAACGTGACCGCCGACGCACTCAGTCCCGCGGAGGCGGCATTGTGGACCGCCGACGTACTTAGTCCCGCGGAGGCGGCATTGTGACCGGTGCGGCCCGAACCCGATTGGCGGTGCTGGTCCGGGAGCTTGCCGTGGTGCATGCCCACGTCACGCTGTCCTCCGGTGCCCACGCCGACTACTACGTGGACCTGCGCCGCGTGACCCTGCACCACGAGGCAGCACCGCTGATCGGGCGGCTGCTCCGCGAGCTGACCTCCGACTGGTCCTACCAGGCTGTGGGCGGTCTGACCCTGGGCGCCGACCCAGTGGCCGCGGCGGTGCTGCATGCACCCGGCCCACCCGTCGACGCCTTTGTGGTGCGTAAATCGGTCAAGGAGCACGGCATGCAGCGCCGTATCGAGGGTCCCGACGTCGCGGGACGGCGGGTGCTCGCCGTCGAGGACACCTCCACTACCGGCGCCTCGGTGCTCACCGCGGTGGCGGCGTTGCGCGAGGCCGGCGCGGACGTCGTCGGCGTGGCCACCGTGGTGGACCGCGACACCGGCGCCCGCGACGCCGTCGAAGCGGCCGGGTTGCCCTATCGCGCAGTACTAGGTCTGAGCGAGCTCTCGTGAGTGCGAAAGAGTGCTATAACACTGTTTGCCACTCAGGAGGTCCCACGGAGTGGGGTGAGGAGGTCGGCGTCGGGCCATGGGTGGGGCCTTGGCCGGACGATCCCCGTTATGACCCGGAGTTGCTGCGCGACGGTGATCGGCGCAATGTTGTCGACGCTTACCGATACTGGCGCCGCGACGCCGTGGTTGCCCATATCGATGGCCGTCGGCATCCGCTGCACGTCGCGATCGAGAACTTCGGCCATGACCACAACATCGGCACCGTGGTGCGCACCGCGAACGCCTTCGCCGCGGCCGAGGTGCACATCGTGGGCCGCCGCCGGTGGAATCGTCGGGGCGCCATGGTCACCGACCGCTACCAGCACCTGCGCCACCATGACGATGTCGCTGGGCTGCTCGCGCATGCCGCCGCGCAAGGCCTCACCGTGGTAGCCGTGGACAATGCTCCCGGGGCGCGACGGCTGGAGACGGCGAGCCTTCCGCGGCGTTGCCTGTTGCTGTTCGGGCAGGAGGGCCCGGGCCTCACCGCCGCGGCTCGGGCTGGGGCCGCGTTGACCGTCTCGATCGCTCAGTTCGGCTCCACCCGGTCGATCAATGCCGGCGTCGCCGCCGGGATCGCCATGCATGCCTGGATCCGCCAGCATGCCGACCTCGGAGGTGCTTGGTGAATGTGTGGGCCGCCAGGGCCGGTGCGGCCGAGCGCGCGGTGCACACCCGGCACCTGCACTGGCTGTGGGGATTGCCTGGCGCTCGGCTGGGGCGAGTCGGCTGGCCGGTGCGGTCGGTGCAGTGGCATTACTGGTGGCAGGCGCACCTGCTGGACTGCACGCTCGACGCCTACCAGCGCGCCGCGACCCAGTGGCGACAAGACACCGTCGCGGCGCTGGTTCGCGGCATTCGGTTGCGCAATCTCACCGGCTGGGTCAACAACTACTACGACGACATCGCCTGGCTGGGTCTGGCGTTGCAACGCAGCGCGGCGCGGGCCGGAATCCGTAGACCCGGTGCTGAGCAGGCCATCATGCACCGGTTGCGGTCCGGCCGGGGCCCGAGCGGCGGGATGCGATGGCGGGTCGGTGACGACTTCGTCAACGTCCCGGCCACCGGCCCAGCCGCGATCTTCTACGCCCGGCGGGGAAACGTGGGCATCGCCGCATCCCTGGTGGACTGGATACTCGAGCACCTGATCGACCCGGACACCGGCCTGGTCTTCGACGGGGCACGGGTGAATCCGGACGGGTCCGTGCGCACCGTCGAACGGACCTTCTACAGCTACTGCCAGGGCGTGCTGCTCGGGGCCTGCGTCGAGCTGGGCACGGCCACCGGCGCGCCGCGCTGGTACGCACAGGCTGACCGCACGGTATGCGCGGTGGCTGAGCACCTCACCGACGGCGGTGTCTTGCGTGGGCACGGCGGAGGCGATGGTGGGTTGTTCACCGGCATCCTGGCGCGCTACCTGGCGCTGGCGGCTGCCACTGTTCCGGCCGGTGGAACAGCAGCGCGCCTGGTGCTGGACTCCGCCGAGGCTGCCTGGACCAACCGGATCATCGCCGACGGCGGGCCAGTGTTTGGTCCACAGTGGACGGTTCCCGCCCAGCCACCCCGTCCAGGCCTTGCTGAGAATGACCTGTCGGTGCAGCTGTCCGGCTGGATGCTGCTCGAGGCCGCCGCCGTGCTCTCTCAACGGCGCGGACTAGGCTGACCAGCCATGATCGACCTCAAGATGCTGCGGGAGGACCCCGACCGGGTACGCGCCTCGCAGCGCGCCCGCGGCGAGGATGAGGCTGCCGTCGACGCGCTGATCGCCGCCGACGAGCGGCGCCGCAAGGCCATTGCCGCCGCCGACTCGCTACGCGCCGAGCAGAAAGCGCTGGGCAAGCAGGTGGGCCGGGCGCGCGGTGCCGAGCGTGATGAGTTGCTTGCGCACGCCAAGCAGCTCGCAGCTGACGTCAAACTCGCCGAAGCGGAGCAGGCCGGCGCCGAGGAGACGATGCTGTCCGCGCACCGCGCGGTGTCCAATCTGGTCGTCGACGGGGTCCCCGCCGGTGGGGAAGACGACTACGTCGTGCTCAAGCACGTCGGGGCGCCACCGGAGTGGGATTTCGATCCGCGCGACCATCTCGAGCTCGGCACCGCTTTGGGCTTGTTTGACACCGAGCGCGGCGCGAAGGTCTCCGGGTCCCGGTTCTACTTCCTCACCGGGCTTGGCGCGCAGCTTCAGCTCGGTCTGCTGCAGCTGGCCGCGTCGCAGGCGGTGGCGTCCGGTTTCACCCTGATGATCCCGCCGGTACTGGTCCGTCCGGAGATCATGGATGGGACCGGGTTCCTCGGTGCGCACGCCGCCGAGGTGTACCGGTTACGCGATGACGATCTGTACCTGGTGGGGACCTCCGAGGTGCCGCTGGCCGGCTACCACGCCGAGGAGATCATCGACCTGTCCGGCGGGCCGTTGCGTTACGCCGGCTGGTCGTCGTGCTTCCGCCGCGAGGCCGGTTCCTACGGCAAGGACACCCGCGGCATCATCCGGGTGCACCAGTTCGACAAGGTCGAGATGTTCGTCTACTGCCAGCCGCAGTGCGCTGAGACCGAACACCAACGCCTGCTGGCCTGGGAGGAGCAGATGCTCGCCGCGATCGAGGTGTCCTACCGGGTGATCGACGTGGCGGCCGGTGACCTGGGATCCTCGGCGGCGCGCAAGTTCGACTGCGAGGCCTGGCTGCCGGCCCAGCGTGCCTACCGTGAGCTGACCTCCACCTCGAACTGCACCACCTTCCAGGCCCGCCGGCTGGGTACCCGGTACCGGGACACGAACGGGCGCCCGCAGGTCGCGGCCACCCTCAACGGCACGCTCGCCACCACCCGGTGGATCGTCGCCATCCTGGAGAACCACCAGCAGCCCGACGGTTCGGTGCGGGTTCCTGAGGCACTGCGGCCCGCACTGGGCGGCATCGAGTTGATCACCGCCGGCTGAGCCGGCATTCGGATCACCGCTTGCCTGAGCCGGCAATCGGATCACTGCCTGACGTGCACCAGCGGCGGATACACCGTGCAGGCCGGCACGACATACCGGGCAAGGCGCCGCGACACACCGGGCATGAGAGCGCGACACACCGGGCGTGGGAGGGGGAGACGCGGGAAACGTAGGGTCGAGTTTATGCAGAGGCCCCGGTTGGTTGCGTCGGACGTGGACGGCACCTTGTTGGACCCGACCGATCGGATCTCCGAACGCACCCGGGCCGCGGTGCATCGGGTGCTTGCTGCCGGCGTTCCTTTTGTGCTGGTCACCGGTCGGCCACCGCGGTGGATCCCGCCGATCGTGGAGCAGCTCGGACATGCTGGCTATGCGGTGTGCGCCAACGGCGCGGTGCTTTATGACGCCGCGACCGACCGCATCAGGTACTCAGCGACCCTGAACCCGCTCCAGCTACGGGACGCGGCGAAGGTGGTGGCGACCGCGCTACCGGGCGCGAAGCTCGCCGTTGAGCTGCCCACCGGCAGTGCCACGCTCAACGGGCTCGACGACTTCCTTGCCGAACCGGACTACACCCACCCCTGGCCCAGCGCGGATTCCGCGCCCGCGCCGCGCGATGTGCTGCTCGGCCGACCCGCGATCAAACTGCTGGTCCGCCAACCGGATGCGAGCAGTGACGTGATGACCGCCGCGGTCCGGGAGATCCTCGGTGCCGAACTCGGGGCACCCTTGAACGTCACGTTCTCCACCGGCCACGGCCTGATCGAGATCTCCGCGCCCGGTGTCACCAAGGGCACTGGGCTGGCCCGGTTGGCCAGCGAGCTGGGGGTTGAGCCAGCTGATGTGCTGGCCTTGGGCGACATGCCCAATGACCTGTCGATGCTGCAGTGGGCCGGCTGCGGGGTGGCGATGGCCAACGCCCATCCCGCTGTGCTCGACTGCGCCGACGAGATCACAGCGCCCAACTCCGAGGACGGCCTCGCGCTCATCCTTGAAAGGTGGTTCTGATCTCTCACCGGCCTTGTCGGCCGCGGTGGCCTCCACCCCGCTGAGGGGGTGGAGGCCACACCGAGGACCTGCAGACCAGCGATCCCGATACGGATCTCTAGCAGTCGTCGTGGTCCTTGTCGTGGTGGTGCTTGTCGTGCTTGTGGTGGTCGTGCTTGTCGTGGTGGTGGTGCTTCTTGTGGCTCCAGTAGTCGTGGTGGTACTTCTTGTACCAGTAATCGTGGTCGTCGTAGCCGTAGCCAGACTGGAAAATCCCCGAGATACTCATGCATCCCCCTCTATCGCCTTTCCTGGGAACCTCTGTTCCGAGGAGAACCGAATATTTCTTTCCGCTCGGGACAGTTGATGCAGCAGCAATGCCCCCCATGTCCCCCCGAAGCGGACTTCCCTTTACCACGGTGCTCCAGGCACCTCCGCGGTAACCAGACGATCGATCTGGCGTGACCGCGACCCCAACGTAATCAGTCGTACACGTGATCCTCACTCTGTGTCAACAGACGCTATGAAGGTTACCAAGAGCTACCATTTATGAGCGCTGTGTAACAGCGCAACAATATCAATCCGCGTACGCGTCTAGCAGAGATGAAGTGGTAGTCCCGGCCGGAGCCGTCAGAAGCGGAGATCGTCGAATCGCGGTGGCGCGCTTCGCCGCCGGACGCCACGCGTCACGGTGTGCAACGGTGCGACCATGAGCGCCCATCCCGCAGTGCTCGTGTTCACCAACGACATTGGGCACCGGACTCGCAGGTCACGGCACGTTCATCGGTGGGAAGGTGGTTCTGACCGACGCCCAACTCCCCCACGGGCTGGACGCCGGTGAGAACCTCACCGTGTCGCCGCGTCTACGAGATCGGGCCCGCCCGATTTCCCCTGAACATCGGTACGGGAAAGTCGCGATCGTTGAAGTCGGCCCGGTTACCCCCAGGGCGATTACGGCTTTCGAAACCGTAGTCGGTGCTTTCCGGCTCGCCGAAGTTGAAGTTGTCTTCGCAGACGCAGCCATCGCCGTTGCTATAGTGACCAGATGTGAAGACTTCCGCTATCCTCATACGATCCCCCTTAATCTTCTTTCCCGAGAACTTCACTTTGTAGGAAGACTTCGTGCTCGCAACCGCCGTTACAGCGGGTGCCTGTTGGAGAGTGTAGGCGAGCTCCGTACCGTCAGCCACAGGTCTGCGTGAGGTGGTGAAAATATAATGGTGCACGTCGGCGTCATCGGGGTGGGATTGTCGGGCACCCCGTGCGTCACGGTCTGTGAGAAGGAGTCCAGCTGGGCACTGTACGACACCGGCCGAACTTCTATGCGCGCAGGCGGACCTGCCGGTTGACATCGGCGGCAGGCTCGTGGTGGCCGTGGACGAGTCTGAGCTTCCTGCGCTCGCCGAACTGCAGCGCCGTGGGACGGCCAACTGTGTGCCGGTGCGCCGGCTGGATGTCGCCGAGGCGCGGGAGGACGAACCGCAGGTGCGCTGCATCGCCGCGCTTCGGGTGGATTCGATCGCGGGGTCGGTGACCCCTGCTCGCCGTCCTGCGGGTCGGGTGCTCAGTGTCAGTGGGCGCTTGGCGTCGTGCCATCAGATCCTCTTCTGAGTGCAGGCGCGGTGCAGGCACATGAGTGCACGACTCCGACCATCGGTCTGGCAATCTCATACCGGCCACAGAGCGGTGCCGGATCGGCCTCGATCTTGCACTGAGTAACAGGAAATTTCTGTCATCTGAACATAAGGTGATGGAGGTACTGTCAGGCTGTGGTAGCCATTGATCGTTCCCATGCTGGGGCGCACTTCTGGGTCAGTTGGATGAGCTCGATCAAGTCAGGTGTGTGGGAAGTCGACTGCCCGGTCCGGCTGGTCGACTGCCATACCACGCCTGGCTGCGGTCGGTGTGGAGGGTGTGAGATAAGCGGGGGTTTTTAGGGTGGTGGTGTCTGCTGGGCTGGAGGTGTCTGGCCTGGTGGGGGGGTGGGTCGAGCGGCCGTCGGTGGATGAGCTTTTGGGTCGTGCTGCGCAGGTTCGGGTTTGTGTGGTGATTGGTGGGGCTGGTTGGGGTAAGACGGCGGCGGTGGCTGCTTGGTCGCGTGACCGTCCGACCGCGTGG
>JALZDN010000002.1 GCA_030862525.1 Actinomycetota bacterium | reverse complement strand
TAGCCCCGATAAGTCTGCATGTCGGGCGGTTACGTGGACGAGATCGCCAAGTGGGAGCTGCGGCGGCGGCTGACCGCGGCGCGCCGGGCGGTGCCGGTGGCGGTGCGGGAGGCGGAGGCGGTCGCCCTGGCTGCGGCCCCGCTGCCGCTGGGCCGGCCCGGTACGGTGTGCGCGTACTGGCCGGTCGGCGCCGAACCGGGTTCACCCGCCCTGCTCGACGGCCTGGTGTGCCGCGGTTGCCGGGTGCTACTGCCCGTAGTCGATAATCCTGGAGTTGGCGTCGCTGCCGGGCCGGGCCCAAATGACCCTGTGCCGCTGGACTGGGCTGAGTACACCGGCGCGGCGTCGCTTCGGCTCGGGCCGCTCAGGCTGTACGAACCCCTCGGGCCGCGGCTGGGTTGCGCGGCGATCGCCACCGCGGTGCTGGTGCTGGTGCCGGCGCTGGCCGTTGACCAGCACGGGGTTCGGCTGGGTCGCGGCGGCGGCTACTACGATCGGACGCTGCCGCTAGCGGCTCCGGGCGTCCCGCTGGTAGCCATCGTTCGTGACGACGAGGTGCTCGCCTCGCTGCCGATGCAGCCGCACGATGTTCCGGTCAGCGCGGCCCTGACCCCAGGGAGAGGTTTGCTCCCGCTCGCGCGGCCCTGACCTGTACGTTTGCGTAGCAGCACCGCGCTGGCGCATCATCGTACTGGCACTCTCGTGTGCAGAGTGCCAGTACGTGGAGGCGAGACGTGCCGACCTACTCCTACGCGTGCACCGCGTGTGAGCACCACTTCGACACGGTGCAGAAGTTCACCGATTCGTCGCTGACCGACTGCCCGCAGTGCTCCGGCCGGCTGCGCAAGCTGTTCAGCTCGGTGGGAATCGTGTTCAAGGGTAGCGGCTTCTATCGCAATGACAGCCGCTCCAGCAGCGGGGCCGAGCCAGGTTCGAAGGAGAAGTCCGAGTCGGGTTCGAAGGACAAGTCCGAGTCGGGTTCGAACGGCAAGCCCGAGTCCGGTTCGAAGGACAAGTCCGAGTCGGGTTCGAACGGCAAGCCCAAGCCGGGATCCGAGTCGAAGCCCACCTCCGACTCGAAGTCCAAGTCCGGCTCGGCATCATCCTCGTCACCCTCGGGCTCGGCGGCCACCACTTCGTGATCGGGAGTTGTCCCCACCCATTCGGTTTTCCACAGCCTGCACGTCGTGAGAACCGGCTCCAGCCGAATCCTGTCTAGCGTCGCGGCCATAGCCGTGTTGGACAGAGCCGGGAGGCCGGAATGGGGCGATGGCACCACAGTGGACCGCGCACGTTGGCGCCGCTGCTGCGGGAGCGATGGGATGTGCTGTGGCGTGGGTCCGGATTCGGTCGCACCCTGCTGCTGCGCCGGGCCGCTGCCGCAGTGCTCATCGTGGTCGCCGCGGTGCTGGTGCTGGCTTCGGGGAAAGGATCCACCGTCGCGGTGGTGGTCACTGCTCGGGACTTGGCTCCGGGCACCGTGCTGAACGCAACCGAGGTGACGATGCGCGGGGTACCCACCCAGGCGGTACCCGATGGTGCCGCCCGGACCCCGAATGCTGTGCTGGGCCGGACGCTGGCTGCACCGGTCCGGCGCGGTGAGCCGCTGACCGATGTGCGGCTGACCGGTCCGGATCTGGCCCGAACAATTTCAGCGGAGCCGGACGCGGTGAGCGTCCCGTTGCGGCTTGCCGATCCAGACGTCGCCGCACTCCTGCATCCCGGTGCCGCGGTAGACGTGGTGACCGTAGGCGAGCGGCAAGACGAGCCGGTGGTGCTGGCCCGCAGCGCCCGAGTGCTCGCGGTGCTGGAAGCCGGCACGCGCAGCGGGGAGCGCAACGGCCGGCTGGTGCTGGTCGCACTCGACCCGGTGGCGGCGACTCGGGTTGCGGCAGTCTCGCTATCCCAGACCCTGACCGTCACCCTGCACTGAGGTAGTGGGATGGGGATCCTGGGATAGGCGGTCGTGGTGCGGGGGCCGGTTGTCCCGCAGCCATCGGTCCCGCTCGTCCGGCTCCTCGTCGGGCCGGTCGTCGGCGGTGCTGTCGGGCAGGACGTCCCCGAACACGTGATGCAGTCTCCGCGCGTGGCCGGTTGCTGTTTCTTTCACGGTGACATCCTCCCCGGCCGCATGGTCGCACAGAATAGTCAGGTGCCGATCACTTCCCGCTACTCCATCTCAGTGCCAGGATGGGTTCCTCACCACGAGCGAAAGGGCGCCGAACATGACTTTAGGGAACAAGATCAAGGACATGGTGGGTCAGGCCGTTGAAATGGCCGGCCCTGTCGTGGCGCAGGCCATCGACAAGGCCGCTCCTCTCGTTGAGCAGGCCAAGGAGAGCGCCGCGCCCTACGTCGAGCTGGCCATGGAGAGGGCCGCGCCCTACGTCGAGCAGGCCAAGGAGATGGCCGGCCCGATGGTCGAGCAAGCCATCAACAAGGCTGGCCCGTACGCCGAGAAGGTCGCCGAAAGGGCCGGCCCGATGGTCGAGCAGGCCAGGGAGAAGGCCGCGCCCTACGTCGAGAAGGCCGTCCCCTTCGCCGTCAAGGGCGTCGAGGCCGCAGTCTCCACTGTGGACAAGGTCACCGGCGGGCGTTACCACGACCGGATCGGAAACGTGAGCCAGGTGGTCGAGGATGTGCTGAACCGAAACGGCAGGGTGAACGGCAGGCCCTGAACCAGCACCCCACCCGGTGGGCCTGCAACGGCGCCCCGTTCTGGCCCGCCGCGGTGGCTGCCCCGCCCTTCACGGTGCCCGCCGTGTCGGCTATTCAGCCCTCGTCCGGCCACGAGAGCTCATCGATCACCCGTCCGACCAGCGGCGTGAGGGTGGCCATCCCGTCGCGGACCGCCGCCCGCGACGGGGCCAGGTTGACCACCAGAGTACTGCCCGACACCCCAGCCATCCCGCGAGAAAGGCCTGCGTCCACGGCGCCGGCGGCGAGCCCAGAGGCACGGATGGCCTCGGCGATGCCCGGAACTGGGCGGTCCAGCACACCGGCCGTGGCGTCCGGGGTCACGTCCCGTGGAGACACCCCGGTACCGCCGACGGTCACCACCAGGTCCACGCCGCCGATCACCGCGGTGTTCAGGGCGTTGCGAATATCCACCGATTCGCCGGCCACCGCAACCGAGCCGTCAACGACGAACCCGGCCTCTTCGAGCAGCTCCGTGACCAGCGGACCAGTGGCGTCTTCGTGCTCACCGTGCGCCACTCGGTCGTCGACGATCACGACGAGAGCCCGCCCCAGGTTGCGCACGCTGTGTTCCATGACGAGCACCGTAGCCGGGCGGCATCCGAGCCGAGAAACAGGTCTGGTCACCACACCCGGTGCTGGCCGGCACTCACCACTCCCCATGCCGCGATCAGCGGGCTTCGACCTGCTGGCTGCCGAGAGTGACCTGAACCTGCCGGGTGGCCCCGGCCGCGTTCTTGACGGTGATCTCGACTTGGGAACCTGGGGCATGTGAGCGGATCGCCGCGACCAGCGCGTCACCGTTAACGATCACCCGGTTGTCCACCTTGGTGATCAGCTCGCCAGGCTGAATCCCGGCAGCAGCGGCAGCACCGCCGGGTACGACCTGCTGGACCACCGCCGCACCGTCCTCCTGCCGTCCGGCAGGAACGCTCACTCCGAGGATGGCCTGGGTTGCCTGCCCGGTGCGGGCGAGCTCGTTGGCGATTCGCCTGGCCTGGTCGATCGGGATCGCAAAACCCAGCCCGATCGAGCCGGCCTGCCCATTACCGACGCCGAGTGAGGCGATGGCGGTGTTGATGCCGATCACGCGGCCCTGCATGTCGGTCAGCGGTCCACCGGAGTTACCAGGGTTGATCGCAGCGTCGGTCTGGATCGCATCGAGCACGGTGTCCTGACCACTGCCCTCGCCGCCGGCCCGCACCGGCCGCTCAAGAGCGCTGATGATGCCGCTGGTCACAGTGCCGGACAGACCCAATGGCGAGCCGATTGCCACCACTTCCTGGCCCACCCGGACGTCGCGGGAGCTCCCCAGCTGAGCCGGGATCAGACCGTCGAGGCCCTGCGCCCGCACCACCGCAATGTCGAAGGAGGGTGCCCGACCGACGATCTGGACCGGCGCTGAGCGGCCGTCCTGCAAGACGGCGACGAGCTCGCCGCCGGGCACGGCCGGCGCCACCACGTGGTTGTTGGTCAGGATCAGGCCGTCGGTGCTGAGCACGATGCCGCTACCGTCGCCGTCAACTCGAGGGCCGCGTATCCGGAGCTGCACCACGCTCGGCGTCACCTTCTGCGCCACCTGCTCGACCGACCCTTCCGGCAAGTTCGCGGCCGGCAAGGCTCCCACCGCGGGCTGATCCAGTGCATTGATCACACCGGAGCCAGTGCCGGCCAACTGGTAACCAACGACGCCCCCGACGCCTCCCGCTGCCAGTCCCACCATCAGCGCCAGTACCACGGCACCCTTGACGATTCCGCCGCGGCGCGGACCGGGAGAACTTGGCGGCAGCATGCCGATCGGTGCGGTGGGCGGTGCCATACCGCCGGGTTGGGCGGCCCAAGCCTCGGTGGGAGCGCTGTCATATGGCGGCGAGGCACCGTAGGGCCTGCTCCAACCCGATGCCGAGCCCTGACCCGGCTGCCAGGACGGTCCCGGTTGACCGGGGCCTGGCCAGGAGGGATCAGGGGGATCACCAGGCCGCGCCGATCGCGGAGTCTCGTCGGTCATGTCTTTAGGGTGGACTGGTTTTCTGAGATATCCATGTGAGGCCCCTGGGGGTGTTATGTGGATGGTCGGCCGGGCAGTTCGAGGGTCATCAGTGCACCGCCCGTCGGGCTTCGGCCAGCCCGCACCTTACCGCCGTGACGGGCGGCGACTTGCGCCACGATGGCCAATCCCAGCCCGGAGCCAGGCAGGGTGCGGGCATCTGGTGAGCGGTAGAACCGCTCGAAGATGTAGGGAAGGTCGGCCTCGGCGATCCCCGGCCCGGCGTCGGCCACGTTCAGTGCCGCCGTGCCGTGGCCCGTCGGCGCCAGCCGCACGGTCACCGTCGCGTCGCTGGGGCTCCACTTGGCGGCATTGTCGAGCAGATTGAGCACGGCCCGCTCCAACGCGTTGGCGTCACCGAGCATGCTCCACGGCACAAGGTCGGCCTTGAAGCGGACATCCGGTGCTCGGCGGCCTGCCCTGGCCAGCGCCCTCTCCACCACATCCGGCAGCTCCAACGGCTCGTGCACCACCTGGGGGGCGTCCTCGCGGGCTAACTCGACGATGTCCCCCACCAGCGTCGACAACTCCTCCACCTGGGCCCGTACGTCGTCGGAGATCTCTTTGCGGTCCTGTTCGGACAGCGACGGCGCGTCGGGGAGGTCGGAGGCAGCCAGCAGCTCCAGGTTGGTGCGCAATGAGGTCAGCGGAGTGCGCAGCTCGTGCCCGGCATCGGCGACCAGCCTGCGTTGGCGTTCCTGGGATTCCGCCAGGGCGCCGAGCATGCTGTTGAAGCTGCCCGTGAGCCGGGCGAGCTCATCGTCTCCGGAGATCGCGATCGGTTTCAGGTCGCCGGTGCGAGCGACCCGCTCGGCCGCTTCGGTCAGCCGCTGCACCGGGCGCAGCCCAGCCTGGGCCACCGCGGTGCCCGCGGCTGCGGCCAGCAGCACGCCGGCTCCCCCGACCAGGATGAAGACCAGGCCGAGCCGGGACAGCGTGTCGCGCGTGGTGTCCAGCCCCTGAGCCACGACCAGAGCGGCGCCCGGCCCCGCAGACACCGCGGCGACCCGCAGATCCCGCGCCTGATCGGTGCGTAGCGACTGGGGCTGCTCGCCCCGGGCCACGGCCAGTTCGTCGGCGCCGAGCTGCAGGTCGCCGCCCACGACGCCACGGCCAGTGCGTTCGAGCAGGCCGACCCGGATATCGGCCGCGCTGAAGAAACTCTGCGGTATGCCACCGAGCTGCTCGGCGGTGGCCAGGGTGCTGCGCAGCGAATCGGCACGCTGCAGCAGTGTGGTGTCGAGCTGGTCATAGAGACTGGTGCGGACTGTGAAGAATCCGGCGAGCGACACCAGCGCGACGGCACTGCCGACGCAGACCGCAGTGAATGCGGTGACTCTGGTGCGAAGCGACATCCGCCGATTCCCGATGTTCGGGTCGGCTGCCTGAGCCACTGCTCGGGTCACGGGGGCGTCTCGCGCAATGCGTAACCCACCCCCCGCACAGTGTGGATCAATCTCGGTTCATCGGCCGCCTCGGTTTTGCGACGTAGGTACCCGACGTAGACCTCCAGGGCGTTGCCGGAGGTGGGAAAATCGTAGCCCCAGACGTCCTCCAGGATGCGGCCGCGGGTGAGCACCTGCTTGGGATGTCGCATGAACAGCTCCAGCAGGCTGAACTCGGTACGGGTCAGGCTGATCCGGCGATCACCGCGGGCGACCTCGCGGGTGCCCTGGTCGAGCACGAGGTCGGCAAAGGACAGTGTCGGGCTGCCGCCGGCCACATGCTCGGGCGGGGACCTGCGCAGCAGCGCACGCAACCGAGCGAGCAGCTCCTCCAGTGCGAACGGCTTGGGCAGATAGTCGTCGGCACCGGCGTCCAGACCGGCGACCCGGTCGGAGACCGCGTCCCGCGCGGTGAGCACCAGAATGGGCAGGTCGTCACCGCTGCCGCGGAGCCGCCGGCACACTTCCAGACCGTCCACCCTCGGCATCATCACGTCGAGCACCATCGCGTCCGGGCGCTGCGTGACGAGCACGTCCATGGCCTGCTGGCCGTCGCCCGCCAGCTGCACGGTGTAGCCGTTGAACTGCAACGACCGGCGCAACGATTCCCGAACCGCCCGGTCGTCATCGACCACGAGGATGCGCATGCGGCCAGTGTGTACCCCCAGCCTGAGAGCGACCTTAGACGCCGGACTCGACCGCGACAACGACGGTGTCGCCTGCGAGCCCTACAGTGGTTACTCCGGCTCGGGTGGCTCTTACTCCGGCAAGTCCGCTTCCAGCGGCTCCAGTGGTCGACCTATTACGCAAACTGCTCCGCAGCCCGGGCCGCCGGTGCAGCTTCCCTGCATCAAGGTGACCAGGGCTACCGATCCGGGCTCGACCGTGACAATGATGGCTTGGCCTGCGAATAGGTCGGACGAGATGCTTTACGATGACGGTATACGCTGCGGATCAGCCTCGAAGCTTTCTGGACTTGGTCGACCATTGATCGTGATTGGCTTTTCAATGAGATGCGGCTCGGGCTCAGAGTCAGAAGGCGCAAACCAGGGAGTATGTGCAGGCGCGTCCGGGCACAGTGTCCATTGCCGGGCGACTCGGTCGACGCCTATCGGGTACAGCGTCAGGGCACCGTCGGCTTCGATGTGTAGCCGGAGAAAATGCTTGAGGTCCTGATGGTGCAGGGGTGCGTATCCCTCGTTTCCGTGGAAGCCAAGACAGTTGGTAGCCCAGAGGTAGCCCGACAGCCCCACTGTTCCCCCGATGCCACCCAGCACGCCGACCAAGCTGAGGAAGGCGACCAAGGACCACACGCCCTCAAGCCCGAAAGCAGACGACAGCCGGGAGGCGGCAATCATGATCCCGGCCACGCTCGCGAGTTGCAGCGTCGAATGGGCCATCCCCAGCATAAATCGCCCCACGCCGCTGGCCTCGTGTGCAAAACGCACCATCCCGGCCAAGGACCCGATCATCAGCAGAATAAGGAGGAAGGACGTCGGGCTCTCCCACACAGCCCCACGCAAGTCGCCCAAACCCAGCGAGACGTGATTGTCTCCTAGATGCAGTCCAAGCATGAACGCCAACAGCACTTGGACGGTGCCGAAAACGGCCGCAAGAGGAAGGTTGTAGGCAGGAAGCAGCCAGATCCGCTTCCTCAGCCGTTTCGATACCGCCGGTGACGGATAGGTGCCCGCTCTGCGGTAGGCGGTGGCTTCTTCTGCCCCGGGGATGTCCATACGTTCGGGGAGGCTGTGGGTGGGATGCAAGAAGGCGCCGCCGCCGCCCGAGGTGATGTGCTGGCGGGCGCCATCCTCCTCCTGGTAGCGGGCGTAGTGGTGCCGTCCACTCTTGAGGTACAGCAACAGCTGGGCGCCACTCGGCCGGATGATCTCCCGCTCGAGGTACTCCACATCCCGGTCGGAATGGACTTCCTCCTGCTTCCTGCCGCTCTCGACCTCCTTGGCCATGCACAAGATGATGCGGTCCCCGGGCCTTACCTGATCGACGGCGACCTCGACGAAGTACTGCAGTTGGGCTTCGTCGATGTAGGCACCGAACTGGATGTCGATGCCCCACAGCCACCAGCCGTTCGGGAGCTTGACCGCGAAGTAGCTCCGGCGCTGGCGCGTTCGCCATCCACCAATCCAGCGATTGCGACAAAAGATGCTGGTAAAGTTGGCTAACCCGTCATACCAGTCGTGGCTTCCCGGAATGGCAAACAGCTCAGGAGCTTCTCCGAGAACGCACGGCAGCGCCGCCTGATACGGACCGAGCATGCGGTTTTCGTACTCCGCGGCGTTGGGCACCGGGTACACCTGGTCGCCCCCCATGACAAGGATCCGCCCCCGCTCGGTGGCGTAGGTCTCGCCGTCCCAGTCGAGTTTGAGCTCTTCGGTGGCCAGGAGCCTGGCCACGGTGTAAGTCGGGTTCCACCCGTCGCCGACGTCGGCCACGTAGTCCAGCCACAGATCGGCTTCCCCGGAACGGTCCGGGACCTCGGCCGGCTCCCGCGCCTGCAACTCGCGGTTGTCGGCGTAGGAGCTGAACACGCCTGAGAGCAACACCCGGACAGCGGTGTCAATGAGTTGGTGGGGATCAAGCCAGCGCACCATGGGCCTGCGCACGAACCCGAGCTCGGAAGGATCGGACGGGCGAGGGGGGCACGGCGGAGGCGTGTCGGCGGAACCCGCAGGTGTCTCAGCCATGCTCAACATTCTTGCAGCGGGGACGGCTAGACGCGCACCAGCAGGGCGCCCCGGTCGACGCGCATCCGCAACGCCCGCACTTCACCCACCGGGTCACCATCGAGTTGGGCCAACTCCGGAGCCTCCGTGCTGATGATGACGGTGCGACCTTGCCAGTGCTGCACAATCTCATGACCCCGGCAGCGCCGAGCCAGCACCCGCGCGGTCACCGCCAGCCATCCGAAGATGCCCTTCGGCCCGATGGTGACGACATCCAACAACCCGTCATCCACCCTCGCCGCGGGCATCAACACCAGCCCGGCGAGAAGCCTGCCGCAGTTGCCGACCACCACCGTGCGGACTTGACGGCGCGGCTCAATCCGGCCATCCACAGCGAGGTCGATCGGGGCCCTCGGACCCTTCAGTGCGCGCAGTCCGGAGATGAAATACGCAAGCGGGCCCAGTCGAGCCTTCATCTCGTGCGGTGCGCCGGCCATGATTGCCGCGTCAAAGCCTAACCCGGCCATCACCATGAACACCTGCTCCTCGGCGCGGTCATCGATCATTACCCGGCCGACGTCGATCGCACGGTTGCTCCCGGACAACGCAATCCGGGTGGCACGGGCCGTGTCGCCCAGCACAATGGCGAGATTGCGGGCCAGCAGGTTGCCGCTGCCCGCGGGCAGCAGGCCCAGTGCGGTGCCTGATCCGGCGAGGACTTGCGCCACGTGGCGGATCGTGCCGTCCCCGCCGCAGACGAGGACAACGTCGGCGCCGGCGGCTAGTGCGATTCTGGCCTGACCACCACCGGGGTCTTCGACGGTGGTCTCAAGCCACAGCGGAGACGCCCACCCCAGCTCCGCGCACACTGTGGCGATCTGGGTCTGCAGCTTCGCCACGTCACCGACGTTGCTCGGGTTGACCACCACTGCCGGCAACGGGCAGTCCGGCAGTGAGTGCGGCGCCGTGCCCGGTGCGCGCGCAACGCCGCCGCGGTCACGCACGTTAGATGAGCCACCGGGCGCTCGCTGGCCTTCGACTACCTCGGCAGTGCGCATCGGCGTAATCTGGGCGGGTTTGGTGATACGGA
Source organism: Actinomycetota bacterium (assembly GCA_030862525.1). Lineage (GTDB taxonomy): Bacteria > Actinomycetota > Actinomycetes > Mycobacteriales > Pseudonocardiaceae. The sequence goes on along the minus strand of JALZDN010000002.1, from coordinate 10,169 downwards.
TTGACGTCATGTCGGTGTCCCGTCCCGGCGTGGACGACAGCCGTGTCGTGGTGAGGCCGAGAACGACGCGGGCGGGGATGCCGTGCGCACGAAGAGCAATCGGTCCCGGCGAACATTACCCTCAATTGGTTCACCCTGCCAGCGATGCCGGTCGGACTGTTCTCCAATGCCGTGCCGGTACCGCTGCTCGATAACGGACATATCCATATTTGATTCAAGGCAATTTCTAGCCAATCGAGACTGTCTGAGCTGAGATGACGGGTCACGGATCGACTTCAGTTGAGGTGGAGACGGCCGGACCCGTTTCTGCGGTCTGATGGTGTGGCCGTACGCCTTGAGGTCGTGGCAGACATCCTGCGGCCTCGAGTAGCCCAGCACCGCGTGATTTCGCGACGGGTCCGGCATCGCCGCTCCCCCGATGACCGCGTGCGGCCTGGGCCTTGACAACCGAGCGGGTGACGGGAACCGTACCCGCGTCGAGAGCTGGGAATCTGGCTATCGGACCCTTCGGCTACCGCTGTTCGGTGTCAGTGACCACGTTGACCGGCTGGTTCGCCTGGCTTGGCAACTCGGTGCCATCCGGGGTGGCACGACGGGGAGGATCGATCCCTCGGCGTTGGTGCCAGCCGCTTGATCAAACAGCTCATCAGTACAACGGTGCGTCGATCGTGAGCACAGTGAGATGGCGGTGGCGAAGGTCAGCGGATCAACACCAATACCCATGCAGAACGCGCGAAACCGTGCGGTGTCGAGGGCTTGGGTTAGTTGGCTGGCGAAGGCCAGGCGCCGTAGTCGATCGGTCCGCGGCGGGGTCGGCAAGACCTGATACAGCCGCTGGCGAGGCTCGCCGAGCGTCGCGCGCTCAAGCAATGAGCATCCAACACGGTAAGGACCGTGCCGACCCCCGCCGATCTGGTCAGCCTGCTCTGCACACACCTGGAGACCTTCGAAGCCGGAGACGCCTGACAGGTGTTCGAACGTGTACGACGGGCCCTCCAACAGAAGCCAGCACCCGGCGAACGTCCCGGCCACCGAGGTCGCCCAGCGGCTCGGTCACGACGTGGCGGTGCTGCTGAAGAGCTACGTCAACTGCGTCGACGGACAGGGGCCGCCATCAATGACCGGATCACCGCCACTCTCACAGCAACCACGACCATGAGACACTGCCCGCGGCATCGGCCGTGGACCTTGCGGCCCAGCCAAGCCCGGGGGCCAGAGCTAGGGCGGTAGGCTGCGCCCGGCAAAGCCGCAGGTCGGCCCTCGTAGCTCAGGGGATAGAGCATCGGTTTCCTAAAGTCCTTGCGGTCTCTTGCCGGCGATCTCCGATCACCCCTCAACAACCAGCGGGAACCCTAGTTAAGCAGGGAAAAGGCTGCTTCCGATCCCGCCCCGCAAGCGCCCGCACATCGGTCATCATCTGCCACTGTCAGGCCCCCTCTGCCACCGTTTGCGGCACAGACGCGGCATGACAATGCCCCGGATGATGATCTCGAGCGAGATCAGTCAAAGCAGCCCATCAAATAGTTTGGTTGATCTTATCGCGCTGGCCGTCGATACACTTGGCGTAGACCCGCAGCAGCACGTCCACCGAATGGCCTGCCCGCTCCGCGACCTCCGTCGCCGGCACGCCACCGTTGAGCCACAGTGATACCGCCGCGTGCCGCAGGTCATACGGTCGCCCCGCGAGCGGTGACGTCACCTGGGCTGGTGTGAACGCGTAGTTCCGCGCCTGCGCCCACACCCGGTAGTAGGTGGACGAACCGACTACCCCACCGTTCGGTGAGTGGAACAGCCGACCATCCGGCCCCGTGCCGTAGGTGTCCATGTGCGCGCGCAGGATGTCTACCAGCACCGGTGGTATTGGGACAATGCGCACGTCTTTGACGCCGCGGTGTTTCAGGCCCCGTCGATCGTGCACCTCCCCGGAGTCCGTCCACCGCTTCCCCGCCGCCGGCCGCGACTCGCCGAGCGCTAATTCGCCCCAGCCGGTGTCGGGAAGCTTGCAGTCTGTCTCCCGCAGCGCCAGGACTTCAGCCGGACGGGCAGCCGAGTAGTACACGGTCGCAAAGAAGGCCTGCAGGTGTGCGCCCCGGTCCCGGTTACGCCGACCGACATAGGTCACTGCTGTCAACAGCTCCCGAATCTGGACCGGATTTGCGACCACACGCGGGTCAACCTGCTCGATCATCTTCGGTGTCGCCCGTTTGACCTTGGTCAGTGGGTTGTCGGTCAGCAGCCGCGATCTGCCGCCACGCCGCCGCCACCGCCCAAGACGCTGAGGCCATCTCCCGGGCTGCCGCCGGATCGCCCTTAGCGGAACGAGCCGTGGTTTCCCAGGCACGGCCGTATTGCCGGTAGGCCGCCTCCCACGCACGCGTGGATTTCTCGGACGCCATCTCGCCGCCCAGAGAACCCGACCCGGATGGCGCCTGGTGATGAGGTGAGTCGGAGACCAGCCGGCACCTGCAGCAGGCTGAGGCCCCTCGCCGCCGACACCACGCGATGCCTGAGTCACGCAGCCGGCATCTACGCCTTCAACACCAACCGGCCCGACACGACCATCGGCCGGCTAGCTTCGACCGGCACCGCGCGGCCGGCGGCCTGAGCGCCAAAGAGGCCACCGCCAGCGTCCACCGTTGATGTCACCGCGCATGAAGGCACCCCGCCTGGCCGCTGTCCTGGATGCCCTCGGGCCGCCCTGGGACCCCATGCAGATCTTCACCGATGAAGCCGAGCCCATCGACTGCTTTGCGTCCATCTCGACGCCCAAGCAGCCCGCGGCCACCGCGTGGCTGCCCTGTTGTATCAGAGGGCTGGGAGACCGGCTCTGTTATAGGGCACGGCCTAATCGAACTCGGACAGCCAAGTGTCACGGCTCCAACAACGCATTACCCCGACCAAGAGCCGGCGGCCTGGCGACCGCAGCGCAGAAGGGAGAAGATCGTGATTGCCTCGGTCCACCTCAGCACCGTGACCGGCGAGGACCTTCTCACCGTGCAGGCGAACGATCTCGATCCGTACATCACTCTCACAGTCCGTCAGCACAGCGTTGATCTCACTCGTGATCAAGCACGTCAGGCCGCCGACGCACTTCGCGCCTGCGCTTTGACAGCCGTCGACGCCACGTTCGAGAACGTCGACGACCTCCCCTGAACACCGGCTGCGGGCGCGGACGCTTCGGTGTTGCTGACCGAGCTGGTGGAGCTGGGCCGCCAGGCCTGGCGGATTACTGAGCGCGAGCGGCCGGTACGCGCCCAATCGAAGCCTTGCAAAAAGCCCAGGAAACGAGTGGCTAACTGAAACGGACTCCGATGCCTGACACACACCGCGCTCACCCAGGAAGTCGACCAACACGTCACGGACCGGATGGCCGCCACCGCCGCCGCGAAGGCCAAACGGTTATGGCCAAACGTGACCGGTGAGGTACTCGCCGAGAGATCATGGCGCTACTGGAGCTGCCATCATGGTTGCGATCCCAGAGTCGCACACAGCGGCTGATCACCGCGATCCTCAGCACCATTGTATAGCACTGCTGACCGCTGTCAGTCACTACAGCCAGTGTTGGGCGAGGGTCGGGCGGGGCGCCTGGGGGGCAAGGCGCCGCTACTGCTTACCGCGAAGCTGACGGCGGCTGCAGACGACGAGTCAGGCAGGTCGTAGATCACCAGCCCGTCGTACTGATCAAACGTCAGATAGTAGGCGTCTAGGGTCTCGCCGGCGGAGTCGAGAAGCTGTTGCACAGCTGCGGCTCGGTCGCTTGGCTTGTCCATCATCGCCTTGATGGCCTCACTCTTTAACCGGAACAACACGGCGTACTTCGGCACAGCAACACGCTCCTTCGAAACGCTTCACCCTCAGGGGGCCGACTGTTACTGCACCGCCCACAGCGCCTCCGGGACTACCACCTTGAGCCCTCGGCCTGGACAACGCAGGCTGCACTCCGGTTGCGGTTAGCCCACCTCTGCTCGACGGGTGAACGACTAGCGATCGATGTGACCGCGCTGTAAAGGGCGATGGCGGCCTCCGGAACGGTCTTGTGGGCAGCATTGAGTATCAGCCGTGCTCGTGGCGCCTCTTCCCATGTCGGGCCGCATGTGCGGGACTTTTAGCGGATCATGACCCGAACGTTGACCTGCGAGTCCTGATACGCCGCTGCGATTGCGGTGGTCTCGGAAGCGCGGTGGGATGGGGGCAGCTGCCACACCGTCGTGGCAGCTGCTCGGTGGCCTTGGTTGCCGAGAGTTACCCACCACATGCGGTCAGTGTACGACCGGACGAGGAGTAGGCCCGTGACACGCATCACCGTCATGGTCGACGACGTCTCCTATGTCGACGACGTCGAACCAAGAACACTCCTGGTGCACTATCTACGGGAGAGGCTGGGAAAGACTGGAACCGTCGTCGGCTGCGACACCAGCAACTGCGGCGCATGCACTGTTCACCTGGATGGCCGCAGCGTGAAGTCATGCTCGGTTTTCGCGGTCCAGGTCGACGGCAGTGAGATCACGACAATCGAAGGTCTGGCCCGCGATGGCCAGCTGCATCCGGTGCAGCAAGCCTTCCACGACAACCACGCCTTGCAGTGCGGCTTCTGCACTCCCGGCATGATCATGCAGGCGATCGACCTGCTCGGCGACGATCCAGACCCGGACGAGCAGACGGTGCGGGAGGGCCTGGAGGGCAACCTCTGCCGCTGCACTGGCTACCAGAACATCGTGCGTGCCGTGCAAGACGCCGCGCAGAAGATGACGCCCGCTGAGCGCGCGCCTATGGATGTGTCCGCACAGCAGCGCAGCCTTGTTGCTGGAGGTGGGAACTGATGACTACCACCGCGCAGCCGGCGACCGCCGAGTTCGGTCGCGCCCGTAAGCGCAAGGAGGACGCCCGGTTGATCACCGGGCGGACCCGATGGACGGACAACATCACACTGCCCGGGATGCTGCACATGGCCGTGGTGCGCAGCCCGCTGGCTCACGCCAAGATCACCAGAATCAACACAGACGCGGCCAAGCAACTGCCCGGTGTGCATGGTGTGTTCACCGCCACTGACCTCGGCGCCGAGGGAATCAGCTTGCCCTGCGCGTGGCCTGTCACCCCGGACATGAAGGCCCCGCAAGCGCCTCCGCTCGCGTTTGACACCGTGCACTTCGTCGGTGAAGGGGTCGCGATCGTGGTGGCCCGCGATGCGGCGTCGGCCAGGGACGCTGCCGATGCCGTCTCGGTCGACTATGACCAGCTGGAGCCGGTGCTCGACATGGAGGCTGCGCTTGCTGACGGCACCACGCTGGTGCACCCGGACCTGGGCACCAACCGCAACGCACTGTGGGTTTTCGACTCGGGGCAGGCTGGCAGCGGAGGCAACGTCGAGGACGCCATTCGCGACGCTGAGGTGGTGGTCAAGCGACGGTTCCGCCAGCAGCGCCTGATTCCTGCATTCATGGAGCCGCGCTCCGTCGTGGTCGACCCGACCGGCGAGCAGCTCACGATGTGGTCGGCAACCCAGGTACCGCATATCCTGCGGGTGATGATCGCGCTGACCCTGGGCGTTCCGGAACAGAAGGTTCGGGTCATCGCACCCGACGTCGGTGGCGGGTTCGGCGGCAAGTTGCAGGTGACCCCCGAGGAGATCATCACGTTCCTGGTCGCCCGCAGATTGGGAAAGCCGGTCAAGTGGACCGAGTCTCGCGCCGAGTCGATGGTCTCGGCACATCACGGCCGAGACCAGATCCAGGACCTCACGATCGCCGCCCGCCGCGACGGCACCGTCACCGGTCTCAAGGTCGAGCTGCTTGCCGATATGGGTGCCTACCTGCGCCTGGTTAGCCCGGGCATACCGATCCTCGGCGCATTCATGTACAACTCCATCTACAAGATCCCTGCCTACCACTTCGCCTGCACAAACGTGTTCACCAATAAGACCCCCACCGACGCCTACCGCGGCGCCGGACGCCCGGAGGCCACGTTCGCCATCGAGCGGATGATGGACGAGCTTGCCGTCGAGCTCGGCATCGAGCCACTCGAATTGCGGGAGCGCAATTGGATCAAGCACGAGGAGTTCCCATACACCACGGTCTCCACGTTGACCTACGACTCGGGGAATTACGAGGCTGCCACCACACGGGCGAAGGAGCTGTTTGACTACGACGCTCTGCGTGCCGAGCAGCACCGTCGGCGGGAGGCTGATGATCCGGTGCAGCTGGGTATCGGCATCTCGACCTTCACCGAGATGTGTGGTCTGGCGCCGTCCAGGGTGCTGGGCTCGTTGTCATACGGCGCGGGCGGATGGGAGCACGCCTCGATCCGGATGCTACCCACCGGCAAGGTTGAGGTCGTTACCGGCTCCTCGCCGCACGGACAGGGACACGACACCGCGTGGAGCCAAATCGTCGCCGACCAGCTTGGTGTCTCCTTCGAGGACGTCGAGGTGCTGCATGGTGACACCCAGTCCTCGCACAAGGGAATGGACACTTACGGTTCGCGGTCACTGACCGTTGGCGCCATCGCGGTGGTCAAGGCTGCCGAGAAGGTGATCGAGAAGGCCCGCAAGATCGCGGCGCACACGCTGGAGTGTTCCGAGGCCGATCTGGAGTACGGGGGCGGCAAATTCACCATCAAGGGCACCAACAAGAGCACGACAGTGGCCGATATCGCCCTCGCCGTGTTCGCGGCGCATGACCTGCCCGATGGGGTCGAGCCCAGCCTGGACTCCGATGCCACCTACGACCCGCAGAACTTCTCCTTCCCGCACGGTACCCATCTATGCGCCACCGAGGTGGACACCGAGACCGGCTGGGTGTCGATCCGCCGCTACGTGTGCGTGGACGACGTCGGGCGCGTGGTGAACCCGCTCATCGTGGACGGGCAGGTGCACGGCGGTATCGCCCAGGGCATCGCGCAGGCACTGTTCGAGGAGGCTATCTACGACGAGGGTGGCACGCTTATCACGAGCACACTGGCCGATTACCTGGTGCCCAGCGCGGCGGACCTGCCGCATTTCACGACCGACCGCACGGAGACCCCGTCCACCACTAACCCGCTGGGAGTTAAGGGGGTAGGCGAGGCCGGCACTATCGCCTCCACCCCAGCGGTGGTCAACGCGGTCATCGACGCGGTGCGTCACCTCGGTATCACCGACATCCAAATGCCGTGCTCGCCGCAGCGGGTGTGGCGAGCGGTGCAGTCGGCCCGCGGAGTTACCAAGTCCACTTCGGAGCACACCACCCAGCCCACTGCCGGTGGTGGGTTGGGCTCCATCGATGCGCAGGCCAGTGACAACAGCGGAGGTGCCCGGTGATCCCGTCATCGTTCGACTACATCGCTGCCTCCTCTGTGGAGGAAGCTGTACAGGCCCTGTCCGAGGCCGGTGAGGACGCCAAGGTTCTCGCGGGGGGTCAGAGCCTGGTACCGGTGCTTCGGCTGCGGTTGGCGGCGCCAACGACGATCGTGGACCTGAACAAGATCAGCGAGCTGCGCGGGGTGCGCGATGACGGCGACGCCATCGTCGTCAGCGCGATGACCACGCACCATGACGTGATCAACGACCCGCTGGTGGGGGAGCACGCCGCGCTGCTGGCAGCAGCCACGAGGACGGTAGGTGATCCGCAGATCCGGCGCCGCGGCACCGTCGGCGGCGCCCTGGTGCACGCCGACCCCGCCGGTGACCTGTTGGCCCCAGCGGTGGCGCTGGACTGCGAAATGGTCATAGTCGGGCCCGGCGGGCGGCGCACCGTGCCGGCCGCGGATTTCTTCTTCGGTCTGTTCACTACGGCGGTAGGGCTTGATGAGGTGCTCGTCGAGGTACGGATCCCGAAGAAAACCGGCTGGGGCGCGCACTACGAGAAGTTCAACCGGGTCGCGCAGGCCTGGTCAATCGTCGCGGTTGCCGCGGCGGTACGGACAGAGGGCGGATCGATCGTCGAGGCGCGAGTGGCACTGACCAACATGGGTACCACCCCGGTCCGGGCGACCAGCGTCGAGCAGGCTCTGGTCGGTCAACCGGCTAATGCTCAGACAATCCGCGCGGCGGCCCAACACGCTGCGGAGGGCACCAGCCCGATGTCGGACGGCAACGCCGACGCGGACTACCGGGAGCATCTCGCCCGGGTGCTCACCAGGAGGGCGGTCGCTGCGGCCGCCCGGGTTGAAGCATGACCTGCATGAGCTGAGAACAAGTTCACCGTCCCGACACCGATAGACACCGCCTGGTGGGCTCTGCGGGATCCCGAACGGATTCCCCGTGCTTCCCGGGAGCCACTATCACGTCGGATAACGGCGATGAGTCGCGGGGTGGTGAAGGGCTGGCTCGGGCCCGATGTCCTGCAGTACCGGGGATCAGGCCGCTTTTCGCCGAGACTGAGGAGGCCAACTCGTGCCCCCAGGGCCGCTGGTTGCGGCTAATCATGGTGCTCGCCGCCGAGGCCAGCGTTCCGACAATTGTGTCTAGCTGTCCGCGATGGACCTGGATGTGTCCCCGCTGCCGGTGGATCGGGACGGCTTCGGTGATCGGCTCCAGTACCTCGGCCCGACCCCCGGTCTCCGACTGCTGTACGGACAGGTTGTTCAGCGAGGTGGCGAGGTCGGGCGGGAAGGCGCCCGACAAGTTCTGGGGTAGATCCGCCCGGCCGAACAGCACAATGAGCCGCCGAAATGTTTGCCGCGGGCCGTTGCCGGGAACCTCTAGAGGCCTGGAAAGGAACACCCGATGGCCGACAACACCGACGCCAACGCCGACAACCTCGTCGGGGTGCCAGAACCCGATCCGCCCAAGGGCGGCCCCGAGGCCGATCCGAACGTACCCGACCCGGCCGATCTGGTCCCCGGCCTCGGCGGAACCTCGGCCACCCAGCCACCTTCGGAGACCCAGGACGACCGGTAGCCGTACCGACGAGACGCTCGGCGGTCTAAGAGCCTGTTCCTAAACTTTTTTGGCGAGTCGTCGGCTGGTGATGTGGATCATGGTCCAGCGGACCATGGCTTCGTGGTGGGCGGGTAGTCGTTCGTAGTCGCGGACGCATCGTCGGTGTCGGGCAATCCAGGCTAGAGTGCGTTCGACCACCCAGCGTCTCGGTAGGACCACGAATCCGGTGGCATTGTCGGAGCGTTTCACAATCTGCACGCTGAGGTGGAGTCGCTCAGATGCCCAAGCCAGCAGTTTGCCGGCGTAGCCGCCATCAGCCCAGACCAGGCGGATGCGCCGAAATGAGGCCGCCAGCAGTTCCAGCAGGGGCTTGGCGCCGTCACGATCCTGCACCGAGGCTGCCGTCACGATGACGCATAGCAGCAGGCCCAGGGTGTCCACCGCGATATGGCGTTTCCGTCCGTTGATCTTCTTCCCGGCGTCGTAGCCTCTGCTGGCCACTCCCACGGTCTCGGCCGCCTTCACCGAGGCCGAGTCGATGATCGCCGCGGACGGTGCGGCCGTGCGGCCTTCGGCTAGGCGGACGCGATCGCGCAGATCATCCAGCACATCCTGGGTGACCCCTGCGGCCTCCCAGGTAGCGAAGTAGTTGTACACCGTCGACCACGGCGGGAAGTCCACCGGCAGCGCCCGCCACTTGATGCCGTTGTCGACCACATAGAAAATCGCATCCACGATCTCGCGTCGACAATGGACCTCTCGCCGGCCGCCCTTGCCCGCCAGCCACGCCGGATCCGGCAGCAACGGATCGATCACCGCCCACTGCGCATCGGTGGTGTCTGAGGGGTACCGACGACACCGCGCTAGCCCGCCAACACGGTGAAACGGCGCCAGACGACAACATGCCCGAGCCCCAGCAGCGTCAGCGGGCAGGATGCGGCACGATAACAACGGAACTCCTGGCAGAACGGCGCTTCGACACCGCTCGATCTACCAGGAGTTCCTCAATTACCAGCGCAGACACGCCCACCACAAGATCAGTTCAGGAACAGGCTCTAAAGGGTGCGTACACATGCTGTGGTTCGACGTCGTGACCGATCAGGCCGTCTCCAGGCCGTCAGACGTCGGGTAGTAGTGAGCATCGGCGAGAACTATCGAGATGTAGTTCCGCTGCCCACGGGCTATTCTTTCGCTGATCGCCAGGGCCGCCTCGGCCAGGTGAGAGATCATCCAGATCTTCGCCATCACCAGCGCTGTTTGGTAGTGGCTACCCAGAATCATCAGTCCACAGCTTCTCACCTTTGCGGCTGGT